>NZ_JAQWOO010000041.1 GCF_029245835.1 Algibacter sp. | reverse complement strand
CCTCTTTCTCCGCTGATAAAGTTGTCAAAAAAAACTTTAAAAGTCAAAACCCTTTAAACATTACGTTTAGAGGGTTTTTTGTTTTTGGTATATATTCAAAATACGATTATATATCAAAGTTAGGTTACCCTATAGGTTACCTTTGAAATTCAGAAAAACAGGGTAACTAAATCATTTAGGGAATCCTTGGGAATCCCTCGCTAACCTCATATATTACTGATAATTTTACAAAAAACTAAAAACGTAATGTTATGATTAAAACATTTTTCTATCTAAAAACAGACAAGTAAAACAACGAAGGAGAGTTACCTATTTTTGCCGAAATTGCACTGCAAGGCAAAACAACAACTCTAAGAACTGGTAAATTTATCAATAAAGAACGCTGGAAATCGACTAACAAGCTAAAGAACACGCTCCGTTTAAATACCGATAAGATAAGTAAATCAATCATAGACTTACTAGAAACAAAAATTGAATCTACTTATTTAGAACTATCGAAGAGCGACCCAAACACAGCAGGAATAAATTCAATGGTAAAACAATTGGAATAAGTGAAATAAACATTCTTAAGCTATTCCAAAAACACAACGATTCTTTCAGAAGAAAATTTGAGGCTGGAGAACGAAGCAAAGCATCTCTGCAAAAATATAATAGAGCGAAAGATTTATTAACTAATTACATTAAGGTAAAATATGGAAAAACATCAATCCAAATTACTGACATTGACAATCAATTTGTGTATAACCTCGAATCATATCTGAAATATGAATCTATGTTTAATAGTCAAGTTGGTATTAGCCATAATTCAGTCGTTAAATATTTCCAATGTTTCAAAACCATATGTAAATATGGTATTAAAAGAAATCTAATTAAGAACAATCCATTTTTAGTTTATAATGAAAAACTTGTTATAAGAGACGCTATATTTCTAACCAAAGATGAACTTGAAACTCCGCCATCTACTAATCTAGGTTTTACTCTTTTATAATCTTCATTATTATTAAAATAGTCTTTGAATATTTTAACTGGTGTAAAAATAAAGGGAACACACGTTGAAGCCGCTACTGCTTTAGCTATTGGGAAGTTTTTGTGATTGAAAAAAATTGGGATGCCTCCATCCTTTGGATAGCGATAAGAAGAATCACTCATTTTTTTCTTAGAAAATATAAAGAGCGTACCTGTCTCAGCATTAGTTGCATTAATTGCTAGTATAACTTCGTCTTTAAAACTCGACAACGTTTTACCCTTAAAAAAGTACTTATCATAAGCTTGTTCAATTATTTTACTAAAAGGAAACAAATCAAATTGAAAAAATAAAATGATTACTATAATTGCTACTAACATATTCAAAACTATCCAAGAAACACTAGTAAAAAGTAAACCAACCATACTCGAAAAAAGTAGAAAAAGTACAAACGCTGGAATTAGAGAAAAACGTGACAACAGAATACGTTTAATCACACTCTTCTTAACACCTTTTAGCAGAACATTTTCAAACTTGTCAAAATCTTGCCCATATAACCCATAAAGCGCACCAGTAATTGAACCACCAGAGTTTATTGACATAACATCAACATGTTTCAAAAGACCTAGTTCTTTGAGCTTCCTTAAATGTGCCTAAATGATAAACCGTATCTCTATAGCCCCGCCTGATAAGCTCAGGCCTATTTTTTTCCATTTTTCATAATTTTTAATTTGAATATCCGTAATACATCACAATTAAAAATTTATTCATAAATTAGCTAAAAATTCCACCATATGAATATCTTCAGTTTTACAGCAAATTTTGATAGTGAAGCTTCTTGTATCGCTCACTTTAAAGCACATCGTGATAA
>NZ_JAQWOO010000025.1 GCF_029245835.1 Algibacter sp. | reverse complement strand
GATAATCCTTTTGCGAAAGAGCAACCTCCGCCAGATAAATACATACAGGGGGTTCTTTTTTGAAAAAACAATAAAACAAAGGATAAAATCAGTAAAATGGTGAATGTTAGTGTGCCTAAAATTTATTTAGGACAGGATTGAAAATAGGTTTATATTTTGTTTGGTTTTTTTAAAAAACAGCAAACAAATTTTGTATTTTCTATTCAATTCATATAACTTGGCTAAATATTTTTTAAATGTAAATTGCTCTCTTATCGCTCTCAATTATGAAAAACATTGCATATTTGTTAATGCTGTGGTTATTCAGTATTAATTACAGTTTCGCTCAAGTAGGAATTGGTACTACTAACCCTACAGCAGAATTAGAAATTGAAACATCTGACGTTGGAAATCCACTTTTGGATATTCCCGCTTTAGAGATTAACCCACAAGTTAGTCATGTTCCTATAGGTACAACTACGGGACAGATATCTGTAATTGGCGATAAACTTTACATGTATGATGGCACTAGAAACAAATGGTTAAGTATTGAAACAACGAAACTTCACTTTGGAAGGGGAGGCGCCAGAAGCAATGAAGTTATGAGGTATGTTGGAAGTTTTGGAAATCAAAATTCAAGTGCTTTAATGCCTTTTGATGGCACGATAGTATATATTTCCGCCAGAGCCCGTGCTGGTCTTGCAAATAAAGATTTTTCTGTTGAAATTAGAAATGCAAATGCTATAATAGGAACAGCCAACACATACAGTTTAGTTTCAAGGGAATTTATAGATACTACTGTAAATAATGATTTTAGTGCAGGAGACTATATTATTTCAAGAATAGAGAACACACCTAACAATGCTACGGTACAAGATCTTATTGTAACGATTTGGGTTAAATGGCGACAATAAATTAACCCATCAATCTTAATATTTCACAGGTTTATTTACCATAACCCTTATTTTTTTCTTCTTCATTTTTCCTGTATTTTTATGCAAAATTATATTGTATGACTAAAAAGGAAACATTTTTCAATTACATTTCCAAAGGCAATACAACTAAAGGCGATTTTATTCCTGTTGGTGCAGCTATGTTAGATGGTGAAACTGTAACTGGAGCACATGTAAAAATCCCTTTAAAAACCATGAATCGTCATGGTTTAATTGCTGGCGCTACCGGTACCGGAAAAACAAAATCATTACAAGTTTTAGCTGAAAATTTAAGCGATAAAGGTATCCCGGTATTACTTATGGATATTAAAGGTGACTTAAGTGGTTTAGCACAACCAAGCCCGGGGCATGCTAAAATTGATGAACGTCATGAAAAAATAGGAATTCCTTTTGAAGCTAAACCGTTTCCTGTTGAAATTTTAACCCTTTCTGAACAAGATGGTGTAAGATTAAGAGCTACAGTAAGCGAATTTGGACCTGTTTTACTATCTAGGATTTTAGATTTAAGCGAAACGCAATCGGGTGTTGTTGCCGTTATTTTCCAGTATTGCGACGATAATAAAATGCCTGTACTAGATTTAAAAGATTTTAAAAAAATATTACAATACGCCACACAAGAAGGAAAAGATGAGTTTACGGAAGCCTATGGTAGAATTTCAACAGCATCAACAGGTGCTATTTTGCGAAAAGTGATTGAATTAGAGCAACAAGGTGCTGAATTATTTTTTGGAGAAACCTCTTTTGATGTTGATGATTTATTACGTGTGGATGATGATGGTCGTGGGTATATCAATATTCTTAGGTTAACTGATATTCAAGATAGACCAAAGTTGTTTTCAACATTCATGTTAAGTTTACTAGCCGAAATTTATTCTACGTTTCCAGAACAAGGGGATAGTGATAGACCAGAACTTATCATGTTTATAGATGAAGCACATTTAATTTTCAATGAAGCTTCAAAAGCACTTTTAAATCAAATTGAAAGTATTGTAAAATTAATACGTAGCAAAGGTGTTGGTTTATATTTTGTAACCCAAAACCCTACTGATGTTCCCGAAGCTGTTTTAGGACAACTGGGTTTAAAAATTCAACATGCTTTACGTGCATTTACAGCAAAAGACAGAAAAGCTATAAAACTTACGGCACAAAACTATCCAGATTCTGAATATTATGATACCACCGAGGTTTTAACATCATTAGGAATTGGTGAAGCTTTAGTATCTGCTTTAGATGAAAAAGGGCGCCCTACTCCACTAGCTGCAACTATGATGCGTGCACCAATGAGTCGAATGGATGTTTTAACAGATATTGAATTAAGTAGTTTACTTTCAAAATCTAAAATGGTCAAAAAATACAATGAAACCATTGATAGAGAAAGTGCTTATGAAATGCTGAATGAAAAAATAAAGCAAGCTGAAGCTGAAGAGGCTAAAGAAAAAGCGAGACAAGAAAAAGAAGCTCTTAAAAAAGCGGAGTCTAAAAAAAGAACGACACGAACTAGAGCCAAAAGCACTAGAATGAATCCGATTGTTAAAGTATTAACCAGTGCTACTTTTATACGTAGTGTATTTGGTATTTTAACCAAAGTGATGAAAAGATAAGTCAGGTATTATTTAACAACACATCAATTTATGCGCCATTTAATTTTAGGCTTACTAGCCATATCCTTACTTTTTTCTAGTTGTAAAAAAGAACAAAACCCTTTTGAAATTAGTAAACAACATATTGGTTTACTAACCGATTCAACACAGGTTAAAGATTTAAAAAATATCTACGTAAATGATTCTATTGTTAAATTTATAGGTGGTGATGAGTTTACTGGTAATATAAATAATATAGAAATTTTTGAAAAAGGCGGCAAAGCATTATTAACGCTAACACCTAAACAAGCTCTAGACTCAACCTCTACAGTTGGCAGCATCCGTATACTTGACGAACGCTATAAAACGGATAAAAACATCAGTATTATTAGCACTTTTAAAGACATACATAATAATTATAAAATTTCAAGAATTAGTAATTTAATTAACTCTATAGTTATTGGTGTAGACGACATTAATGCCAGTTTTACGATTGACAAAAAAGAACTTCCTGCCAATCTTAGATTTGATATGGATTTAAAATTTGAATCCACTCATATTCCTGATAACGCACAAGTAAAATACTTTTTTATTAACTGGAATAACTAACAAAAAGTAAAATGAACCCTTTCTTAGCAAAAATACTTGTTGATGTTGCTCGTAAAAAACTTGAAAAAAAACAAGCTGATAAGCCAGTAACAAAAAAGGAAATAGAACCTTTAGTAAGAACGTATGAAGTAGAAGTATCTCACGCTATAAAAGAATACATTTATATAATTATTGGCGTATTTTCTGCAGGTTTTGGTTTGAAAGGTTTTTTACTTCCTAACCATTTTATTGATGGTGGTGCCACAGGTATTTCTTTACTTCTTGAAAACATTACGTCATTAAATCTTAGTATCCTTTTAATTATTATTAATTCACCTTTTATCTATTTAGCATCTAAAACTATTGGTATTAAATTCGCTATAAGAAGTATTATAGCTATTGCTTTTCTAGCCCTAGTTGTTCATTTTGTCAACTATCCAACCATTACTGAAGACAAGCTACTTATCGCCGTTTTTGGAGGCTTCTTTTTAGGCTTGGGTATTGGTATGTCTATGCGCGGCGGCAGTGTTATTGATGGCACAGAGGTCTTAGCCATTTATTTAGGCAGGAAACTATCGCTTACCATTGGCGATGTATTATTCTTAATTAACATTATAATATTCTCTGTAGGCGCCTATATGCTTTCTATTGAAACAGCACTTTATGCTATTTTAACCTATCTCGCAGCAGGAAAAACAGTCGATTTTGTTGTTGATGGTGTTGAAGAGTATGTAGGTGTTACCATTATATCTAACAAGCACAAGGAATTAAGAATGATGCTTACTCAAAAATTACGACGTGCCTGTACAATTTATGCAGGTAAAGGCGGTTATGGTAAAAGCGGTGAGAGTCATGAAAAGGATATTATTTATACGGTTATAACACGTTTAGAACTTGCTAAATTTCAAACAGAAATTGATAAAATCGATAAAAATGCTTTTATTATTATGGGTGTTGTAAAAGATTTAAAAGGTGGCATGATTAAGAAAAAACCACTTAAAGATCAGCATTAAAAACCTGAATTTAAAAAAATATGTCTCAAAAAAAATACACCATCCAAAACAACCCATTCGTTGTTCCAACAACAGATGGCAAAATAATAAAAGAACACTTTGGAAATACAACTGATGGCAATTCAGAAATTAGCATTGCCCACATGAAAGCTCCTGCAGGTTGGAGTGAACCTTTTCAAACACCAGAATTTGATGAATTTACATTTATAATTCGCGGTAAAAAGCAATTTATTATTGATGGTGAGCAAATTGTTTTAGAAGCAGGACAATCTATAAAGATTGAAAGAAATACGAGAGTTCAATATTCAAATCCATTTACAGAAGTATGCGAATATATCGCTATTTGTACTCCAGCTTTTTCTATGGATATAGTAAATAGAGAAGATTAAATGAGTAAACCACTTCCTAAACTTATTGGCAAAACAACAAATTTTATAAGTTATTTTTCATCTAGATATGCAGCACATCTAGCTATTAAATTATTTTCTTCTCCACAAAAAGGCAAAATCTCCCAAGAAGAATCTCAATATCTTGATTCGGCCATTAAAAATATTGTGACTCATGATGATATCGCTTTAATGACCTACCATTGGAAAGGAAAAAAAGACACTATTTTATTAGTTCATGGTTGGGAAAGTAATTCGTTTAGATGGAAAGACTTGATAGAACTTTTAAGACAGGAGGATTACAATATTATTTCTGTAGATGCTCCTGCTCATGGTGGCTCAGGAAGTAAAATATTTAACGCACCTCTGTATTCTGAATGTATTAATACCATAATAAAACACTTTAGAGTTGGTATTATTGTCGGACACTCTGTTGGAGCTACGGCAAGTGCAATAGCGCTTCATAACTACAATATTCCATCTGCTAAAAAATTGATTTCTTTAGGAGCACCTTCAAATTTTAATAATACCATAAACAGTTATATCAATATGATGGGCTACAACCATAAAGTTGTAAAAGCTATGAATAAAAATTTCATGAAGCATTTTGGATACCTACCAGAATATTTAACTATATCAAATTTTTCACAAAATATCAAAGCAGAAACATTAATCATCCATGATAAAAAAGATAGAATCATCTCTTACAGAGACGCTTTAGATATTAAGAAACACTTAAAAGACTCGAAATTGATAAAAACAATTGGTTTAGGTCATGGTCTTAAATCTGATAAAGTTTATCAGGCTATTTTAGCGTTTTTGAAAGTTTAAATATTGTATTTTTGAACCATGGCAGATGTTGTTTTAAAACGTATTAATAAATTTTTAAGTGAAGTTGGTTATTGCTCTAGAAGAGAAGCCGACAAACTTATAGATGCTGGACGTGTTACCATAAACGGTATTGTTCCAGAAATGGGAACTAAAATTGCGCCCGAAGATGTTGTTGCTGTTGATGGTGAAGAAATAAAAAACACAAAAACAGCTTTTGTTTACCTAGCTTTTAACAAGCCGGTTGGTATCGTTTGTACGACAGATACCACTGTAGAAAAAGATAATATTATTGATTTTATCAATTATCCAAAACGGATTTTCCCTATCGGAAGGCTTGATAAGCCTAGTGAAGGCTTAATTCTTTTAACTGATGATGGCGATATTGTAAACAAAATTCTTCGTGCAAGTAATAACCACGAAAAAGAATATATTGTAACCGTTGATAAGCCAATTTCACAAACTTTTATTGAACGCATGTCTGGTGGTATTCCGCTTGAGGAATTAAAAAAAACCACCAAAACATGTAAAGTTGAAAAACTAGGCACTTATAAATTCAAAATCATTTTAACGCAAGGATTAAACAGACAAATCCGTCGTATGTGTGATTATCTAAATTACGAGGTACAGACCTTGAAGCGTGTTAGAATTATGAATATTAAGTTAGATATGCCAATTGGCGAATATCGAGAATTAACTAAAGAGGAGTTTCTAAATCTTAATACACTTTTAGAAGAGAGCACAAAAACATATCAGAAAAGCAACAAGAAAAAAGGAATAAAGTAAATCTACATGCAAAATATTTCACCTCTTCATTTAGCCATTCTTGTTTATATTTTAGAGGAGAGTTTAAAGTTTTCAAAATTCTAAAACAGTTAGTTGCTAAATAAAACCCCTACGTTTACTTCCCCCTCTTTTTCATAAAATAAAAAGGCAAATAAATCAATAAAAAAAGTGGGATAACTATTAATTGAACAACTACAATATACCAAGGCCAATCTCCAAAATAATCTAACAACGACGCTGATGTTGGCTTCTCGTTTAAATAAAAATAATTGGCTCCTAAAATCTTATTTATAACAACCATTATTACAACATAAATTTGTAACGCCAAAAACGATTTAAAAACACTCTTCAATTTTGGTCGCATATTAAAAATAAAAGTGGCGTAAAAAATGATTATTAGAAGTCCTAAATGCACCACCCAATATCTAAAATAATCAAAACTAGGAAACCCCAATTCAATATCTGGTGTTAAAACTGCTTGTAACGTACCTCCAACAATCCAGAATAATAATACTTCGTACATCCAGAATTTTCTAAAGTAGGTAAAAACAGGAATTATTAAGCCCAATAAACTACATAGATATAAAGGCAAATCTATAGAAACATCATAGTGTCCTAAATTAATTTTATGAGCATGAAAAACAATAACTATTAAACTGATAAAACAAGCAAAAATATGTAGCGCATTTTTTTGCTGAATTATATTCAATTTATGCTTTGTATACTTTACAAAAAGAATGCAAAATGAAAGTCCAAATAGTATTGGAAAGATATGTTGAAAGCTACCAATGGCAACTCTATTAAACAAAAAAATTGCATTATAAATTATAAAACTCATAATGCAATTTAAATACATATTATTATACTATTTATTATGTCTTTCTCTAGCCAATAACGTGTTTTTAAGTAACATGGCTATAGTCATTGGTCCAACACCTCCTGGAACTGGTGTAATATAACTTGCCTTCTGGCTAACACTTTCATAGTGTACATCACCAGCTAGTCGGTACCCATTCTTTTTAGTTGCATCAGGAACGCGCGTAATACCTACATCTATAATAACAACATCTTCCTTAACCATATCACCAGTTAAAAATTCTGAAATTCCAATAGCTGCAACTACAATATCTGCTTCTCTGGTAATATCTTCTAAATTTTTTGAACGACTATGAACCACTGTTACTGTAGCATCACCTGCTTTTCGTTTTTGACTCATCAAAATACTTATAGGGCGACCAACAATATGGCTTCTACCTAAAATAACCACGTTTTTTCCTGAGGTTTCAATTTGATATCGCTCTAATAATTCCATGATACCATAAGGCGTTGCTGGCAGAAAAGTTGGCAAATCCAAAGCCATTCTTCCAACATTTACTGGATGGAATCCGTCTACATCTTTATCAGGATTAATAGCCATGAGCACTTTTTGCTCATCGATTTGTTCTGGCAATGGCAATTGTACAATAAAACCATCAATAGCATCATTGGTGTTTAAGTCATGAATTTTTTCTAGCAATTCTTCTTCTGAAATATACTCTGGTAACTCGATAAGTGTCGAGTTAAAACCGATACGCTCACAAGCTTTTACTTTAGCATTTACATAAGTCATACTTGCACCATCTGAGCCTACAAGAATTGCAGCAAGGTGCGGGACTTTCTCGCCTTTAGAAATCATTGACTTTACATGTTCAGCGATTTCATCTTTAATATCGTTACTTACTTTTTTACCGTCTAAAATTGTCATTATAAAAAATAGTTTTCAATCGCATTCGCAGTTCTTATTCTGCTGGCTCACTGTTACGTTATTTTCCCGCCACGAATCACGACTATTACTTTCTCGCAAAGGCGCTAAGGCGCAAAGATTATATTAATTTTATTCTTTATTTAGCATGCTTCGACTGCGCTCAGCACGTCATAATGCTTTTAACTTTTAACTTTTAACTTTTAACTTTTAACAAGATTAACGCATATTCTGCATCATCTGCATCATCTTTTTGCCGCCACCACCTTGCATCATTTTCATCATTTTACTCATTTGGTTAAACTGTTTTAAAAGTTGATTGACTTCTTGAACTGATGTCCCTGAGCCTTTTGCAACTCGTTTTTTTCGGCTTGCATTTAGTACAGATGGATTTGTACGTTCTTTAGGTGTCATGGAGTGAATAATAGCTTCGATACCTTTAAACGCATCATCATCAATATCAACATCCTTCATCATTTTTCCAGCTCCAGGAATCATACCCATAAGGTCTTTCATGTTTCCCATTTTCTTAATTTGCTGAATCTGTTTTAAGAAATCATCAAATCCGAACTGATTTTTTGCTATTTTCTTTTGAAGTTTTCTAGCCTCCTCTTCGTCAAATTGCTCTTGTGCTCTTTCGACTAAAGACACAACATCTCCCATCCCTAAGATACGGTCTGCCATACGCGATGGATAGAATACATCTATAGCTTCCATTTTCTCGCCTGTACCAATAAACTTGATTGGTTTATTAACTACTGATTTTATAGAAATAGCTGCACCACCTCGAGTATCACCATCTAATTTGGTAAGGATAACACCATCAAAATTTAATACATCGTTAAAGGCTTTTGCGGTATTTACGGCATCTTGCCCAGTCATAGAATCTACAACAAATAACGTTTCTTGTGGCTGAATGGCTTTGTGGATGTTTGATATTTCGGTCATCATTGCTTCATCGACAGCTAAACGACCTGCGGTATCTATAATTACAACGTTAAAACCGTTTGCTTTGGCATGAGCAAGAGCTGCTTTAGAAATGGCAACGGGATCGTTATTGCCTTTATCACTAAAAACCTCAACACCTATTTGCTCTCCAACGATATGCAATTGGTCTATGGCTGCTGGACGATACACATCACAGGCTACCAATAATGGTTTTTTAGTTTTTTTATTTTTTAGATAATTTGCAAGCTTACCAGAAAATGTGGTTTTACCAGAACCTTGTAAACCAGACATTAAAATAACAGTTGGTGTACCTGAGAGGTTAAGACCTTCTGCATCGCCACCCATAAGTTGGGTTAACTCATCTTTTACGATTTTAACCATAAGTTGCCCTGGCTGTAACGTTGTTAATACGTTTTGACCTAGTGCTTTTTCTTTTATTCTAGTGGTAAAATCTTTTGCGATTTTAAAGTTAACGTCGGCATCAAGTAATGCGCGTCTTACTTCTTTTAAAGTTTCTGCTACATTAACTTCTGTGATGCTTCCGTGTCCTTTAAGAACGTGTAAGGCTTTATCTAATTTTTCGCTTAAATTATTAAACATAATATTTTAGTGTTCAGTAGGCAGCTTTCAGTAAATAGTTTGCCAAATATAATTGTATTTTTAAGTTACAAAAATAACTAAATATTTTGTTTTTATGGGATTGTATTTGGCTTTTACTTATAAGTTTAATTTTAGTTACTAACCCGCGTTAGGGATAGTAACGGCATCCTTTTTTAAAACTAATAAGAATAAAGATTGTTTATAAACTACCATTTAGAAGATAGCCACGTCCTTTGTACTCGCTATGACGTTTAAAAAAGATATAGTGGATAGCCCGACCCTTGAGGTAACGCCCAAATAATTTATAAAAAAAGGCTGCCATTTGGGGATGACAGCCTTTGTAAAAGGAAACTTTGTTATTTAACCTAACCAACCGAAAATTAAGTTTCTCTTTTAAGCAAACATGTTAGTTTATTTCTTTTCTAGAACTAGAATGCGTTCTATTTCGCCATTGGCATTAAAATCTTTTAATTCTATTCTATTAGGCGTAATTTCTTTAATTTTCCAACGGTGGTTTAAGTCATCAAAAGGTGCGTTATTTCCGAAATACAACCCAAGATTTAAACCTTCTTTTCTGTAAGAAAGCCAAGCGCCACTAAACACGCCGTTGTTAGGATCTGTTACTTTTACTCGTCCTGTTTCTATAAATTCTAAAGTGTACATAAAGAATTCTTCTGGTCTATTTTCGCCATCAACTTGATAAGCTGCAACTTCCCACTCCCCGTTAATTAACACACCTTCAACATATGTTAAATCATTATCTATACCTGGGCAATGTCTTTCTAGAATCATTTTATTATTAGCATTTTCAAGCCTAATTAAATCTTCTTTTAAGAAGGTAATTAGCCATTCTAATTTCAAATTTGGTCTGCCCTCTAAGGTTATTTGTAAAATAAAACCAGCGTTTCTAACTCCTATCTGGTAAGTACCTTGAACTAACTCACCATTTACTCTAAGTTTTACAATATTATTTTCGTAGAATTTTAATGGTGTACCTATGTATTCTTTTTCATTATCTGCGCCGTTTACACTTAGTCGCGCTATCCTCCATAAACATTCTTCTAAATAGTCTTCAATACGTTCTTTAGTAATATCGATAATTACATCACAGTTTCGCTTTAAGATGATTTTATTCCCACCTACTTCAAAAACTTTAATCTTACCATCTTCGATATCATACACAATCCATTCTAAAGTAAAATCTGCTAAATTTTCAAACTCCATTTTTAATAGCGCACCTCTATCGGTTACTCGAGTACTCCAGGTACCTGTTACGATATCACCACCTCTAGCACGCATAACAACAACACCATCTTCCTTAAAGTTTAAGGCATAGTCGATATATTGATTTGATAAACTAATATCATTTCTTCGGAATTCATGAACTAACCAAGGACAGGTTACTAAATATTTATCTAAACGTTCTTTTGTAAAATCGTCATCACCGTAATCGTTATCATCATCTTCATCACAAGCGTTTCTTGCTTCTTTTATTGTTCTTGCTAATTCTTGGTTGTTACTAACTTGAACAGTTGTTTCATCTGCATACTCAAGTGTCATTGGGAAATTAAGACTCGCAATAACTTCAGCATTTCTTACGCGCTTTAAAAAACGGTGTAACTGTCTATCGTTTTCTATAGTTATAACATCAATAATTTGGAAGTCTGTATTGAATACTGAAAATGAAATTGGGTATTGAAAATCGATACATTCAATATCGTCATCTTCTTCATTTTCGCCTCTACAATCTTCTATAAGCTCCTCTAAAGCATCATGACTCTCAATAACGATTTCTTCATGATCTGATAGAATTATAGTAATTGGGAAAATAATATCTAACCTATCATCATCATCTTCAAACTCATTGAAAATAGCTTCAATGACTTTAAAGTCTTCTCTAGAGTCTATAATAATTTCAAGACCATTAACTTTTACAGTTATTGGTAATTTGACAGATGTACAGCTGGCATTGTCAATAATATTATCAGCAGATCCGTCCATGATAGATGTGGAGAACATTAAGCCTGTGAGTTCAGATTCGGCAGTTAGGGCTTCACTTTCTTGTGGTTGAGAAATCTCAGTGACTTCATCTTGACAAGACGTGAATAATAAAAGGGCAAAAAAAGGAATTAGTAATAATGTCTTCATTGTAGTTTTCATGGTAAATGATTTTGGGTTAAACTTAATAAACTCATCTTGACTTTTTTTATTTCCTAAAAGACACTATGAATTAGGGTGTTTTGAATATAAAACAGGATAACCTTAAAAATTCCTACCCTCTATTTAAAAAAAATTAAAAAATTAAAAATTACAAACTGTAAAAAACCTTATTTTAGTGGCACCAACTACCAATTATAATGGCAAAACAACTACACGAAAATATTTGTGAAGAACACTTATTTTCTTCCATTTTTAATAAACACGCTAAAGATTTACATAACTTTTTGTATTATAAGTTTGGAGATTTACTGAACCCGAAGGACAAAGTGCAAGAAGCTTTTATTAAGTTATGGGAGAACTGCGCTAAAATTTCGCCAGAGAAAGCAAAGAGTTTTCTGTTTACTGCTGCCAATAATTTAATGTTGAATGAAGTAGCGCATAGAAAAGTAGTTTTAAAACATCAGCAAACCAAACCTAAAGCATCAACTAACGAGAATCCTGAATTTTTAATGCAGGAATCTGAGTATAATGATAAATTACAAAAAGCACTTTCAAATTTAACGGAGGCGCAACGTGAAGCTTTTATGATGAACCGCGTTGAAGGAAAACGTTTTAAGGAAATTGCTGAAATTTTGAGTATTTCGACTAAAGCGGTTGAAAAACGTATTTATGGAGCCTTAACAAAATTGAGGAAGGATATTAAGGAGTTGTAGTTGTTAGCTGTTAAAAACTATGCTTTTTGGTATTTATGTTTTGAGGATTTTAGAATTTTTTAAATAGAGGGGTAGGAAAAAATAAAAGTTAACTGTTATATAGTTGTATAGAAATCATGAATAGAGAAGAACTCATATCGAAATGGTTAGATAATAACCTAAATAATCAAGAACTTAAGGCTTTTAAAAACCTTGAGGACTATGATGATTTAGCAAAATTAAATAACAACTTACAAGCTTTTAAAGCTGATGAATATGATACTCCTAAGCAATTAGAAAAGGTATTATCTGCTATTAAAAGCAAAAAACAAAAATCTACACATTGGTTTAATCCACTTATGCGTGTTGCTGCTATACTTGCTGTGTGTTTTAGTTTATACTATTATACAACCACTTTAGATACTAAAATCTCTACTGAATATGCACAAAAAACAACTATAGAATTACCAGATGCGTCTCGTGTTTCCCTCAACGCAAAGTCTCATTTAGTTTTTAATAAAAAAGATTGGAAACATGAACGCGAAGTAGAACTTCATGGAGAAGCCTTTTTTAAAGTTGCTAAAGGATCATCATTTAAGGTAAAAACAACATCAGGAACCGTAAGGGTTTATGGTACTCAATTTAATGTAAAACAACGGGACAATTATTTTGAGGTTATTTGCTACGAAGGACTAGTTGGCGTGACTTACAACGCTCAAGAAACAAAATTAAAACCTGGAAACAGCTTTTTAATAATTGATGGGGAAGTAATTGCAAAAGAAAAAGAAAACCGCACCATGCCTTCGTGGTTAAATAACGCTAGTACGTTTATAAGCTTGCCTTACAAAACTGTTATTGCTGAATTTGAAAGACAGTATGATGTTGATGTTACTTTAATTGGTATTGACTCTGAACAGTTATTTACAGGTAGTTTTGCTCACGATAATATCGATGTAGCTTTAAAGTCAATTAGCTTACCTTTACATGCAACGTATAGCAAATCGAATAATACGATTACTTTAAAAGGTGAATAGAACCATTTTTTCTATTATTTTTTCTGTATTTTTTTTGAATGTTGCGGCTGTAAAAGCACAAACCATTCAAAAAGAAAAGCAACCGCTTAGCATTGTTTTAAAAGCACTTTCAGAAACCTATAATATTAGTTTTTCGTATGTTAATGAAACTATCAATGATAAAGAAGTAGCTACTCCACATAAAGAGTTATCCTTAAAAGAGGTTTTAGCGTTTCTTCAATCTGAAACACAATTAGATTTTGAATTATTAGACAACCGTTTTGTTGTTATTAAAGCGATAAAAAAAAAACAGAATGAATTTAGAATACAAAGCCTTGAAGAAATAGTTATAACCAACTATTTAACTTCTGGCATTACGAAACTCAATGATGGATCTTTAACCATTAAACCAAAAACATTTGGCATCTTACCTGGTCTTATCGAACCAGATGTTTTACAAACCATACAAGCAATTCCGGGTATCATTAGTACTGACGAAACGGTATCTAATATTAACGTTCGCGGTGGTACTCACGATCAAAATCTTCTGCTTTGGGACGGCATAAAAATGTATCAATCTGGTCACTTTTTCGGGTTGATCTCTGCATTTAATCCACACACTACTAAACGTATTAATGTTTATAAAAATGGCACAAGTGCTAAATATGGAGATGGCATTTCAAGTATTATAGATATGAAATTACCAGACGACATTGATAACGAATTTGATGCAGGCTTAGGCTTCAATTTAATTAATACGGATGGTTATATTAAAGTGCCTTTATCTAGAAATACTGAGTTACAATTATCTACACGACGTTCCATAACAGATTTGATAAACACGGTAACTTACGACCAATATTTTAAGCGTATTTTTCAAGATTCAGATTTTTCAAAAGGAAATGGTAACAGGAGTTCTATTTCACAAAATGAGTCTTTTTATTTCTATGATATTGCTGCTAAATTTCTTTACGATATTTCTAAAAAAGATAAGGTTCGCTTTCATTTTTTAAACGTGAATAATAGGTTGAATTATGACGAACAATCAACCATAAACGACAGAAATGAAGTCTTAAACAGCAGCCTCTCTCAACAAAATTTAGCTTTTGGAGTTACTTATTCTAGAGATTGGAATGAAAAACTTTCAACAACGGCACAAGTTTATGTTTCTAATTATGATTTGGATGCAACTAATTTCGATGTGATTAATAATCAACGTTTAATTCAAGAAAATGAAGTCTATGATGGTTCTGCTAAAATTGACATCAATTACAAGGCAAACAGTCAATTAAAACTTAATAGTGGATATCAATTTACAGAGGTAGGCATCAGTAATTTAGAAGATGTTAATAACCCTAATTTCAGAAGCTTTGTAAGGAACGTTATAAGGAGTCATTCTGCTTATGCTGAAACTGGTTTTCTGTCTAATGATGCTAAAACTAAATTAACGTTAGGTGGTCGATTAAATTACATTGAAAAATTTGATATGCTTTTTGCAGAACCTAGATTAAGTATTTCTCAACGTTTTTTAAATAACTTTCGTTTTGAAATTTTAGGCGAATTTAAAAGTCAGACTACAACACAAATTATCGATTTACAAAACGATTTTTTAGGTATTGAAAAACGCCGATGGGTACTTTCAAACAATAATGAAGACGTTTTGATTGAAAACAATCAAACCATCTACCCTATTCCTGTTTTAAAAAGCAAACAGCTATCTGCTGGTTTTCATTACAATAAAAACAAATTACTAATAAGTGCGGAGACCTATTTAAAAAAGGTTGATGGTATTACTAGCAGAAGTCAAGGCTTTCAAAATCAATTTCAATTTGTAAATAGCATAGGTAGTTATGAAATAACAGGTGTTGACTTCCTTATAAATAAACAGTTTAGCGATATAGTAAGCAGTTGGATTTCGTATTCTTACAGCAGTAATAATTACACTTTTGATGATTTAAATAATGGTGAAAAATTCCCTAATAATTTAGATATAACTCATGCATTAACCTTTGCTGGAACTTATACAAACAATAATATTAAGTTTGCTGCTGGATTAAACTGGCATTCTGGCACACCAAATACAGAGCCAGCTAATAATGATAATACAGAAGACAATGCTATCACTTATGTTTCGCCTAACAGTAGCAGATTAGACGATTATTTAAGGGTAGATTGTTCTGCAACTTATGCTTTTAATATCTTTAATTCGGCAAAAGCCACTATTGGAGCATCCATTTGGAACCTTCTTAATAAAAACAATATTATCAACACCTATTACACGTTAGATGAAAATAATGCTATTAATACCATTGAAAACAAATCTTTAGGCATCACTCCAAATGTAAGTTTAAGAGTTCAATTTTAAACAGAAATTAAACTTTATCGATAATTAACCGTCTAACTCAACCCATTTTAGCTAAAATCGACCTCTTTTTTTATCAATCAATCAATATTTTAACTACTTTTCAAAAAAAATTTAGCTAATGGCTTCACTAAACCCACTAAGTTCTCCGTTAGATTTAAGAAAAGCGAAGCATTTATTGCGACGCGCTACTTTTAGCTACACCAAAGAGCAACTAGACACTTTTGTAGGCATGTCTGCTTCCGCTGCGGTTAATAGTTTAACAACAGCTTCAGTAAATACATTGTCAGAACCATACGATCCATTACCAACGGATTCTCCTGATGGATTTTGGACCTCTTCATCTGAACTTCCAAATTCATTTGATGGCCAAGGCAGAAAGCGATCTCAAGTCACGGCTTGGTGGTGGCATAATGCCATGCAAGAAACTACTTTAAAGCACAAGCTTTCTTTCTTTCTACATACCAGTTTTACTGTTGGAAAGGACTCTGGAGTTGGGGCAGCCACCTATTTTTTTGATCATATCAATTTATTAGATTTTTATGCCTTTGGAAACTTAAAAACTTTAGCTAAAAAAATTACCCTAGATAATGGGATGTTAGATTATTTAGATAATACACAAAACAACAAAAACAATCCAAATGAAAATTATGCCCGTGAATATTTGGAGCTTTTTACCATTTTAAAAGGCGAACAAATTGGTTCAGGTAATTATACTAACTATACCGAAATTGATATTCAGCAAGCAGCAAAAGTATTCTCTGGGTTTAAAAAACGTGCTGACCGAAGTGATATTGACCCAGATACCAATATACCCATGGGGTACATTAATATTAATCAACATGATACTAATGATAAAACATTTAGTAGTGCTTTTGGCAATCAAGTAATTTCAGGAAAAGATACAGAACTAGAAATATATGAGGAGTTGGATACTTTTGTTGAAATGGTTTTTGCTCAATCAGAAACAGCTAAAGCCTATTGCAGAAAACTTTACAGGTATTTTGTGAAAAGTGAATGGAATGAAGAAGTTGAAACAGATATAATTACACCGCTTGCAGATTTACTGATTGCTAATAACTTTGAGATCTTACCGGTGGTAACAACCTTGCTTTCTAGTGAACATTTTTATGATGCAGATGATAGTGATGCCACAGATAACATTATTGGGAGTATTATAAAAAGCCCATTACAACTATTATCGGAAGTCTGTTCCATGTTTGAACTAGAATATCCAGACCCAAGTACAAATGCTTTATACTATTACAGGAATTTCTTCCATTCATTTATTCATAATAGATATTTCCCAGGTTCAGGAATGGTTTTTTTTAACCCTGATGATGTTGCAGGCTATCCTGCTTATTATCAACAACCAGGATTTGACAGGAACTGGTTTTCATCAAATACTATTATAGGACGTTATAAGTTAATTGAAAGTTTGATTGAAGGTAAAAACACTATAAGTGGTGGGAATATTTATGCTCAACTAGATACTGCAACATTTGTAAAGAATAAAATTGCGGATCCCTCTGACCCAAATTTACTTGTCACTCAAATGGCAGACTTATTATACCCAGAAAGTATTGACACGGATAGAACAAATTACTTTAAAAGTTTTTTAGTTGATGAAGGCTTTCCAGACTATTATTGGACGGGTGTTTGGTCAAATTATATTAACACCAATGATGACACAACAATAAGAACGCGCTTAAATGCTTTAATTATTGCTATGGTTAATGCAGCAGAATTTCAATTAATGTAAGCTCAGAAATTATGAAAAGAAGACATTTTATAAAACTATCATCTGCGGCTTCAGCAATTGCCTTAACGCCTTTTGAATTACAAGCAGCAATAAAATCATTTATGCCGTATGCAGATTGCCCTGATATTTCAAACAGAAAGTTAGTACTTATCAATTTAGCAGGTGCTAATGACGGTTTAAATACCATTATACCATTAAATCAATATGATGTTTATAGTAATTTAAGACCTACTATAAAAGTTCCAATAACAGGAGCTAACAAATATATTAGTTTAGACAGTACACTACCTGACAATCAACAAATAGGTTTAAATCCGGCACTAACAGGGCTCAAATCACTATATGACAAAAGTTGGCTTAGAATCATGCAATCGGTTGGTTACCCATCACAAAATAAAAGTCATTTTAAATCTACTGATTTATATCTCACAGGTAACGACGGAAACAGTCTTTTAAATGGTTCAAACACGGGTTGGATGGGGCGTTTTATGGAATTGTATTACTCAGATTTAATTATAGAAAATTATCCACTCGCGGTAGAAATTGGCTCTAATAAAACATCATTAGGGTTTCATGCTGAAGAAGCTCACGGCTTATCTTTGAACATTACCGGGCAGGATCCTGCTGGTTTTTATTCTGTTATTAACGGATTAGGAGGTGTACCTCCAATGAATATTCCAGATTCAGATTACGGTAAACAATTAGAGTTTATAACCAATACAGACGCCTTATCAAATACCTATGCAGAATCTATTTCTAATGCTTTTAATTCAGGAAAAAATGACATCAGCTACCCAGATTCAGATTTAGCAAATCAGCTAAAAACTGTTGCACGACTAATAAGTGGGGATTTAGGTTCAAAAATATATATGGTGCGTATTTCAGGTTTTGACACGCATAACGCGCAAGTTCAAGGCCCAGGAGAGGCTATAGGAAAACATCACAATTTACTTACCGACTTAGCTGAAAGCATGGAAGCATTTATGGATGATATGAATAGTCAAAACTTGGCTGATGACGTAGTTGGGCTTACTTTTTCAGAATTTGGTAGAAAAGCAGCAGAGAACGGTAATTTAGGAACAGATCATGGTGAAATAGCACCTATGTTTGTTTTTGGTAAACCTGTTGAAGGAGGGGTTTCGGGAACAAACCCAGATTTAACGGAAGCCACAAGCTCAAACAACTTCCAAATACAGACCGTTCAATATGACTATAGACAAACATTTGGAACTTTATTGCAAAATTATCTTGGTGCCGATGATACTATTATTGATGCTACATTTTTCAACCACACCTTAAATGACAGTTTTGTTAACATAAAAATAGAAGACCTTTTAAAATCTGAGTTTGATATTTCTAAAGGTTGTGTAGCTAGTACAAAAGACCCTTCAAAAGATGTCAAAAACTGGTTAGTATATCCAAATCCGTTTAGAGATACTTTAAATATTTCAGGGATAGAGGACATTAGCACTATTGCCTACAGGCTCTATAATAGTTCTGGTGTTTTAATACTTAACAATACTGGTGATATAGTTAATCGCAAATTGAGTCTAAATTTAATTCACTTAAACAGTGGAATTTATATTTTTGAAATTGTAGCTGGAGGCAGAAAAGAGATACATAAAGTAATTAAGTTGTAGCAATAAAATCTCTAAATTTTGAAATTTTTATTCAAAATTGATTTACGAAAAAATAATTTCTTTCGTATAACGATCAATAGAATTCATTGAAACGCAACCTTTTATCTGCAGTAAAACGAAGCTTAAAAACTACATCCTCTCAGGAACTTGAATCCCTAATAATCCAAAACTATTTTTTATAGTATTCGCAACTACTTGAGACAACTGTACTCTTAATGTTTTCTCCGAATCATTATCTGCGCCTAAAATAGATACATTTTGGTAAAAGGAATTAAACTCTTTCACCAAATCATAAGTATAATTGGCTATTAAAGCAGGACTATGATTATCCGCAGCGTTTTGAATCACTTCTGGAAATAACTGAATTTGCTTAATAAGTTCTTTTTCTTTTGGATGCAGTGAGGTTTCCAATGCGCTCAACATAACATTAGAGTTTAAATCTGCTTTACGTAAAATAGATTGAATTCTCGCATAAGTATATTGTATAAACGGACCTGTGTTACCTTGAAAGTCTATAGATTCTTTAGGATCAAATAAAATACGTTTTTTAGGATCTACCTTTAAAACATAATACTTTAAAGCACCTAAACCAATCATTTTATAAAGTTCCTTTTTTTCTTCTTGGGAATAGCCATCAAGTTTACCGAGTTCTTCCGAAATCTCTTCTGCTGTAGATGCCATATCATCTATTAAATCATCAGCATCAACTACAGTACCTTCTCTACTCTTCATTTTTCCGCTAGGTAAATCTACCATACCATAACTTAAATGATATAAATTTTTAGCCCATTCAAAACCTAACTTCTTTAAAATTAAAAACAAGACTTGAAAGTGATAATCTTGCTCATTTCCAACCGTATAAACCATACCACCAACATCGGGAAAATCTTTAATACGCTGAATCGCCGTACCTATATCTTGAGTCATATAAACCGCTGTTCCATCAGCACGTTGAACAATTTTTTTATCTAATCCGTCTTCAGTTAAATCACACCAAACCGAACCATCTTCTTCTTTTTGAAATACTCCAGATTTTAAACCTTCAGCAACGAATTCTTTTCCTAACAAATAGGTGTTGCTTTCATAATATAAGGTATCAAAATCTACTCCTAAATTTTTATAAGACTCCGAAAAACCTTCATAAACCCAACCGTTCATTTTTTTCCAAAGCGCAACAGTTTCTTCATCACCTGATTCCCATTTTAAAAGCATATTTTGAGCTTCAATTAAAATTGGAGCATGCTTTTTTGCTTCATCTTCAGTACTTCCTTTTGAAATTAAATCTTGAATTTCCCTTTTATACTCTTGGTCAAACTTCACATAATAGTTACCAACCAACTTATCACCTTTTAAACCTGTAGATTCTGGTGTTTCACCATTACCAAAACGTTCCCAAGCCAACATACTTTTACAAATATGAATGCCTCTATCATTTATGATTTGAGTTTTATATACTTTTTTACCTGAAGCCTTTAAAATTTCGGCAACACTATAACCCAAAAGGTTATTTCTAACATGTCCTAAATGCAAAGGTTTATTGGTATTTGGTGAAGAATACTCAACCATTATCGCTTTTTCTTCTGCCTTTGGAGAAATAAAACCAAATGCTTTATCATCCTTAATACCATTGAAAAAATTAATGTAATACCCATCACTTATTTCAACATTCAAAAATCCTTTTACAACATTAAATGCTTTAACCTCCGCAACATTTTCGACTAAATAGGTACCAATAGTTTCTCCTATTTGCACTGGGTTTCCTTTAACAAACCGCAACATTGGAAAAATAACCACAGTAATGTCTCCAGCAAATTCTTTTCTAGTAGATTGAAATTCAACTGTTTTAATGTCAATACTGAAATCTGATTTTACAGCTTGTTTTACGTAATTTGATAAAATCTCTTGAAGGTTCATTAAAATGATGTTATAAGGCTGCAAATATAGAAAGTTTTTTATGTATATCTAACATTAAAAAAAGCTTGGTATCATAAATTGTAAACCTTGAACTTATAGTATAATATCAAGTTCAACTCTTTTTTAAAATCACAAAACTAAGTACAAGCGTAACTATTAAAATAGCAATATCAATAAAAACATTGGTATTGGCTTGTACTATGACACTTAAACCTCTTCAACTAACAGAATATCCACTAGGGCAATAAGCGCATGAATGCCATATTCTAAAAAGATTATTCCTATCTAAATAACAGAATCCGTTTTACAGATTAATTCATTTTAAAATTTTATGTTTCAGGAAAGGTACTAATAATAGCTTAATCAATCATACTATTGATAATTCTTACGTTTGCAATAAAGGATTTAGTATAATCAAAACCAAGTTGCATTTCATCGATAAAAGTGTTTTTTTTCTATGATTTTTACCATTCATCTATTCGTCGATTTTAGTGTTATTTTTTTGATGCCCTTTCAACTAATTTATTGGTATTAAAGCGCAGAAATTAGATTTTAATTATCCTTTTTTCAACTTTTGTCTGGTAATGCTATTATTCCATTTTTTTTGAATGGTAAATTAAGAACTAACAAATAATTACAAATAAATAAAGCAAACTTATTTTCCCTCAAATTATAAGACTTTGTTTTCTGTTGCTTTATTAAATAGGTGTAACTTAAATGTTAAAATGAGGAGAATAACTACTTTACTAATTATGTTGTCTATATTTATTGGTTTTTCACAAACTGATGACATAGATAATCTTACTTTAGAATTAGCTTTTCAAGAACAAGACTCATTAAAAGTAGAAACTTCCTTAAAACTTATAAAATTACTTTATAATATTAACGATTACGAAAGAGCTTTAGAGTATATTTTAAAAAGTGAAAAACTTTCAAATAATATTAATTACAATAAAGGCATTGCCGAAATAACCTATTACAAATCTCTTATTTACGCTCAAAAAAACGATTACATAAATGCTGTTAGTGGATATAACAAGTCTAAAGCCTTATTTAATTCCCTTAACGATACACTAAGTGTTGCCAAGGTTAATAACAGTATTGGTTTAATAGAAATTAAAAGAGGTAATTACAATAAAGGTTTACAGTTCTCTTTAGCAGCTATAAAAGAACTTGAAAAAAGGAACCTAGTAAAAGACCTTAATTTAGCTTATAGCAGTTTAGCAAAAGCCTATTACAACATTAATTTACATGAAAAAGCACTTGAATTTTATTTGAAAGCCCTAGATGTTCAATTAAAAACAAATGATGTTTATGCTATAAATGAATCGCATAGTAAATTAGCTGAACTCTACTCCAATAAAAAAGAACACAGAAAGGCTATAGAGTATTATGAAAAGGTCTTAGAAAGTAGTGCATCAGATAATGATTCTATAAAAGGGTATGTATTCCCAAAGTTAGGAGGCGAATATTTAAAGTTTAACGACTATGATAAGGCTACAAAATATCTAATACAGGGTTACAATATTAACACTAGAATACAAAACAAAGCTGGCTTATTGCTGGCTTTAAACAATTTAGGCGATTTAAATCTTAAACAAGGGAGATTAAATATAGCAGAAAAACAACTTCTTGATGCTGGAGAATTAGCTAAAAGCTTAAAAAATAAAACAGAATTATTAAGGCATTATAAATTAATGAAGTCTTTAGATTCTACAAGAAGACGTTTTGATAGAGCTTTTGTATGGCAGCGTGAGTATTACGAATTAAACAATAGCCTTAAAAAATCGGAATTTAAGCCAGTTATAAATAAAGAAAAATTATTTGATATAGAAGTAAACTCAAATTTAGATAAAAAGCCAAAACAAGACAATAATTCAATAAATAAGTCTGTTTTACCCAATAATACTGAAATAAATAAAACGATAGATAAGTATAAATTTTTCTTATACGCCTTACTTGCTCTTCTAATTGTTGTTTTAACGCTATTGGTATTAGTTTATTTAAAACGAAATAGCAACATCAAATACACGCAAGATCTTGAAGAAAAAAATGTTAAAATTCAAATACAAAATGAAGCATTTTTAGAACAGACTAAACACCTTGAGAATGTAAATAATGTAAAAGACAAACTATTCTCTATAGTTTCTCATGATTTAAAAGATTCACTCTCATCAATTAATGGTTTTATAGATTTATTAAAAGACGGCTCTTTATCAAGAGAAGAGTTTGATAATTTAATTCCAGAATTAAGTGAAAATGCAAATAATGCCTCATTATTACTTTTCAATTTACTTAATTGGTCTAAATCCCAAATGCAATCTTTAGAACCTAAACCAAGTTTGTTTGATATTCAAGAGGTTTTTGAAACCAAATTAAGGCTTATTGAGCAGCGTATGGAAAGTAAAGGTATCGATTTAATCGACCATTCTTTAAGAGATTTTGCTTATGCCGATAGAAGTATGTTTGAAATTGTTATACAAAATCTACTTGCAAACGCGCTTAAATTTTGTAAAAGCGGTGATACTATTACGGTTTCAAATCACATTAGTAATGGCACTTGTATTGTTAGTGTTGCAGACACTGGTATAGGTATTTCTAAAGAAAATATTAGTAAATTATTTAATGATAGTACTTTTACCACTATGGGAACCGATAACGAAAAAGGAACTGGTTTAGGGCTTTCCATTTGTAAAGAACTTGTAGAGTTAAACCAAGGTAAAATATGGGTAGAAAGTACTCAAGGTGTAGGCAGTACATTTTATGTACAACTACCAAAATCAAGACCGTCGTCTTAAAATCAAACAAAATATCTTATTTTTTTTTGAGCATTACCAAAAGGGGGTGTCTTTTGGCAGTCACTTCGCGATTAAAAGCCTAAGAGCCTCAACAAATACCTCAATCTCTAACGTACTAACCAGCCAAATTAAGCCTTAGGCAAAAACACCTCAGCCATCATACAACGTGCGCTACCCCCACCACAAGCTTCAATAGTCTCTAAAGAGCTCGATAATATTTTGGTATGCTTTTCAAGTGTTTTAATTTGAGAATTAGTAAGACTATCATAAGCCGCTTGACTCATAATTAAGTAGCGCACATCATTTGCCCCTTTAACCTGAAGCATATTACCAACAAATTTATTCACTTGTTCTTCAGTAATATCAATAATGGCTTTCCTATCTTCTTTAAGATGTTTAATAACATGTTTGCGCTCTTTCTTATCATCAATACTGCTCAAACAAATCACAGCAAAAGTTTCACCAACACACATCATAACATTTGTATGGTAAATGGGTTTTCGCTCACCATTTACCGTTTGATTTGATAAAAATATCACTGGGGTATATTCAAAATCCTCACAAAATTCAATAAATAAATCCTCATCTGCACGCGGAGACAAAGCACAATATGCCTTTCTATTTTCACGGTCTAAAATAATACTACCTGTACCTTCTAAAAACACATGTTCTTCCTCAGCACTTGTGTAATCAACTATATTATTAATTAGAAAGCCTTTTTGTTCTAACTTATTAAAAATATCTTCACGACGCTCTAATCGTCTATTTTCTGCAAACATGGGATACACCCCGACATCTCCATTTTCATGAAACGACACCCAATTGTTAGGAAAAATAGAATCTGGAGTGTCCGTTTCTACACTATCATCTACCACTACCACATTAACACCAATACCTCTCAGCTTATTTACAAACGTGTCAAACTCTTTTTGAGCTTTGGCATTAATAGTTTCTGGCAACACACCATCAATACCTTCCTGATAATAATTATTAACAGCAGTTTGCTCATTCATCCTGAAATTTACAGGACGAACCATTAATATATTGTTTGTAATTTGTTGCATCTTAAAATTAATCTCGAATTAGTGGCATTGTTGTACACCTTAACAACCCTTCTTGCTTCCCAATCTCAGCATAGGGAACTTCTTCAACTATAAAACCTTGTTCTCTTAACCATTTATTAAGCCTTGTAAAGCTTTGTTCTGAAATAATAACATCATCAGAAATAGAAAATACATTACTACACATTTGATACATTTCTTCTTTTGTGATTTCAAAAACATTTTCCCTTCCAAAGAAATTAACTAGCCATTCATATTCCTTTTCAATTAAAAATCCATTCTTATGGATAATAGCTTTTCCTTTTCCTAAAGGATTAAAACAACAGTCTAAATGTAATGCATTCTCCTTTGGGTTTGTATTAGATTTTCTAAGCTCAAAAGATTTCACAATCTTATTTGGAAATAGCTCTTGGATAGAAATAACGGCATCAATGTTAGTACGGGCTGTAATTAATTCTGCATAATCAGCACCAGAGTAGGTACCTATAAAGATATAATCATTCCAAGGCATCACATCGCCACCTTCTACATGGCATGCTTCAGGCAAAATAATTCTTTTATCTTCGGCTACTTGACTCCAAATATAATCAATGCCCTCGACCTCTTCTTCTCTATGAGGAAGAATATTAGCTTCTATTAAAATATCATCAATTACAAATGCAATATCTCTTGCGAATAATTGATTACAGTTTTTTATAACTTCAGGTCTATAAACAGTAACATCATACTTTTCAAAAACCTTAATAACAGTTTCCATTTCTTTAGACATATCCTTTTCGGTAGGATATGTCCCTGCTAAAATATGCTCTATGCTCTTTGGGTCATAACAATCCTCAACTTTAGGAACAGGCCCGTTACTTTCGGCAGTACCAAGAACAACAGCGCGTAATCTTGAAGTTTCATTTTTAATATTTAATTTTATCATACTTCCTTATTAAAAAAAGGCTTCCAAGTTTAAAAGCCAAAACTAAGAATAATTAAATACAATTTTATATTATTCTTACAAATAAAGCATAATAAAAATAAAAGCTTCATAAAATAATCATGAAGCTTAAGAATACTATAAAGAAAAAGTTTTATTATCTTTCTTCAACTGGTGTAAAAGATCTTTCCGTTGCACCAATATATAATTGTCTTGGGCGACCAATAGGTTCTTTATTTAAACGCATTTCACGCCATTGTGCTATCCAACCAGGTAAACGCCCTAAAGCGAACATAACGGTAAACATGTCCGTTGGAATTCCCATGGCTCTATAAATAATACCTGAATAGAAATCTACGTTTGGATATAGCTTACGGTCTACAAAATACTTATCTTCTAAAGCTTCTTTTTCGAGCCCTTTTGCTATTTCTAAAATCGGGTCTTCAATACCTAAATTTCCTAACACCTCGTCTGCAGCCTTTTTAAGGATTTTAGCTCGAGGATCGAAATTTTTATAAACGCGATGTCCAAATCCCATTAATCGAAATGGATCATTTTTATCTTTCGCCTTAGCCATATATTTTTTTGTATCCCCACCGTCTTCCTTTATGGCTTCAAGCATTTCTAATACGGCTTGATTTGCACCACCATGAAGTGGCCCCCATAGTGCTGATATACCTGCCGAAAGTGACGCAAATAATCCGGCATGAGAAGATCCTACAATTCTAACTGTTGATGTAGAACAGTTTTGCTCATGGTCTGCATGTAAAATTAAAAGTTTATCTAATGTATCAACTAAAATATTATTTTGTACGTAACAAGCATTTGGTTCTTGAAACATCATTTTTAAAATATTCTCAACATACCCTAATTGTTTATCTCCATAATCTAGTGGCAACCCTTGTTTTTTTCGTAATGTCCATGATACTAAAACAGGAAATTTACCCAAAATTCTTACCACTGAATTATACATATCCGCTTCAGAATTTACATTAACAGAAGAAGGATTAAAAGCTGTTAGCGCACTTGTTAAAGAAGAAATAATACCCATTGGGTGTGCTGATTTTGGAAATGCATCAACAATTTTTCGTATATCATCGTCAACTAAAGATTGTGCTTTAATATCATTATGAAACTTTTCATTTTGCTCTTTGGTTGGAAGTTCTCCAAATATCAATAAATAAGCAACTTCCAAGAAATCAGCCTTTTCTGCTAATTCTTCAATAGAATAACCTCTATATCTTAAAATACCTTTTTCACCATCTAAAAATGTAATGGCACTTTTACAAGATCCTGTATTTTTATAACCTGAATCTAGAGTTATAACACCATTAGTATCAGCTCTAAGCGACTTAATATCTATTGCAACTTCATTTTCAGTTCCTGTAATCAAAGGAAACTCATGTTTTTTACCATTAATCTCTAAGGTAGTAGTATCTGACATATTTATGATTTTTATTTTAGGAAATGCTAAATTACGAAATATCTCATTATTTAAGAAGTTCAAAACAAAAGGTTTTGTTAATTTAAATATCATTAAAATTGATATTAAACAAAAAAAGCGACTATTAAAAAATAATCGCTTTTATTTAATATTTAAAATGTTTATTTATTTTATCTTAAACGCTTTTTCTTGTGGGAAATAAGCAACTTCTCCTAACTCTTCTTCAATACGGAGTAATTGATTGTATTTTGCCATACGATCACTACGAGAAGCGGAACCTGTTTTGATTTGACCACAATTTAATGCTACTGCTAAATCAGCGATAGTATTATCTTCAGTTTCTCCAGAACGATGAGACATTACAGTCGTGTAACCTGCATTTTTAGCCATATTAACAGCTGCAATAGTTTCAGTTAACGAACCAATTTGGTTTACTTTAATTAGAATTGAATTGGCAATCCCTTCTTCTATACCTCTAGATAAACGCTCTACGTTAGTAACAAATAAATCATCTCCAACTAACTGTACAGTATCTCCAATTAATTCAGTAAGATATTTAGTTCCATCCCAGTCATTTTCATCCATACCATCTTCAATAGAGATAATTGGATATTTTTTAGATAATTCAGCTAAATATTCAGCCTGTTCTTTTGAAGTTCTAATAACTCCTTTATCACCTTCAAATTTAGTATAATCATATTTTCCATCTACAAAAAACTCAGCAGAAGCACAGTCTAAAGCGATTTTAATTTCATCACCAAATTTATATCCAGCATTACCAACAGCTTTAGCAATAGTATCTAAAGCATCTTCTGTCCCTCCAGGTAAGTTCGGAGCAAATCCACCTTCATCACCTACAGCTGTACTTAAATCTCTATCATGTAATACTTTTTTAAGATTATGGAAAATCTCAGTTCCCATTTGCATAGCGTGTGTAAAGCTTTTGGCTTTTACAGGCATAATCATAAACTCTTGAAAGGCGATAGGTGCATCACTATGAGAACCTCCATTAATGATATTCATCATTGGTACTGGCAACGTATTAGCAGAAACACCACCAACATATCTGTATAACGGCATATTTAATTCGTTTGCTGCTGCTTTTGCAACTGCCAACGATACTCCCAAAATGGCATTAGCCCCTAATTTAGATTTATTTGGCGTACCATCTAAATCAATCATCATTTTATCAATAAGGTTTTGTTCAAAAACTGAAACGCCTAATAGCTCTTCAGCTATAATAGAGTTAACATTATCTACCGCTTTCAAAACACCTTTACCCATATAAGCATTTCCACCATCACGCAACTCAACAGCTTCATGCTCTCCAGTTGAAGCTCCTGATGGTACAGCAGCTCTACCTAATATGTTATTTTCTGTTACTACATCTACTTCAACGGTTGGATTACCTCTTGAATCTAAAATTTGTCTTGCGTGGATATTGATTATTATACTCATAATTGGTTTGTTTTTAAACGTTTAATATTTCAAATTTACGGTTAAATCTTGTTTATTTTTAATTGTTTTAATAGAATCTTACAAAAACGCATCTATAACGTTTTAGTGAAAAATAGCCTAAAAAATAGAAATTTATGATTGAGGTTATTATTAATTTTTATGTCTTCAAATTATCAATGAATTGATCGAAAAGGTAGGTTGAATCATGCGGTCCCGGACTAGCTTCAGGATGGTATTGTACAGAAAACACTTTTTTATTTTTTATGGCTAAACCTGCAACTGTACCGTCATTTAAATGTACATGTGTAATCTCTAAGTCAGAATTTGCTTCTGCATCTTCCCTATTTACTGCAAAACCATGATTTTGAGATGTAATTTCCCCTTTTCCTGTAATTAAATTTTTCACAGGGTGATTTATACCCCTATGACCGTTATGCATTTTATAGGTAGAAATACCATTAGCACGAGCAATAACCTGGTGGCCTAAACAAATACCGAATAAGGGTAAATCTCTTTTTATAATCTCTTTTGCAACTTCTTGAGCTTCTACTAAAGGTTCTGGATCTCCAGGTCCGTTTGATAAAAAATAACCATCTGGATTAAATGCTTGTAAATCTTCGAACTTCGCATTATATGGAAATACTTTTATGTAGGCATCTCGTTTAGCTATATTTCGCAAAATATTCTTTTTAATTCCGATATCTAAAGCAGCTACTTTAAAAGTTGCATTTTCGTCTCCAAAATAATAAGGTTCTTTAGTTGAAACTTTTGAAGCTAATTCTAAACCTTCCATATTTGGGACTTCAGCCAATTGTTTTTTTAATCCTTCAATATTATCAACTTCAGTTGAAATAACAGCGTTCATTGCGCCATGATCTCTAATATAGCTTACTAAAGCTCTGGTGTCGACATCCGAAATAGCTAATAAATTATTCTTATCTAGAAAATCTTCTAAAGATCCATCTGCGGCATCTCTTGAAAATTCATAACTGAAGTTTTTAACTATAAGTCCAGCAATTTTTATTGAATCAGATTCTACTTCATCATCATTAACACCATAATTACCTATATGCGCATTGGTGGCAACCATAAGCTGACCATAATAAGAAGGATCTGTAAAAATCTCTTGATAGCCAGTCATACCAGTATTAAAACATACTTCACCAAATGAAGAGCCCTGTTTGTTACCAACTGCTTTACCGTAAAAAATAGTACCATCTGCTAGAAGTATGATGGCTTTTTGTCTTTTTTGATATTTCATTTTACTTTTTGAGTATAAAAACCCTGTCTATGCAGGAATTAAAACTTTACAAAATTGCATAAAAAAAAGGATAAACTAAAATAGTTTATCCTTTATATATTAAATGCTTATTAACATTTATTCTTCTTCGTTTGATGCTTGAACTTCAACTGGAGCAGCTACTGGTTTAGAACCACCTCTTCTACTTCTTCTAGTTGTTTTCTTCTTCTCTTTTCCTGCATTGTAGATTTCGTTATAATCAACAAGTTCTATCATTGCCATATCAGCATTATCACCTAAACGATTTCCTAGTTTTATAATTCTAGTATAACCTCCTGGTCTATCACCTATTTTAGTAGCAACATCTCTAAACAATTCAGCAACAGCATCTTTTTGCCTAAGATTAGCCATAACAATACGTCTGTTATGAGTTGTATCTACTTTTGACTTAGTTATCATTGGTTCAACAAATTGTTTTAAAGCTTTCGCTTTTGCAACAGTAGTATTAATACGCTTATGTTCTATTAATGAACAAGCCATATTAGCTAACATTGCTTTTCTGTGAGCAGTTTGTCTTCCTAAGTGATTTACTTTTTTTCCGTGTCTCATGACATTTGTTTTATCATCTTGCTACTAAACTCGTAAATCGAGGAGCAAAATATGATTAATTAATCTTTATCTAATTTATATTTACTTAAATCCATTCCGAAGTTTAAACCTTTAAAATTAACAAGCTCTTCAAGCTCTGTTAAAGACTTCTTTCCAAAGTTTCTGAATTTCATTAAATCATTTTTATTAAAAGATACTAAGTCTCCTAAAGTATCAACTTCTGCGGCTTTTAAACAATTAAGTGCACGAACAGATAAATCCATATCGATTAACTTAGTTTTAAGCAACTGACGCATATGAAGAGATTCTTCATCATAAGTTTCAGTTTGTGCAATTTCATCTGCTTCTAAAGTGATACGCTCATCAGAGAATAGCATGAAGTGGTGAATTAATGTTTTAGCACCTTCAGTTAAAGCATCTTGTGGCGTAATAGAACCATCAGTAATAATTTCGAAAACTAATTTTTCGTAATCCGTTTTTTGTTCAACACGATAGTTTTCAATACTATATTTAACGTTTTTTATCGGCGTGTAAATTGAATCCGTAAAAATAGTTCCAATTGGTGCAGAAGCTTTCTTATTCTCTTCAGCAGGAACATAACCTCTTCCTTTTTCAATTGTAATTTCCATATTGAAATTCACTTTAGGATCTAAATTACAGATTACTAATTCTGTGTTTAATACTTGGAATCCAGAAATGAATTTTTGAAAATCTCCAGCTGTGATTCTATCTTGACCAGAAATCGAAATAGATATTGATTCGTTATCAATATCTTCAATTTGTCTTTTAAAACGAACTTGTTTTAAATTTAAAATGATTTCTGTTACATCTTCTACGACACCTGCAATCGCAGAAAACTCATGATCTACTCCTTCAATTCTAACCGATGTAATAGCAAACCCTTCTAAAGAAGACAATAAAACTCTTCTTAATGCATTTCCTACTGTTAAACCATAACCAGGTTCTAGAGGTCTGAATTCGAATTTACCTTCGAAATCAGTAGAATCAATCATGATTACTTTGTCTGGTTTTTGAAAATTAAATACTGCCATATTTTTCTTCGTTTTAATTGTTATTTAGTTGCGCGATTTAAAAGTTTGAAGAAGACTAATAAATCCTTTGGCCAAATACCAATATGATTAATTTATTATTTAGAATATAATTCTACAATGAATTGTTCGTTTATGTTTTCAGGAATTTGGATTCTAGCAGGAATAGAAACATAAGTTCCTTGTTTCGTGTCGTCATTCCAAGTAATCCACTCATAAACGTTACTTGAATTTGAAAGTGATCTTTCAATAGCTTCAAGTGATTTTGATTTTTCTCTTACAGCAACAACATCTCCTGCTTTTAAAGAATAAGAAGGAATATTTACTAATTCCCCGTTTACAGTAATGTGTCTGTGAGATACTAATTGTCTTGCAGCACTTCTAGTAGGTGCAACGCCCATTCTGAACACAACATTATCTAATCTAGATTCGCATAGTTGTAAAAGAACCTCACCGGTAATACCTTGTGCAGCTCTTGCTTTTTTAAACAAACCTCTGAATTGACGTTCTAAGATACCGTAAGTATACTTAGCTTTTTGCTTTTCTTGAAGTTGAATTGCATATTCAGATTTTTTTCCACGACGTCTAGCGTTTCCGTGTTGCCCTGGAGGGTAATTTCTTTTTTCGAAAGATTTATCATCTCCAAAGATAGCTTCGCCAAATTTACGTGCTATTTTAGTTTTAGGACCAGTATATCTTGCCATTTTAATTTTGTTATGAGAGTGACTATGAATTAAGGTCTTAATCTTATCCTTCGATAATCGTTGATCTCTCGTTAATACTTGTTAATTATTTTTTTTCAGTTTGCAAATTTATACAAAAAATTAATACCATCTGAGTTTCAGATGATATTAATTCATGTCTTTGCTCTATTTAATCCGCGTTAGCTAAAACGTGATTATACTCTTCTTCTTTTTGGAGGACGACAACCATTGTGTGGTAATGGAGTAACATCAATAATTTCTGTTACTTCAATTCCAGCATTGTGGATTGAACGAATAGCAGATTCTCTACCATTTCCAGGTCCTTTTACATAAACCTTTACTTTTTTCAAACCAGCTTCTGTTGCAACGCCTGCAGCATCTTCAGCAGCTAATTGAGCAGCATAAGGTGTGTTTTTCTTAGAACCTCTAAATCCCATTTTCCCAGCTGAAGACCATGAAATTACGTCTCCTTTTTTGTTGGTAAGTGAAATTATGATGTTATTGAAAGAGGCTGTAATGTGAGCTTCTCCAATAGCGTCTACAATAACTTTACGTTTTTTTGTACTTGTCTTTGCCATATTATTTTAGTTTCTAGTTGTTAGTTGTTAGTGTAGAATCCTAGACTTTTACATTTCAGACAGATTCCATCCAACTACTAAATACTAATGACTTTTAATTATTTAGTTGCTTTTTTCTTGTTAGCAACTGTTTTTCTTCTACCTTTTCTAGTTCTAGAGTTGTTCTTAGTACGTTGCCCTCTTAACGGAAGACCAGATCTATGACGAATACCTCTGTAACACCCGATATCCATTAATCGCTTAATGTTCAATTGTGTTTCAGAACGTAATTCACCTTCAATAGTAAAAGTACCAACAGCTTCACGAATACCAGCAATCTGATCATCGGTCCAATCTTGAACTTTTGTACTTTCATCAACTTTAGCAACTGCTAAAATTTCTTTTGCTCTACTTCTACCTACTCCATAGATATAAGTTAAAGAGATTACTCCTCTTTTGTTTTTTGGTATGTCTACACCTGCAATTCTTGCCATAGCTTATCCTTGTCTTTGTTTGAATCTAGGATTCTTTTTGTTAATTACGTAAAGTCTACCTTTTCTACGCACAATCTTACAATCCGCGCTTCTTTTTTTAACTGATGCTCTTACTTTCATCGTATTAGTATTAGTATCTATAAGTTATTCGAGCCTTTGTTAAATCATAAGGACTCATTTCTAATTTTACTTTATCTCCTGGTAATAATTTAATGTAATGCATACGCATTTTACCAGAGATATGTGCGGTCACAATATGACCATTTTCTAATTCAACTCGGAACATAGCATTTGATAATGCTTCTATAATTGTTCCGTCTTGTTCTATTGCTGCTTGTTTTGCCATAATAAAATTAAGCTACTGCTTTTCTATTTTTACCTGTTTTCATCAAACCATCATAGTGTCTATTTAACAAATAAGAATTTATTTGTTGCATAGTGTCAATTGCAACTCCTACCATAATTAGTAATGAGGTTCCTCCGAAAAATAAAGCCCATCCTTGTTGTACCCCCATAAGTTTAACAATAAAGGCTGGAAAAACAGCTATAAGCGCTAAAAATATAGAACCTGGCAAGGTTATTTGAGACATTATTTTGTCAAGATATTCAGAAGTTTCAGAACCCGGACGAATACCAGGAATAAAACCACCACTACGCTTTAAATCATCCGCCATTTTGTTTGTTGGTACCGTAATTGCTGTATAGAAGTATGTGAATACTATTATCAATAAAGCAAATGTTAAATTATACCAAAAACCAAACATATCAGAATAATTAGTTTGCATCCAAGCACCAACTGTTGTCTCTTTTAAAAAAGAAGATCCCCCAATTAAACTTGGTACAAACATAATAGCTTGAGCAAATATAATAGGCATAACACCAGAAGCATTTAGTTTTAATGGAATGTACTGCCTTGAACCTGCCATAGCGCTTTTCTCGTAACCACCAGACGCCGTTCTTCTTGCATATTGTACTGCTATTTTTCTAACTCCCATTACTAACATAATAGATGCTAAGATGATAACAAACCAAATTACAAATTCAATTAACACCATCATTAAACCACCGTTTCCACCGCCTTCTAATCTAGTTGCGGCATTCTGTAAAAATGATTGTGGTAAGGTTGCTATAATACCAACCATAATTAATAATGAGATTCCGTTACCAATACCTTTATCTGTGATTTTTTCTCCTAACCACATGGCGAAAATACACCCTGTTACTAATATGGTAACTGAAGAAAAATAGAATAATGGTCCTGTTCCTAATAAAAACGCACTTTGAGGAATACCTAGTGCAGGTAAACTCGCTAAATAACCGGGCGCTTGTAGTAAACAAATTGCGATGGTTAACCAACGTGTTATCTGATTTATTTTTTTCTGACCACTAGCTCCCTCTTTCTGCAATTTCTGCAAATAAGGGATAGCGATACCCATTAATTGTACAACAATAGAAGCAGAAATGTAAGGCATAATGCCTAAAGCGAAAACCGAGGCATTAGCAAATGCACCACCTGTAAAAGCGTTAAGCAAACCTAACAAACCGCCGTCTGTCTTTTCTGCTAAACCACCTAGTTGAGCTGCATCAATACCTGGTAATACCACTTGAGCACCAAAACGATAAACTAATAACAAACCTAGTGTAACTACGATTCTGTTTCTTAGTTCTTCAATTTTCCAAACATTCTTTATTGATTCTATAAATTTCATACTAAAAAAAATCTTATATAGTTACAGCTTCTCCACCAGCAGCTTCAATAGCAGCTTTTGCTGAAGCAGTAAACTTATGTGCAGATACTTTTAATTTAGCTTTTAATTCTCCACGTCCCATGATTTTAACTAAATCATTTTTATCAACTAAACGGTTTGTGAATAATGTCTCAAAATCAACTGTATCCTTAATTTTCTTATCATTAACCATTTCTTGTAAAGTATCTAAGTTGATACCTTGATACTCGACACGGTTAATGTTAGTAAAACCAAATTTAGGAACACGTCTTTGAAGCGGCATTTGACCACCTTCAAATCCTAGTTTCTTAGAATAACCAGAACGCGATTTAGCTCCTTTGTGACCACGAGTTGCCGTACCACCTTTACCAGAACCTTGTCCTCTACCTATTCTCTTACCTTGGTTTTTTACTGAACCTTCTGCAGGTTTTAAATTACTTAAATCCATTTTCAGTTTATATTTTTAAGCTTCTTCAACAGAAACTAAATGTGAAACTTTAGCAACCATACCAAGAATATTTGGTGTAGCCTCATGCTCTTTTACTTGACCAATCTTTTTAAGACCTAGAGCTTCTAAAGTTCTTTTTTGTCTTTGCGTACGATTGATTGCGCTTTTAACTTTCTTTACTTTAATCTTTGCCATTTCTGTCTATATTAAGCGTTAAAAACTTGTTCAAGTGTTATACCTCTATCTCTAGCAATTGCATTTGCATCTCTTAATTGTAATAAAGCATCAAAAGTTGCTTTTACAACGTTGTGAGGATTTGAAGATCCTTGAGATTTAGATAATACGTCATGTACACCAACTGCTTCAAGCACTATTCTTACAGCACCACCAGCGATTACACCTGTACCAGGAGCTGCAGGAATAATATTTACTCTAGCGCCACCGTATTTACCTTTTTGCTCATGTGGTAATGTTCCTTTGATAATCGGAATTCTAACTAAGTTTTTCTTAGCATCTTCAACAGCCTTTGCAATTGCACTAGCAACGTCTTTAGATTTCCCTAAACCTTGTCCTACAACACCTGCTTCATCACCAACTACTACAATTGCTGAAAAACCAAATGCTCTACCACCTTTAGTTACTTTTGTAACCCTTTGTACACCAACTAAACGATCTTTAAGATCTAATCCACCTGGTTTTACTAATTCTGCACTTTTATATTTTTTAAACATAATTTCTTAGAATTTAAGTCCTGCTTCTCTAGCACCTTCTGCTAATGATTTTACTCTTCCGTGGTATAAATATCCACCTCTATCAAAAGCAATAGTTTCTAAACCTGCTTTTAAAGCTTTTTCAGCAAGTGCTTTACCTACTAATTTAGCTACTTCTGATTTAGTTGCTTTCGCAGAACTAATATCTTTATCTCTTGAAGATGCAGCACTAATAGTTTTACCAGTTACATCATCAATTATTTGAGCATAAATTTCTTTATTACTTCTATAAACAGCTAATCTAGGTCTTGCTTCTGTACCAGAAACAACCTTACGGATTCTGCTTTTTATTCTTAGTCTTCTTTCGTTCTTTGTCAATGCCATAACTTAATTATTAAGCTGATTTACCTGCTTTTCTTCTTAATTCTTCACCAACGAATTTAATACCTTTTCCTTTATAAGGCTCAGGTGGTCTAAATCCGCGAATCTTCGCAGCTACTTGACCAACAAGTTGTTTATCGAATGATGTTAACTTTATAATTGGATTTTTTCCTTTTTCAGATATTGTTTCAACTTTTACTTCTGGAGCAACGTTTAAAACAATATTATGAGAAAATCCTAAGGCTAAATCTAATTTTTGTCCTTGGTTTGATGCTCTATAACCGACACCTACCAATTCTAGTTCTTTAGTCCATCCCTTAGATACACCTTCAATCATATTATGCATTAATGATCTGTATAAACCATGTTTTGCTTTTTGATCTTTAGTATCAGAAGAACGTGTTACCATAACATTTCCTTCATCAACTTTAATTTCTATAGAATCGTAATTTTGTGTTAACTCTCCTAATTTTCCTTTTACAGATACAACGCTATCTTTAACGTCTACTGTAACACCTTCTGGAATGGCTACTGGATTATTTCCTATTCTTGACATTTCTTTCTGGCTTTAAATTAGTATACGTAACATAAAACTTCTCCTCCAACATTATCCCTTGTAGCCTGTTTACCTGTCATAACTCCGTGAGAAGTTGAAACAATAGCAATACCTAAACCATTTAAGATACGTGGTAAATCATTAGCGCCTGCATACTTACGTAAACCTGGTGTACTAATTCTTTGAAGTTTTTTAATTACTGATTCTTTAGTTTCTTTATTGTACTTAAGCGCTATTTTAATAGTGCCTTGTACTGAAGAATCATCAAATTTGTAACTTAAAATATATCCTTGTTCGAATAATATTTTAGTGATGTCTTTTTTAAGATTAGAAGCAGGAATCTCAACCACTCTGTGATTGGCACGCACTGCGTTTCTAATTCTTGTCAAATAATCCGCAATTGGATCTGAGTACATAATGAATTGATTTTGTGGTCTTGGTTTTCGAATTATTTCGAACCTTAAACCCGATTATTTAAATAATATTACCAACTAGCTTTTCTTACACCAGGGATAAGACCTTGATTGGCCATTTCTCTGAATGTTACACGAGAAATACCAAAAGTTCTCATATAACCTTTTGGTCTTCCTGTTAATTTACATCTATTATGCTGACGAATAGGAGATGCATTTTTAGGTAACTTTTGTAATGCTTCATAATCTCCAGCTTCTTTTAAAGCTTTACGTTTTTCAGCATACTTAGCTACTGTTTTAGCTCTTTTCACCTCACGGGCTTTCATTGATTCTTTAGCCATATCTTAGTTCTTTTGAAAAGGTAATCCTAATTCAGTTAATAATGATTTTGCTTCTTTATCAGTATCTGCGGTTGTTACAAATGTAATATCCATACCAGAAATTTTATTGACTTTATCAATGTTTATTTCCGGGAATATAATTTGTTCAGTAACTCCTAAATTGTAGTTACCTCTACCATCAAATCCTGTAGCTCTAATACCGTTAAAATCTCTAACACGCGGAAGTGCTGAAGTTACTAAACGATCTAAAAACTCGTACATTTTTTCACCACGTAAAGTTACTTTAACACCAATTGGCATCCCTTTACGTAATTTAAAAGATGCAACATCTTTTTTCGATAATGTAGCTATCGCTTTTTGTCCAGATATAGTAGTTATCTCTTCTAACGCATAGTCGATTAACTTTTTGTCTGCAACGGCTGCTCCAACACCTTTAGATATAACTATCTTGGTAAGTTTAGGAACCTGCATTACATTTTTATATCCAAATTCGTCTGTAAGAGCTGCAACTACTTTGCTTTTATACTCTTCTTTAAGTCTAGGTGAATATGCCATAACTATATTACTTCATTAGATTTTAATGAATATCTTACTTTTTTATCGCCTTCTATTTTATAACCAACTCTTGTTGTTTCTCCTTTTGAAGTTAACAATGATAAGTTAGAAATATGAATAGCAGCTTCTTTCTCTACGATTCCTCCTTGAGGATTTTGTGCACTTGGTTTAGTATGTTTCTTAACCATGTTTACACCCTCAACGATCGCCTTGTTCTTTTCAAGAATTACTTTTTGTACTTTACCTTCAGATCCTTTATGATCTCCAGCAATTACTTTTACAGTATCTCCAGTTTTTATTTTAAGCTTTGTCATCTTACATTAATGTATTAAAGCACCTCTGGCGCTAATGATACAATCTTCATGAATTGTTTATCACGAAGCTCTCTAGCAACAGGACCAAATACACGTGTACCTCTCATCTCACCTGTTGGGTTTAATAAAACACATGCATTATCGTCAAATCTTATATAAGATCCATCTGGTCTTCTTACTTCTTTCTTAGTACGCACAACAACTGCTGTAGAAACTGCTTTTTTCTTAATGTTTCCATTAGGAGTTGCATCTTTAACAGACACAACAATTTTGTCTCCTACAGAAGCATATCTTCTTTTAGTTCCTCCTAAAACACGGATAACTAAAACTTCTTTTGCTCCAGTGTTGTCTGCTACTTTTATTCTTGATTCTTGTTGTAACATAATTATTTAGCTCTTTCTAGGATTTCTACTAATCTCCAACATTTAGATTTACTTAAAGGTCTTGTTTCCATGATCTTTACTGTATCTCCAATATTACAGTCGTTTGTCTCGTCGTGCGCAACGTATTTTTTCGTTTTCAACACGAACTTACCATACATAGGGTGTTTTACTTTTTTAACCTCTGCAACAACTATTGATTTTTGCATTTTGTTACTTGTAACAACTCCTATACGTTCTTTTCTTAAATTTCTTGTTTCCATCTTTCAGCAGAATTATTGTAATTCTCTTTTAGTTAATTCGGTCGCAATTCTAGCTATAGTTCTTCTTATAGAACGTAATTGAATTGGATTTTCTAAAGGAGATATTGCATGAGCCAATTTTAGGTCTGAATAACTCTTTTTTGTTTCACCAAGTTTGTCTTTTAACTCAGCTACAGATAATTCTTTAATTTCTGATTGTTTCATCATATCAAATTATTATGCTTCGTAATCGCGAGCGATTAAAAACTTAGTTTTTACTGGTAGTTTTTGTGCTGCTAAACGTAATGCTTCTTTTGCAACGTCTAATGGCACCCCACCGACTTCAAATAAAACACGACCTGGTCTACATACAGCTACCCATAATTCAACGGCACCTTTACCTTTACCCATACGTACTTCAAGAGGCTTTTTTGTAATAGGCTTGTCTGGAAATATTTTAATCCAAAGTTGACCTTCTCTTTTCATGTAACGTGTTGCGGCAATACGTGCTGCTTCAATTTGACGTGCTGTAATAAACGTAGCGTCCAATGCTTTTATTCCAAAAGTACCGCTTGAAAGTTGATGTCCTCGTCCAGAGAGACCTTTCATACGTCCTTTTTGTTGTTTACGAAATTTTGTTCTTTTAGGCTGTAACATTTTTCTTTACTTTATAAAAAATTACTTTCTACGACGAGGTCCTTTATTGCCTCCTCTTCCGGCTCCACCTTTTCCTTGCTTCTTAGATAATCCAACAAGCGGAGAAAGTTCTCTTTTACCATATACTTCACCTTTCATGATCCATACTTTAACACCTAACCTACCATAAGTAGTGTGTGCCTCAACTAAAGCATAGTCAATATCGGCTCTGAAAGTTGATAAAGGAATACGTCCTTCTTTGTAGTGTTCAGAACGTGCCATTTCAGCACCATTTAAACGACCACTAATCTGGATTTTAATTCCTTCAGCGTTCATACGCATTGTAGCAGCTATAGCCATCTTAATTGCACGTCTGTATGAAATTCTATTTTCAATTTGACGAGCGATGCTTGATCCTACTAAAAATGCATCAAGTTCAGGTCTCTTAATTTCAAAGATGTTAATCTGAACTTCTTTTCCAGTAATTTTCTTAAGTTCTTCTTTTAACTTGTCTACCTCTTGTCCGCCTTTTCCGATAATAATACCAGGTCTAGCAGTAGTGATAGTAACGGTTACAAGTTTTAAAGTTCTCTCAATAATTACTCTACTAACACTAGCTTTAGATAAACGCGCGTGAACGTATTTTCTAATCTTATCGTCTTCGGCAAGTTTATCACCATAATCGTTTCCTCCGTACCAGTTAGATTCCCATCCTCTGATAATTCCTAAGCGATTTCCGATTGGATTTGTTTTTTGTCCCATACTCTATTAAGCTTGTGTGTTATTTTTAGCTCCAACTACGATTGTTACGTGGTTTGAACGTTTTCTAATTCTGTGTGCACGACCTTGAGGCGCTGGACGCAATCTCTTTAACATAGATCCGCTATCAACTGTAATCTCTTTTACAAAAAGTTCAGCCTCTTCTATACTTGCATCTTCGTTTTTTGCTTGCCAGTTTGCAATTGCAGACAGTAACAATGTTTCTAAACGACCAGAAGCTTCCTTTTGGTTGAACTTTAAGATATTAAGTGCATGTTCTACTTTTTCGCCTCTTACTAAATCAGCTACTAAACGCATTTTTCTTGGTGATGTAGGACAGTTATTAAGTTTCGCAAAAGCAATATGCTTTTTTGCTTCCTTAATAGCGTCTGCCATTTGTTTTTTACGACTTCCCATAGCTTACTACTTTTTACCTTTATTTTTAGCACCTGCATGTCCACGAAATGAACGTGTTGGTGAAAATTCTCCTAATTTATGACCTACCATGTTTTCAGTAACATATACTGGAACAAATTGACGGCCATTGTGCACTGCTATAGTTTGTCCAACAAAATCTGGAGTAATCATACTGGCTCTAGACCAGGTTTTGATCACTGTTTTTTTGTTTGATTCAACATTAACAGCTACTTTCTTTTCTAATTTATAATGAACGTAAGGTCCTTTTTTTAATGATCTTGCCATGTCTTATTTCTTTCTACGTTCTACAATATATTTATTACTTGACTTAGTTTTAGAACGGGTTCTGTAACCTTTAGCTGGAATTCCGTTTCTAGAACGAGGATGTCCACCTGAAGACTTACCTTCACCACCACCCATTGGGTGATCAACTGGGTTCATAACTACTGGTCTAGTACGTGGTCTTCTTCCTAACCATCTTGTTCTACCTGCTTTACCACCAACTAATAATTGATGATCTGAGTTAGAAACCACACCTATAGTAGCCATACAATTAGCAAGAATTAATCTTGTTTCACCTGATGGTAATTTAACCGTAGCAAACTTACCATCTCTTGCCATTAACTGAGCAAAAGCTCCTGCACTACGCGCCATAATAGCACCTTGCCCTGGACGCAACTCTATACAAGAAATAATTGTTCCTAGAGGAATTTCACTTAATGGCATCGCATTCCCAATTTCTGGAGCAACACCTTCTTTACCAGACACTACATTTTGCCCAACTTGAAGTCCATTTTGTGCAATAATGTATCTTTTCTCACCATCTTGATAGTTCAATAATGCAATAAAAGCTGTTCTGTTAGGATCGTATTGTATCGAAGCAACTTCACCAGGAATCCCAGCTTTGTCTCTTTTAAAATCAATAATACGATACTTTTTCTTATGACCACCACCGATGTAGCGCATAGTCATTTTTCCTTCACTGTTTCTACCACCAGACCTTTTATTCGGAACGAGTAAACTCTTTTCCGGCTTATCAGTAGTAATAGCATCATAGCCATTTACTACTCTAAATCGCTGTCCTGGTGTGATTGGTTTTAATTTTCTTACTGACATTAGTCTTTAATTACATGTTACTGTATAAATCAATCATTTCACCTTCCGCCAGTTGTACAATTGCTTTTTTAACAGCATTTGTTTTACCATGTTGAATACCCGTTTTTGTAAACTTGGTACTGCGATCTGGACGGACATTTATAGTACGAACTTTTTCAACAGAAACACCATAAGCAGCTTCCACCGCTTTTTTGATTTCTACCTTGTTCGCCTTTGTATTCACGGCAAAAGTATAGCAGTTTCTTAACTCGCTATTAGCTGTTGCTTTTTCTGTGATTATAGGTTTAATTAAGATATTCATTGTTTCTATTTACTTAAATTTGTTTCAATTCCTGCTAAAGCACCTTCTAATAAAACTATTTGACTTGCATTTAAAATCTTATAAGTACTTAATTCTGAAGACGTTATAACTTCAGAGCTTTTTAAATTGCGCGATGACAAATATACGTTATTATTTGACCCACCCAACACAAAGAGTGTTTTTTTGTTTTCAAGCTCTAATGCCTTTAAAACTGCTGTAAAATTCTTAGTCTTTACAGTGTCAAAATTAAAGTCTTCTAAAACCGTAATTGACTTTTCACCCGCTTTGATACTTAATGCTGATTTACGTGCTAATCGCTTTAAGTTTTTATTAAGTTTGAAGTTGTAATTTCTTGGTCTTGGACCGAACATACGACCACCACCTTTAAACACACCAGACTTAATAGATCCAGCTCTTGCTGTACCAGTTCCTTTTTGCTTTTTAATCTTACGTGTAGATCCTGAAATCTCAGCTCTTTCTTTCGATTTGTGAGTTCCTTGACGTTGGTTTGCTAAATATTGTTTAACATCCAAATACACGGCGTGATTATTAGGCTCAATAGCAAACACATCTTTAGAAAGGTCTGCCTTTCTACCTGTGTCTTTTCCGTTTATATCTAAAACTGCTACTTTCATTATTTTCTAATAATTACATAAGCGTTTTTATGACCAGGAACACATCCTTTAATCACAAGTAGATTCTTTTCAGCAACTACTTTTAAAACTCTTAAATTTTGAACTTTAACTGTGTCTCCACCCATTCTACCTGCCATTTTCATGCCTTTAAAAACACGAGCAGGGTAAGATGCAGCTCCAATAGATCCTGGCGCTCTTAAACGGTTATGTTGTCCGTGAGTAGCTTGTCCTACACCACCGAAACCATGACGTTTTACAACACCTTGAAATCCTTTACCTTTAGATGTTCCTGCTACATCAACAAATTCACCTTCAGTGAAATGTTCAACAGTGATTGCATCTCCCAATTTGTACTCCTCATCAAAACCTTTAAATTCGACGATTTTGCGTTTTACAGAAGTACCCGCTTTTTTAGCATGACCTAAGTCTGCTTTCGTAGCGCTTTTTTCTGTCGCGTCATCGAAACCTAATTGAACAGCTTTATAGCCGTCAACTTCTTCAGTTCTGACTTGGGTAACGATACATGGTCCAGCTTCGATTACTGTACAAGGAATGTTCTTCCCGTTTTCATCAAAGATGCTGGTCATACCGATTTTTTTTCCAATTAACCCAGACATAATTATTTATTTAATTTATTACTAATTATTAAAATTCAAGGCTGAAAATACGTTTCAGCCTTGAATTGTATTTTTACCGTTTTTCCTTCGCTCGCAGCTTAGGACATGTTTTATGCTGAACTTGGTTCAGTATCTTTCATGAGATCTCGAAACAAGTTCGGGATGTATTCAACTAATTATTTCCAATTCGCTTTTGCTTTTGAAAATAAAGTTTCATTACACTTTAATCTCTACTTCAACACCACTTGGTAATTCAAGCTTCATTAACGCATCAATAGTTTTTGATGACGAAGAGTAAATATCTAATAATCTCTTGTAAGAGCTTAATTGAAATTGTTCTCTTGATTTCTTGTTTACGTGTGGAGAACGTAATACAGTGAAAATTTTCTTGTGCGTTGGTAATGGAATTGGTCCCGTTACAACAGCTCCGGTGCTTTTTACTGTTTTTACAATCTTATCTGCAGACTTATCTACTAAGTTATGATCGTAAGACTTTAATTTTATTCTGATTTTTTGACTCATTTTTCTTAAGATTTACGATTCAACCCCTTTAGCTGCTTTTATTACTTCTTCTGATACATTAGAAGGCGTTTCAGCATAGTGAGAAAATTCCATTGTTGATGTTGCTCTACCTGAAGATAATGTTCTTAATGTTGTTACATATCCAAACATTTCTGATAATGGCACAGTAGCTTTCACCGTTTTTGCTCCAGCTCTATCACCCATATCGCTCATTTGTCCACGACGACGATTTAAATCCCCTACGATATCACCCATATTTTCTTCAGGTGTAATTACTTCCAATTTCATAATTGGCTCCATAATTACAGCTTTTGCTGCTTTTGCAGAATTTTTAAATCCTAATTTTGCTGCAAGTTCGAACGATAATTGATCAGAATCCACATCATGATAAGATCCATCTTTCAATGTCACTTTCATGGCATCTACTTCAAAACCAGCTAATGGTCCATTAATCATTGCCATTTTAAATCCTTTTTCAATTGAAGGAATAAATTCCTTAGGAACATTACCACCTTTAATTACAGATTCAAACTGTAGACCTACAACACCTTCATCTGCTGGCTCAATCGTAAATACGATATCAGCAAATTTACCACGACCACCAGATTGTTTTTTATAAACTTCTCTATGGTCTGCAGATTGTGTTATAGCTTCTTTATATTCAACTTGTGGCTGACCTTGGTTAACCTCAACTTTAAATTCTCGTCTTAAACGGTCAACAATAACATCTAAGTGAAGCTCACCCATTCCAGAAATAATCGTCTGTCCTGAAGCTTCGTCTGAACGCACTGTAAATGTAGGATCTTCTTCAGCTAATTTAGCTAAGCCCATCCCTAATTTATCAACATCCGCTTTAGTTTTTGGCTCAACCGCAATACCAATTACTGGATCAGGGAAGTCCATAGATTCTAAGACTATAGGGTGTTTTTCAGCTGAAAGTGTATCTCCTGTTTTGATTGATTTAAATCCAACAGCAGCTCCAATATCTCCAGCTTCTATAAAATCAATTGCATTTTGCTTGTTAGCATGCATTTGATAGATACGTGAAATACGTTCTTTTTTACCTGAACGGTTATTCAATACATAAGAGCCTGCATCTAAACGACCAGAATAGGCGCGAAAGAATGCTAAACGACCTACGAAAGGGTCCGTAGCAATTTTAAATGCTAAAGCAGCAAATGGCTCCTTTACATCTGGCTTACGTAATTCTTCTTTATCTGTATCTGGGTTAACACCTACAATACCATCTTTATCCATTGGAGAAGGCAAATAACGACATACAGCATCTAATAAAAACTGTACCCCTTTATTTTTAAATGCAGAACCACAAATCATTGGAATGATAGCCATATCCATCACAGCAGCTCTAAGCGCAGCATGCACTTCTTCTTCTGTAATAGAATCTTCATCTTCCATGAATTTCTCTAAAAGATCTTCATCATACCCTGCTACTTCTTCTATAAGTAACGCACGGTATTTACGAGCTTCTTCTTTTAACTCCTCTGGAATTTCAATAACATCAAAAGTTGCCCCTTGAGTTTCGTCATGCCAAACAATAGCTCTGTTTTTAACCAAATCTATAATACCTTTAAAATCATCTTCGTCACCAATGTTTAAAACGATTGGCACCGCATTAGATTTTAACATATCTTTTACTTGTTGACAAACACCTAAAAAATCAGATCCTTGACGGTCCATTTTGTTAACGAAACCAATTCTTGGAACTTTATAGTTATCAGCTAGTCTCCAGTTAGTCTCAGATTGTGGCTCAACACCATCAACTGCACTAAACAAGAATACTAAACCATCAAGTACACGTAAAGAACGGTTTACTTCAACCGTAAAATCAACGTGGCCCGGTGTGTCAATGATATTAAAGTGATAGCCTTTAGTTTCTGGTGTTGGCTCCCCATTTTCAATAGGAAACTTCCATTCACAAGTAGTAGCAGCAGAAGTAATTGTTATACCTCTTTCTTGCTCTTGCTCCATCCAGTCCATTGTAGCAGCACCATCATGTACTTCTCCAATTTTATGCGAAACCCCTGTATAATAAAGAATACGCTCTGTAGTAGTAGTTTTTCCTGCATCAATATGTGCAGCAATACCTATATTTCTAGTAAATTTTAAATCTCTTGCCATTTCCTATTAAAATCTAAAGTGAGAGAATGCTTTGTTTGCTTCTGCCATTTTATGAGTATCAACTCTTTTCTTTACCGCTGCTCCTTCTTCTTTAGCTGCTGCTAAAATTTCTGAAGCTAAACGCAATGCCATAGATTTTTCGTTTCTTTTGCGGGCATAGCTAATTAACCATTTCATTGCTGTAGAAACTTTACGGTCTGGACGAATTTGCATTGGTATTTGAAATGTTGCTCCACCAACACGACGACTACGAACTTCTACGTGAGGCATCACATTTGATAATCCATCTTTCCAGATTTCTAAACCTGTTTTTTCTTCATCAGTTTTTTTTGAATCTACAATATCAATAGCATCGTAGAATACTTTAAAAGCGACAGACTTTTTTCCATCCCACATCATCATATTAACGAAACGCGTTACTAACTGGTCGTTAAATTTTGGATCTGGTAAAAGCGGTCTCTTTTTTGCTGCTCTTTTTCTCATGTCTTCTTTAAGTTGTTTGTTATTGGTTATTGGTTATTAGCTTTTTCAAACTATTAACTTTTAACTTTTCACTTTTAACTTTGTTTTACTTCTTAGGGCGTTTTGCACCATACTTAGATCTACGTTGCGTTCTGCCTGAAACACCTGCTGTGTCTAAAGCACCACGTACAATGTGATATCTAACTCCTGGTAAATCTTTTACCCTTCCACCTCTAACCAATACTATCGAGTGCTCTTGCAGATTGTGTCCTTCACCACCGATGTATGCATTAACCTCGTTGCCGTTTGTTAAACGAACCCTTGCTACCTTACGCATTGCTGAGTTAGGCTTTTTTGGAGTTGTTGTGTAAACACGAGTACACACACCACGTCTTTGCGGACAAGAATCTAAAGCAGCCGATTTACTCTTCTTGGTTATTTTGGCTCTTCCTTTTCTTACTAATTGCGAAATTGTTGGCATATATATTATATATAATTTTTATTATCCTCTTTTTAAGAGGGGTGCAAATGTAGAAATTAAAATTTAGAATTCAAATCCTAATTGATTAATTTTTAAGAGTTTTCAAAAATAATAACATTAGGTATATTATAAGCTTAGATTTTCCGTTAGATTTACAGAAAAAATAGCAGTCAAAATCGTGCAAAAAACTTCTTTTTACATTCTTATCATATTCATGTTTTCTTCTTCAACAGGGTTTTGTCAGAATTTAACATTTAAAATTGATGGCAAGAATGTTATTGAAACTAGTATTATCGATTCATTAGGCTATTTAAAAAGTCACAGAGACTACATTTCTATTAAATCAGAAATTGATAATCTTCAAAACACGCTTTTCAATATGGGCTATATTGAAAATGAAATAAAAAAAATAAAAAAAATAAACGACACAACTTTCCAATCTCAAGTTCATTTAAAAAACAAATTCAAGTCCTTATATATACACTTCAATAAAACGGATATTGACTTCCCCACTTTAAACTTAGTTTCAAAAGAGGTGTTTGATGATTATTTTATCTTGAATTTTCCAGAGGTTGAAAATGCGCTAAGTATAATAAATTCTGAAATTTCAAAAAAAGGCTTCCCATTTTCTAAATTACAATTATCAGATATCACTATAAAGGACTCATCAAATTTAAAAGCGTATTTAACTATTGATGCCTCTGAAGAAAAAAGAATAATCAATACCATTATTATTAAAGGTTACGAAAACTTCCCGAAATCTTATTTAACTCATTTTTTAAAAATAAAGCCCGAACAAGTTTTCGATTTAAAAACTATTAAAGAAAAAACAGAACAATTAAATAATTTAAATTTCGCCAATGAGATTAAGCCTCCTGAGGTTTTGTTTTTAAAAGATTCGACAACCTTATATCTATATCTTGAAAAAGCTAAAAGCAATACTTTTGATGGTTTTTTAGGTTTTGGCACCAATGAAGACACAAATAAATTAGAATTTGATGGCTACTTAAACTTAAACCTTATAAATAATTTAAATTTTGGAGAGTCATTTAGACTATTATATAAGAGTGATGAAAACGACCAAAAAACATTCGAAGCAGACATTTCATTACCTTATTTATTTAGAACACCAATTGGAGCAGATTTACTTTTAAGGATTTTCAAAAGAGACTCTTCATTCACAACAGTTAATCAATCTGCTCGATTACATTATCAAATAAATTCTAAAAACAAAATCTATGGGGGGATTGTTTCCACAGAATCAAATAATCTTCTTACCGAAAATACAACTTCAATTATTTCAGATTACAAAACGCAATATTACACTTTGGCATACCAATTTTTAAAACCAAAAATCAATGATATCCTTTTCCCAATTCAGTCAAAACTATATTTAGAAGCTGGATTCGGAAAAAGAAAAACCATTTCAAATTCAGAAAATCAATCTCAATACTCCTTAGATGCACTAAAAATATTCAGTTTAAACCCGAAAAATAGTATTTTCATACGAGTTAATGGATCGAACTTGATATCTGATTCCTATTTTGAGAATGAATTATTAAGATTTGGAGGTATTAATTCTATAAGAGGTTTTGAAGAGAACAGTATTTTTGCCTCACTTTATGGCATTATTAACACAGAGTATAGATTTAAACTAAATAACGCAATCTATATTCATAGTATTATAGATGCTGGTTATTTTGAAAATCAAATATCAAACGCTAAAGAAAAATTATTTGGATATGGGTTTGGGTTTGGAATTCTTACAAATGCAGGATTATTAAGATTCAACTACGCCAATGGTAAAAATGAGAATACACAATTTAAACTGGCAAATTCTAAAATACACATCAGTTTGACTGCTAATTTCTAGTTTCAAATTATCATTTTCTTAAAAATTCGCCCTTTTTATCAAATTTTAACCATTATTTATTGTTTTATTAACTTTATTTTATGATTTTTGGACTTGACTAATTCAAATAATTATAAAATGAAAAGAAAGTTTAGTGGAATTCTAACGCTATTACTAGTGTTGGTCGTGCAACTAACGTTTGCACAAGGAAAGACAATTTCAGGTACGGTTTCAGATGATTCTGGATTACCGCTTCCTGGAGCGACAGTCTTATTAAAAGGTACCTCATCAGGGACGTCTACAGATTTTGATGGTAAATATTCAATTTCAACTAATACGGGGGCAACTCTTGTATATAGTTTTGTTGGGTACAAAACTCAAGAGGTAACGGTTGGTTCTTCGAATACAATTAATGTTACAATGCAAGAAAGCGCCTCAGCCTTAGAAGAGGTTGTGGTTGTAGCATATGGTACACAAAAAAAAGAAGAAATAACTGGATCTGTTACAACAATAAAAACTGAACAGCTATCAGATATACCTACGGCATCGGTTGTACAAGGTTTGGTAGGTCAAGTAGCAGGTGTACAAATTATCAATCAGTCTGGTGCTCCTGGAGCTGATCCAACAGTAAGGTTTAGAGGTATCGGATCTATTAATTCATCAAGTGCTCCATTATATGTTGTAGACGGTGTTGTTTTTAATGGAAATTTAAACTCAATTAACCCACAAGATATTGAAGCAATGTCTTTCTTAAAAGATGCTTCAGCAAATGCCCTTTATGGAAGTAGAGGTGCTAATGGTGTTGTTATCATAACTACAAAAAAAGGTTTATCAGAAAGTTTAGAGGTAACTTTTGATACAAAAGTTGGTTTTAACAACAGGGCTGTTCCTGAATATGACATCATAACAGAGTCGGGGCGTTATTATGAAGCCGTTTTTGACAGAACTAGGCTTGACTTAATAAACAACGGTCTATCAGCAGCAGCAGCAGCTAATGCGGCAGCTTCTAACATAGTTTCAAATCCAAACTTCCCACTTGGATATAACAGTTATGATGTGTCTGAAGACCAAATCATAGACCCAATAACAGGGAATATTAACCCAAATGCAAACTTATTGTATCAAGACAGTTGGATAGATGAATCCTATTTAACAGGTGTAAGACATGAAAATTACTTAAGCCTTCGATTTCGTAATGATAAAATAAGTTCTTTTTTCTCTTTGGGTCATCTAGAGGATGAGGGTATTATTGTTAATTCAGGTTTTGAACGTGTTACCGCTCGATTGAACACCGAATACAAACCTAAAGACTGGTTAAAATTTAATGCTGGCATTAATTACTCTAATACAGTAGCAGACAACCCATTAGGCGGTTTTACTTCTGGAAATGTTAGTAATATAGCAGGTTGGGCTAGAGGAACCGCTCCTATATATCCCGTTTATGGTCGTGATGCCAGTGGAAATTTAGTATTAGACTCCAACGGCAATAGAGTTTTTGACTTTGGATTGGGTACTGGAGGATCTGTTGGTACAAGGCCCAGTTTTAAATCACTATCTAACCCTGTAGGAACCAGTCAGTTGGATGTAAACGATAACAATTCTGATAACTTTTCAGGAAGATTTAGTGCTTCTGTTAAGTTCTTAAAAGACTTTGAGTTTATATATAATTTATCTGCTGATTTAACATCTGCAAATATAAGCAGATTTGCCACTGCTGAAGGTGGAGATGCTTTTAACGCTAACGGAAGAATTACTTCACGTTCTAATAGAGGTATAACAATAGCGCATCAACAACTTTTAAATTGGAATAAAGATATTGGAAAGCATAGTATTTCTGTATTATTAGGTCATGAAAGTAATGATTACAACTTCAAACTATTAGCAGGCCAGGTTACTGAAACAGTGATAACAGGTTTACCAGTAGTTAACAACGGAGCTAACATACAATTTTTGACAGGTTACCAAAAAGATTATGTAGTTGAAGGCTATTTATCAAGGTTAACTTATGACTTTGATGATAAATATTTTATTAATGCCAGTTTCAGAAGAGATGGGTCTTCAGTTTTTAGCCCTGATAATAGATGGGGTAATTTTTATGGTCTAGGTGCAGCTTGGTCTGTTCACAAAGAAAACTTTCTTGATGTGTCTTGGATTAATAACTTTAGGCTAAAAGCAAGTTTTGGACAACAAGGTAATGATGCTATTTTGTACGAAGATAATAGAACCATAGTTGGTGATACAGATAATAGAAACTATTACGCTTACACTGATCAATTTGATATAATCAATGCTGGTGGAAATATTCCTGGTATCACCTTTTTTCAGCTAGGAAATGAAGATTTGGTTTGGGAAACATCAACAAATCTGAATGCAGGATTTGAACTTGGTTTATTCGATAACAGACTAAGACTAAATGCTGAATATTTTATCAGAGATGTAGATGACTTATTGTTTTTTGAACCATTAGCACAAAGTGATGGGGTTGGAACCAAACCTGCTAATGTTGGTGATATGGAAAACAAAGGTATTGAAGTTGAAATTAGTGGTGATATCATTGTAAATGATGACTTTCAATGGTCACTAGCTATTAATGGTACTCATTATAAAAATGAGTTAACTAGACTACCTGAAGAATTTATTGATGATGGTCTTTTTAGATTGCAACAAGGTAAATCTAGATATGATTACTTTATGCGTGAATGGGCTGGAGTAGATCCAAGTAATGGTGATGGTTTATGGTTTACAGATGTGTTGGATACAAACGGTGAACCTACAGGAGAAAGAGAAATAACTAATGATCGTGTAAATGCTACAGAAAATTTTGTTGGCAAATCTGCGATTCCTGATGTTTATGGGGGCCTCTCTACAAATCTTTCATATAAGAATTTCTCTCTTGGTGTAGCTTTTGCTTATCAAATAGGAGGATATGGTTATGATGGGGTTTACCAAAACTTATTAGGCACTACTTCTGCTGGAGATAATTTCCACAATGACGTATTTAATTCATGGACACCTGAAAACAGAACAGCTCTAATTCCTAGGCTAGACATTAATGATATCAATCAGGCAGGTACTTCTTCATTCTTTTTAGTAGATGCCTCATATTTAAATTTACAGAATGTAACACTTAGTTACAATTTTGATGGTAAATTATTAGACAAATTACGTATTACCGGTCTAAAGATTTATGCTACTGGTAATAACTTACATTTATGGTCTAAAGCTAGACAAGGTTATGACCCAAGATTAAGTATTACTGGTAATGCAGTAAACGAATTTGGTCTAGCAAGAACAACATCTCTTGGTTTAACAGTTAATTTTTAAAAAATTATGAAAAAGTTTATATTTTTATTTATTATAATAGTTGGTCTTTACAGCTGTGAAGATGACTTTCTAGATACAGAACCTGCAAATTCTATATCGACTGAACAAGTTGCTTCAACACCCGCTGCTAATCAAGCTATTTTACGGGGTATTTATGCTAATTTAAGAACTAATGGTATTGGAAACCCTGCTAGAGTTGATGTAGATTATGGCCAAAAAGGAATTATGGCTATAACAGACATGATGGGGCAAGATATAGTTTTAAATAACTTTAATTGGTATATATTTTTATATAACTATAATGGTAGACAACAAACCAGTAGTAGAACCAATATAGTTTGGAATACTTATTATACAGCCATAGCAGACGCTAATAGCGTAATAAATGGCTTACAAAATTTAGGAGATAGAAATGCAACTGAAGATGCGCTTTTGGGGCAAGCTTTAGCCATTCGATCTTTTGCATTATTCAATTTAGTTAGAGTATACTCAGATACTTATATCGGGAATCAAAGCTCACCTGGAGTACCACTTACAGATCGAATAGATTTTGATGGAAAAGGAAGGGGAACTGTACAAGATGTATATGATCAAATTATTCCTGATTTAGAATCAGCGAAAGCATTATTAGAAGGTTATTCTAGAGCTAATAAACAAGAAATTGATCAAAGTGTTGTACAAGGCTTTTTAGCCAATGTATACTTAGAAACTGGTAAATGGCAATTAGCCGCAGACAATGCAGAAGATGCCAAATCTGGTTATTCATTAATGCCAGGAGATACATATGCTACGGATGGTTGGGATGACATCAACAATGTAGAATGGATGTGGGGTGCAGATATTGATAATTTAACATCTACAACTTTTATTTCGTTCTTTTCACATTTTGATAGCACCGCTGGCGGTTATGGTGGTGTAGGTTTTGGATTTGGATTTAAAATGATAGAGGCTAGATTATATGAACAAATTCCTCTTACAGATCTAAGAAGAGATGCTTGGATTGATCCTGTTGCAGGCAATCCAGATTTTCCAGCTAGTGATGGATATATAGGGTATGCTAACGTTAAGTTTATTGACGAAACATTTTTTGAAGGAGACTATTCATACATGAGGTCTGCCGAAATGTATTTAATTGAAGCTGAAGCAAAAGCAAGATTAGGTGACGCAACAGCAGCAGATGTATTATTTGAATTGGTAAGTAATAGAGATCCAGGCTATGTTAAATCAACAAATACTGGAATGGATTTAGTAGAAGAGGTTTACTTACAAAGGAGGATAGAATTATGGGGTGAAGGTGTTTCTTGGTTTGATTTAAAAAGACTAAAAAAACCATTAGACAGATCTGGAGCAGGTTCTAACCATAGAAGCTTTGGTCTTGTTGATATTGAGCCAGGAGGTGATTTTTTCAAAATGCAAATTCCTCAAGGAGAGTTAAATTCCAATCCTAATCTAGGTCCTACGGATCAAAATCCATAAAAAATAAAATTATGAAAAAAATATTCTTTATAATACTAATTATGCTCCCGCTATTGATTTTTAATAGCTGTGAAGAAGAAAGCTTATCAGACAATATTTTTAATTATGTCACCTTTGCTGATACTAATTATTCAGCAGGTGTTGATGTAGGAGGAAATACAACAGTTGATGTTGTTGTTTTAGCATCAAAAGTTTCTGGATCAGATAGAGTATTTAATGTCACTATAGACCCAAGTTCTAACGCTGCAGCTGGATCGTATGATGTTCCCAGTTCTGTAACTTTGCCCGGTGGAAAGCAAGAAGGTACTTTTACAATTACATTATCAGATGTAGATTTAGGGATTGGAGTTAACAATCTTGTACTTAATTTTGAAGAAAAAGAGGGAGTCTTTCTTGGAGGTTCTACAAATGTAGCATATACCCAAAACTGTACAGAGATAGAAGTAACTCTTGATATCATATTTGATAACTGGGGAGGTGAAACTGGATATGAGGTTAAAGATGCTTTAGGTGGCGTTGTTGCTTCAAAACCAATAGGGACCTGGAGTAATGGTCAAGTATCAGCTTCTGAACCTATAACGTTGTGTGATGGTAGAGATTATACATTCACAATTTTAGATGATTTTGGAGATGGTCTAAGTGACCCAGCGGATGGATCTTACACTTTAACCGTTAAGGGTGTAGTTAAGGTTTCCGGTGGTGGCAACTTTGGCCCAAGCCAATCAACGGAGTTTGATACTAAATAAAAAAAACATAAAATTTTAAATTTAAAAAGAGAGGCTATAATATTATAGTCTCTTTTTTTTACCTTTAACCCAATGGAAAACCAAACACAAATATTCGGTATTAGAGCTATTATAGAAGCTGTAAACGCTGGTGAAACTATTGATAAAGTATTTCTACAAAAGGGAGAAAGAGGCGAGTTATTTAGCGAGTTAGAGTCGCTATTGAATAAAAAGTCGATTAACAAATCTTACGTGCCTATTGAAAAACTTAATAGGCTAACCAATAAAAATCATCAAGGTGCTGTTGCTCAAATATCCCCTATTGAATTTCATGACATGGAAACTCTGGTTATGAATGTGATGGAATCTAGTAAAATACCTCTTTTTTTATTGTTAGACCAATTAAGTGATGTTAGAAATTTTGGAGCCATTATTAGAACTGCCGAATGTACTGGTGTTGATGGCATAATTATTCAAAAAAAAGGCGGTGCACCTGTAAATGGTGACACCATAAAAACAAGTGCTGGTGCTGTTTTTAAAATCCCAATTTGTAAAGTAGATCATATAAAAGATGCTGTGTTTTATATGCAGGCTTCTGGTATTAAAGTTATTGCTGCTACTGAAAAGACTAATAATACGTTATATGATGTTTCTTTTGTTGAACCTTGTGCCATAATTATGGGCTCGGAAGGGAGAGGTATAAACCCTTCTACTTTAAAGGTTGTGGATGCTAAAGCTAAACTGCCATTACTAGGCGATATTGAATCTTTGAATGTTTCTGTGGCTTGTGGTGCTTTTTTATACGAAGTTGTGAGACAACGGATGAAGTAGACAGTCTCATTTGTTCTCATCTAAATTTGAACAAAACATATTAAATCCATTTCTATTAATCTTTTTCTGGATTCTCTTTTTTGAAGTGGTAATTTATATGGAGTTGTTCCTCGTCTATTTCAGGTTCTAAGGTTTCTATAAAATTTCCGTTTTCGTCAAAATGTTTAAGAAAAGGATCGTTATCTTCATTATAATTTTCTTGTTCCCATACATACTTTTTTGGTTTTGCTATTTCTCTTTTAAAAAATAAGGCGAATATTAAGCCTGTTATTAATCCTGCCATATGGCCTTCCCAAGAAATTCCTTTTTCTATAGGTAAGGTATACCAAACCATACTTCCGTAAAGAAAAATTACTACTAGTGATAAGGCAATGAGTCTGTAATGTTTTGCAAAAACACCTTTAAAGAAATTAAAACTTACTAACACATAAATTAAGCCACTTGCCCCGATATGATATGATGGTCTGCCAATACACCAAGTAAGAAATCCGGATAATAGAATCCCGAAAAAAACAACTTTCCATGCGATGTGTCTATAGAAATAAAACAATGCTGTAGATAATACAAATAATGGCACTGTATTATGATATATATGTTTGATGTCGCCATGAATAAACGGACTTAATACAACGCCTCTTAAACCTCTTAAAGTTTGAGGAAAAACTCCATATTTACTAAAGTTGTAACCAAAGCGCACCTCGAACCAGAATACTAACCAAATAATTAGCACAAAAAACACAGGGTAAGCGATTACCCCTGTTGAGAATTGAAAATGTTCTTTGTTTTTCATTGCTTTAAAGTTAGCAAATAGTTATCCATTTTTGGGTTTTGTGCTAAATTGGCAGATATACCAGCGTGAGGGATTGAGCGGCATGTTTGAAATCCTTTTTGTTTTCTTAAAAAAACAAAAAGATTGAGTAGTAAAAGCCCGACCCCTTTTCGGGGGCACGCCCAAGTAAAAAGAATAAGATTTCCATCTTCAAGGAAAAGATAAAAGTGAAAATTTTACTTTAATTTTACATTTATGAATTTGAATGAGCCATTAGCTGAGCGATTAAGACCAAAGACGTTAAAAGACTACGTGAGCCAAGATCATTTAGTAGGTAAAGGTGGTGCATTAACCCAACATATAAAGCAGGGTTTGATACCGTCGATGATTTTTTGGGGACCACCAGGAACTGGAAAAACAACCTTAGCAAACATTATTGCCTCAGAATCTGGCAGACCGTTTTACACCTTAAGCGCTATTAATTCTGGGGTTAAAGACATTAGAGAGGTTATTGATAAAGCCAAACAAAGTGGTGGATTGTTTACTACAAAAAACCCTATTTTATTTATTGATGAGATTCATAGATTTAGTAAATCTCAGCAAGATTCTTTATTACAAGCGGTTGAAAAGGGTTGGATAACACTTATTGGAGCAACTACAGAAAACCCAAGTTTTGAGGTTATTTCGGCACTTTTATCGCGCTGCCAAGTTTATATTTTAAATGCTTTTGATAAAACCGATTTAGAGACCCTTTTAAAACGTGCTATTGAAACCGACGACCATATTTCTAAAAAGAATATTACTTTAAAAGAAACCAATGCACTTTTAAGGCTATCTGGTGGCGATGCTAGAAAACTGTTGAATATTTTTGAGCTTTTAGTGAATTCTTTTAACACCGATAGTATTGAAATTACAGATGAAATTGTTTTAGATAAAATTCAAAACAATACGGTTCGCTATGATAAAACGGGCGAACAGCATTTTGATATTATTTCAGCATTTATAAAATCCATACGTGGTAGCGACCCTAATGGTGCAGTATATTGGCTGGCTCGCATGATTGAAGGTGGCGAAGATGTGAAATTTATTGCGCGTCGTTTACTAATTTCGGCAAGTGAAGATATCGGGAATGCTAACCCTACGGCACTCGTAATTGCCAACAACGCATTTCAAGCGGTAACAACTATTGGCTTCCCAGAATCTCGCATTATTTTAAGTCAGTGCGCTACTTATTTGGCTTGCTCTCCTAAAAGCAATGCCGCTTATATGGCTATTGGTAAAGCGCAACAATTGGTTAAACAAACAGGTGATTTAAGTGTGCCGCTGGAAATAAGAAATGCCCCTACCAAACTCATGAAAGAGCTAGGTTACGGCGATAATTATAAGTACGCACATAATTACGAGAATAATTTTGCGCCACAAGAGTTTCTGCCAGACGAAATAAAAAATACGACACTTTACGAACCCGGAAACAACGCTCGCGAAAACGCACATCGCGAGTTTTTAAAACATCGTTGGAAAGATAAATACAATTATTAATTTCTTTCTTGGCGTAACCACTCCCGATAGCTATAGGGATCGGCGAGCTCAAACATGCCCTTGAATCTCTAACGCAAAATTACATTATAATTAAAACTTAATATTTAAGGTGTTTTGCTCAAGAGTATTATCAGAATAATATTCTAAAACCCAATCGTCTCCCTTTTTATAAATAATAGCGCTTGTTCCCTCTACTAAAAACACATCTTTCAAATTGGTGTTTTTTATTCTGTAAACCACTTTGGGGCTACTGTCCACCAACTGAAATCCGTTATCAATTTCTTGGGCATATAATACATTTGACACACCTTCAATTACTGTAATTTCTTTAGAAACTATCTTACTAACTGGTTGTGGTTGGGGCGCTCCAACTTTAGGAGGTTCAACAACTGCAACCTCAGTTTGCTTTTCGTTTTTTAAATTTTGTATTTCTTGCCTTAGCTGCTGAATTTCTTCAGAAACTTCAGTATTTGTCTGAGTCTGTGGCGTTGTAATAATTGAGGCTATATTTTTATTTGATGCATATTTATAATTTAGAGCTTCAATTGATTTAAAAGCATCGCGTAACGCAAGATTATATGCCGTCTTATATTCTTTTTCTCTGCTTTCACCTATTTCAGAAGTAAAAACTAATTTATCATTACAGTCTTTAAGTTCTATTTTAATTTTAGTTCTAAACATTCCTGAATCTTTAAACACATCAGAATTTAATGCTAAACATCTATTGATTTGTAAATCTTTAGGATAATCTGAACCTTCCATTACCGCTTCAAAACCGTACTTATTAAACAAAAAATTTGTTAGCGAGTTCAATTGATATTGGTCTTTCTCTTTCAAAAAATCAAACTTCTTAGGTACAATGACATACTTATAATTATTGATCTTAGCTTGTGTAAATACAGAGGTTACAATAAAACAGGTTAGTATTATTGAAAAAAAATTAGTCTTCATATTGTTAAATATATTATTCTTTTTGTAAATATTAATTTTAGTAATTAAAAAACGATACGTGTGTTTAATAAAAATTAAAGATACTTTTTTAATTGTATCAAATTATCAATTTGTTTTATATCACTATCCACCGTCATACTATTAACATCAAAAAACACCACATCCATACCCATGTTTTTTGCTCCTAAAATATCTGCTTCATAACTATCACCTATCATAACGCTTTTATTAGGTTTCGTCTTTGCAAGGTTTAAAGCATAATTAAATATTATAGGGTTTGGTTTTTTTACACCTGCATTTTCAGAATTTGTAATGGTTTTAAAATAATGATCAATTTTAGAATGACTCATCTTTTTATACTGCACTTCATCAAACCCATTGGTTATAATGTGTAAATTATAATTAATACTTAAGTAATCTAGAATTTCAAACGTGTTTTCAAATAAGTGATTAAATGTAGTTAAATGTGCCATATAATCATCTGATAACTTATGCACTAAATCAGCTTCAGCGTTAAAATTGATAGCTTTAAAAGTTTCATTTAACCTAGTAAAACGTAGCATATTCTTTTCAATTTTATCCTCTCTATATAACCTCCAATACTTTAAATTAATGGGGACATAGTGGATTAAAAATTCAGAGATATTGACATTCACTTTATGCAACTCAAAAATCTTTCTAAATGTTAATTCCGAATTTTTATCGAAATCCCAAAGCGTATGGTCTAAATCAAAAAACACATCTGTAATACCTTTAAACTTCATCTGCAGAATCTAAAATTAAGTTAAACAATTCTTTAAACCCTAACCATTTAGGAGCATCACTAAATGTATAGTTGTGAAACACAGGAACAAACTCACCATCAACTTGCTTTACTTCCTGGATTACTTCTTTTAAAATTTTCCTTTTATCGAGTAGCGATTTATACTTCAATAGTGCATGATCCATAAGGTGATATGGTATAATTTTTAAAGGTGTTTGTACTTCGTAATCTAAATCATAAAACAAAAAGGGTGTACAAGAGCCTGCCCTAAAACCTATATGGTTTGTATAACCCATAGTATAATCTTCTTGTACCTCTAAAGCTATTAAGTTTCTGTAAGTTTCTGGTAAATTTAGTTTTGAGAATGATTGTCTAGAAGCTTTTAAATTAGTGTTTAAAATATCTTCCATTCTCACTTTTTCTTTCTTTAATAATACATCATCTTCAAGTGCAAAATAAGATATTTTTAATCCTACTCTGCAATAATCAGCCACATGTTTTATGAGCGACACAAATTTCTTTTTATTTGGATTAACTCCCTTATCATAAGTAGAATAATCGCCAATTAGGAAAAAGAAAACAAATTTAAAAGGTGTGTTTTTTTGTCTATTAATTAAATATTTAAAGGTATCAAAAGGATCGTGCCTAAATCCAAGAAGCACTGTGAATCTGGAATATAAACTTCTTAATCTTAATCTTGAAGTATCTTTAATTGCCCCGCCCAATGTTCGCATAATACCCTTGAGTTTATATTGGTAAGGACTAGGAACATCTATGATGGGTTTTATTTGATATGTCCTTTTAGGGAATTTAAATTCTGGGTACTGATTTTGTAAAGCGTCTCTAAATTTATAAGCCCAAATATCTACAACGGGCTGATGTAAAAACCCTTTTTTATAAGCTAAACTTTCGGTAGCTGTAAAACGTCCATATTCATCTTTTACATGTGGTAAATACTCTTCGTATCTTGACAATAAATAAAAAGAAGCTGAAAAAATATCAAAAGGCATCGCACTCTTTTCTCCAAGGTAAAAGAAGCATTTTGTATTGCCCCAATCATGTATATTAATTTCGATATCACTTAAGCCTTGTTCAAATAAAATATCGTGACTCTTAATAAAAAACTCATTACCTAATTGCTGTTTAGTATAAGACATTTTTAAACTATCATGAGCAATAAAGGCTTCAATTTTTGTTGTAAAGCTCACTTTAACACCTAATATCCTCGTGCAAATATGTTTAAAAACATAATTTAATCTAGGTGATATTTTATGGGTATATACTAATAGCATAATTTCAGTTTGCAGTTTTCAGTGTTTGAAAAGCAGTCTTCTGTCATCGGTCTCATGTCTTTAATCACAATATAGATTCATCAGCAAAACTAAAGTATGCTTTTTCTGTGATAATAAGGTGATCTAAAACTTTTATATCTAGACTTTGTGCTGCTAATTTTAATTTTTGAGTAATTTGTTTATCAGCTTCACTAGGTTTTAAAGTCCCAGATGGATGGTTGTGTGCTAATATTAAAGCTGTGGCACCAACTTCTAAAGCATTTTTTAACACCAAGCGCACATCAACCAAAGTGCCTGTTATGCCGCCTTTGCTTAGTTGATTCTTTTGAATGACTTTGTTAGAGTTATTAACATAAATAATCCAAAACTCCTCATGCTCTAATTCGCCAATAATAGGTTGCATCAATTCAAAAACCGATGTGCTAGATGTGATTTTCTTTTTTTCTAAGGCTTCTTCTCCTCTGCGTCGTCTTCCTAATTCTAAGGCTGCAATAATACTTATGGCTTTGGCTTCACCAATTCCGTTAAACTCCATAAGTTGTTTTACGGATAGTTTCCCTAAGGCACTTAAATTATTATCAGTACTCGCTAAAATACGTTTACATAAATCTACAGCACTTTCTTGACGGTTACCAGAGCCTATCAAAATAGCAACTAATTCGGCATCACTTAATGTGGCTTTGCCTTTGTAAAGTAATTTTTCTCGAGGTTGATCGTCTTGACTCCAGTTTTTTATTGAAAATGACGATGGTTTTTCTTGCATTGGTTAAAGATAAATATAGAATGCTTTACAAACAATAAAAATATTTGTATATCTATTTATCTTTATGAAAATATCTAAATAACTTGTTCATTTAGAGCTTCGTTTGAATAAGACTTTAGTAATTTATAAAGTTTTTCAGGATTAAATGGTTTACCCATAAATCCATTCATTTTATATTGTTTAGTTTTTTCTTTAATATCGGTTTGAGCAAATGCAGTTAGGGCTATTATTGGAATATTTGATTTAGACTTATCTGATAAATTTCTAATAATACTAGCAGTTTCATAACCATCTAAAAGTGGCATCTGTAAATCCATTAAAACCAAATCAAAATCAAAATTAGAATTTTCAAAATACTTCAACACTTCTTTGCCGTTTTCTGCTACTTTATAATTTACATGCCATTTCGAAAAGAATCTTTTTAAAATGAGAATATTCATTTTATTGTCTTCTGCAACCAATACATTTAAATTTAAAGGCTCATAGTTTGGTTGCATTTTAATCATATCTGGTTCGTAAAGGTTAAGCCTATTACTTACTCTATATTTGATTTCAAAAGAAAAAGTAGCACCTTGTCCTAACTTGCTTTGAACTATTAAATCACTATTCTGTAGGTTTAATAATTTTTTACTAATAGATAATCCTAAACCAGTACCTCCATATTTTATGGAAGTCTGTGAATCCGCTTGCATAAAGCTTTCAAATATTGATTCTTGTCTACTTTTTGATATACCGATACCTGTATCAACGACCTTAAACCTTAGCCTAATTTTATTTTTATTAATACCTAAATTTTTAATACTAAGAATAACGCTTCCTTTCTCTGTAAACTTTAAAGAATTACTTAATAAGTTTTTCATTATTTGCGTAAGTTTTAATTTATCGCCAATAATATTATCAGGAAGATCATTTTCTTTTCTAACATTAAAAACTACACCTTTTTTTTCAGCCCTTAATTGAAAGTGAGATTTTATATTTTCTAAAAAATAAGGTAGACTAAAGTCTTTTTCTAATACTTTTAATTTTCCAGATTTAATTTTATCAAAGTCTAACAAATCATTAATTAAACCAAGTAAATGCTCTCCAGAATATTTTAATGCCTTAATGTTTTCTAGTTGCTCTGGCAAATAGTCTTCCATTAGTAAAATATTTGTTATTCCCGTAACGGCATTTAAAGGTGTTCTAATTTCATGAGACATAGTAGATAAAAACTCATCCTTAGACTTACTCGCTTTTTGTAATTCAACCTCTGTTTCTTTTAAGTTTGTAACGTCTATTATTGTACCAATAAATCCGGCTGGTAAATCGTTATTATCTTTAATTAGTTTTGACTTCAACTCAAACCACATTAATTTATCATTAATTTTATGCTTAAAAATAAATTCAATACGCTTCTTTTTCTTTGAGAATAATTTGTGGAATTCTTTATTTCCTTCAATATTTTTAGTAATTAAAAAATCCTTAAAATTTTTACCTATAGTTTTTTCAATAGCATATCCAGAATATTTTTCCCAGGCATTATTTAAAAACGTGAAATTCCCATCAAGATCTGTTTCAAAAATAACACCGCCTACATTATCAACAATATTTTCAAGTTTTGTTCTCGTTTTATCTCTTTCATGAATTAAATATTGATTTGCAACAAACAATTCTTTAGAGCTTTCTTCGAGTATGTGTTCAATATGATTAAAATCCTTATCAAAGCTTTTGTACGCATTATCAATCATACTTAAAAAACTGCTAAATTCAGGATTATCTGAAATATTTAAACCAGATTTTCTAAGCTGACGTTTTAATAACCTATGATATTCGTTATTTAACATTCCGAAAGTGTTGTTATTGTCATGGTTTGATTATGCAACTCACAAGGTGAAAATTCTCCAAAAGGTGCAATTTCACCATATGAATAAAACCCGGTAATACAGGGTTTATTTCCTATAACATCTCTTACCACTTCTACTTCTTCCTCTACTAATTGTTTTAAAACCAACCTTCTTCCAACGCAACTAATAAGAATTGCCAATTCAGATGTTTCTTTTAAATTTTTATTTGCAGAAATTGCAGAATCTTCAGCACCGCCAATTAATCTATCTATATTTGCTTTCATTAATCGAACATAGGAATCTTGAGGAATATTCCCAGCAAAAGTTAGGCTTTGATCTTCTTCACATATTGCTAAAATTGTTCTAACAAGCGGCGCTGTATTTTCACTGTTTCGCATACTTAAAGGAAAAAGCAATCCAGAACTAGGTAAATCCTTTGCATAATCGCCTAAGAACGACTTATAAATTTCTAAAGCAGGCATCCCATCTAGCTCATAAAGTACATTTTTATTCGATTTTGTTACTAATCTTTCAATTCCAAAACTATCCCATCCGCCTTTAGAGCTGTACCCTACTTTTAAATCCTCACCATAAAAGCCAAGTCCTATTATAGCTTTATCTACTATTTGATCACCATTAACCAAAAATGTATTATTAAAATCTGAGCCATCTGCTGCCAATCCACCTGTAATACTTACACCCGGTATTTTTGATTTTAAACCAGACACTAAATCTGCACCATTAACGTTTAAGCCATCACTTAAAACTATTACATGTTTTAAAGCTTTATCATTAAGCTTATTAGCAATCTTCGCACCCGCTTTATAACTGCAATTCATGTCCGTTATCTGCACAGACACCTTTTTTAAAGTTGTTTTTTCTAGTTGAATAGCTGTTAACGATATGGTTTTGTCTTTTACAGTGACATCTGATATCTCGCCAGCAGTAGAACATCCTATTATAGTAGATTTAGGGTATTTTTATTTAGCGAAAGTAAAAATTCATGCTTTAAGCTAAAATCTGGAGAAATAAATAGCAAGAATAAATTAGCATCAATATGTATTGATTCTATCTTCTCAAACCAATTATTTTTGGTTAACGATATTTGTTGAACTTTCATTATTAGGGCCTTTAAACCACAATATTAAACATTTTATCGTACAAATACAACATTTTATCGTGTATATTTATTTAAATGTAAGAAATAGAGTATAATGCTTATTTTCTAATGAAATACATTTATCGTAAATTTTAGAAGTCATAGAACTATTAACTAAAATCATAGCTTCCTGCATACTGGAACTAACAAAAACTATTGAGCTACCCACCAAAACACCATCAAGACAACAGACATTAATCACATGATTGAAGTGATTAAAACTTATCCATTAGCTACATTAATTTCTATTAAAGAGAATGCACCGCTTAATACACACTTGCCGATAATTTATAATGAATCTGGCAACCTAATAGGGCATATTGATATTAATAATCCACATGCTGAACTCTTAAAAAATGATACCTATATCACGATTATTTTTTTTCTAGACCGCAATGCTATATTTCACCGAGTATTTATGCCACCAAGCAGTTACCAACTTGGAATTACTTAAAAGTGCACTTAAAAGGAAAAGTGAAAGCTATTGAAAGTAAAGCCGTTTTGAAAGCATCATTAATTAAAATGACGGAGTTTTTGGAAGCTCCAGATTATAAATACATTTTAGAACCTGATAACAGAAGTATGAATAGCTACCTAGATTATATTGAAATATTTGAAATTTTCATGGATTCTTGGGAAAGAAAGTTTAAACTCTCTTAAGATAAAAAACCCAAGGATATTGAAAACGCTAGAGCGGAATTGGTTAGAGCTAATCAGGAAAATATAAAAGTGTTTTTAGACAAAGTTTTTAAAAATCCTTAACTTACATAACCAATAAAACTAAGTATTATGAAAGACTTAAAAAAAGAAGACATAAAACAAGAAGTGTTCGACCTTTATGATGATTATGCTCATAATAAACTTAACAGAAGGCAATTTGTTGAAAAACTTTCGCTTTATGCCGTTGGTGGTGTTACGGTATCATCATTATTAAGTTTTATGTCGCCAAATTATATTAATAGTTTACTGGTTAAACCTAATGATCCCAGTTTAGATTCAGATTATATAACTTACGATTCTCCAAATGGCGGAGGCACAATAAAAGGGTTACTTTCAAAACCTAAAAACAATACAACGAAACTCCCAGGTGTTGTGGTTATTCATGAAAACCGCGGGCTTAACCCGTATATTGAAGACGTAGGAAGGCGGACAGCCAAAGAGGGGTTTATCAGTTTAGCTCCAGATGCCTTATCACCTCTTGGCGGATATCCAGGAAATGACGACGATGGAAGAGCCATGCAAAAAAATCGTGATAGAGATGAAATGGTTGAAGATTTTATTGAAGCTTATAACTATCTTAAATCTCATGAAGATTGTAATGGTAAAATTGGCGTAGTAGGTTTTTGCTTTGGTGGCTGGATGGCTAATATGTTGGCTGTAAGAATCCCCGAATTAGGAGCTGCTGTACCTTACTATGGAAGACAACCTACAGACGAAGAAGCTGCTAAAATTAAAGCGCCTTTATTGCTGCAATATGGAGAATTAGACACTAGAGTTAACGCAGGCTTACCTGCTTTTGAGGCCGTTCTTAAAGCCAATAATATTGCGTATACAGCTCATATTTATCCTAACGTAAATCATGGATTTCATAATAATACGACACCTCGCTTTGATAAGGAAGCCGCTGATTTATCTTGGAGCAGAACTATTGCCTTTTTTAAGGAGAAGTTGAAATGATAATGATTTGAGGTAAATAGTTTTAAGCATGAATTTAATATAGAAAAAAGGTTTTAACTTTTGCTTTTAATCATTATCAATTTGACTTTATAAAAAATTTCACATAACTCTGTTTAAAAATAAATAAAGCTCTTTGAAACGGAACTTTATCTTTAGGTTAAACGAATACAAAAAAAATTAATTAATCAGCCCCTTAACAGCATCAAAATCCAAACCACCATAATTACCAGAACTCATTAAAAGTAAGGCTTTATTATCAAAGTTTTGCGAGAATAGAAAATCTTTGAAATCGTCTGGATTGGTATAAATTATTAAGTCATCAGACTGAAAAGCATTGGCTATTTGCTTATGCGTAACTTCTTCAAGTTTTTTAATTTCTACCGCATGAGGCGAATAAAATACGACTGCAACATCAGCAGCATCCAATGCACCTTTATACTCTTTTAAAAATTCGGCATTTAAACTGCTATACGTGTGCAGTTCCAAACAGGCAACTAAAGTTCTGTTTTCGTATTGTTCTTTAACCGCTTGAGTGGTAGCTTCTACCTTACTTGGTGAGTGCGCAAAATCTTTATAAGCTACACTATTTTTACTTTCTGCAATTTTTTCTAAACGTTTACTGGCGCCTTTGAATGTTGAGATCGCTTCGAAAAAATCATCCTCGTCAATGCCCATGTGTTGACAAATCCATTTGGCGCCTGCAAGGTTGTTTAAGTTGTGCTTTCCGAAAACTTCAATAGGTAATTCGCCTTCTGGAGTTTCAAGAAGTGTTTGTCCATTTTGAAGGGTATATTCTGGAGTTTGATATGGTATTTTTCTAATGGTATTTTCGCTAGTTTCTACAACACGTTTAACTTCTGGGTCTTCCTCGTTGTAATTAATACTTCCGCCTTTTACAATAGAATCTACGAAAATGCTAAACTGCTCAACATAATTCTCATAAGTTGGAAATACATTGATATGATCCCAAGCAATACCGCTTAGCAATGCAATATTGGGTTTGTATAAGTGAAACTTTGGACGTCTATCTATTGGTGAACTTAAATATTCATCACCTTCAAGTACTATAAAATCATTAGTTTCGGTAAGTTTTACCATCACATCAAAACCTTCTAATTGTGCACCAACCATATAATCGACTTCTCTGTCATGATAATGCATCACATGTAAAATCATCGATGTTATGGTGGTTTTTCCGTGGCTTCCACCAATTACTACGCGTGTTTTGTGCTTAGATTGCTCGTACAAAAATTCTGGGTAACTGTATATTTTTAGCCCGAGTTCTTGTGCTTTTAATAACTCTGGATTGTCTTCTTTGGCATGCATACCCAAAACGATAGCATCTAAACTAGAAGTGATTTTTTCTGGATACCAACCAAATACTTCGGGAAGTAAACCTTTTCCATCTAATCTAGATTTTGAAGGTTCGAAAATGGTATCGTCGCTTCCTGTTACTTGGTATCCTTTATTGTGTAATGCTAAGGCTAAGTTGTGCATTGCAGCTCCGCCAATAGCTATAAAATGTACGTTCATCTAACAAATATCAAACTACAAAAATCAAATTCCAAATTATTTATGGATTAGTTGTTTAGTGGCGGTTTTTTTTGTCTCGCAAAGGCGCTAAGAAGCAAAGTAAAAGATACTATAAATTGTTTCACAGAGATAAACGGAGAGATGTTATGAAAGTTTCATTTATCTATTTCAATCAAAATTCTAAACTTTAATATTTAACTAAAAACGCTCTTTGTGCCTCTGCGGTTCTCTGTGAATCTATGTGTTATAATTTATTATTCAACTGTGATTGACACTAAATAGAATAGTTAATACATGAATTGAAGTTTGAAACACGAAGACCGAAGGCGGAAGTTTTCGCGTTAGGGATTGAAAAGGAAAGCCCACAGCGAGGTACAAGCGAGGACTTGTATTGAAAAGCCCGACCCTTGTGGTAACGCCCAAATATTAAAGATTTAGAATTCTCTCCTTTTCTTCCTTAAAGGGTTTGATTTTTGGGAGTTGCGCTATGGCCAAATCGATATACTTCAAGGCCGTTGTTTTGTTGTTTTTGTGCGCGTGAATTTGTGCCAAACGGTAATGTGCCCAAGCTTTAGGAACGCCATCTTCGGGCGCATAGTTTTTGAGATAAATTTCCAGACAGTGTTCGCCTTTTTCGAGCTCGATATTATATTCTGCAGCTACCTTCCCAATTTGATAATGTAGCGCGTTACGCTGGTGTTTTTCTTGTGCTACTTCAATATTCTCAATGGCTTTTTCGGGCTTATTTTCTTTTTCGTAAAGCGTAGTAAGTTTATCAAAACAGGTTAATGAACCACCTTCTTCAATGGCCATTTTATAAAATTTTTCGGCTAATTCTGGCTCGTTATCATATTCGTTAATATAGCCTTTTGCGAGGTAACCATCGACTTTAGAAAGGTCTTCTAGTTCTTCAGCGTATTTTAGAGATTTGCTTTTACTACCTCCAACAATACCCGGGAGTTGCATGTATAATTCTACTAGTGCCCAACGCGTTTCAATATGGTTTTTATCAAGTTCGGCAGCCTTTGTAAACGCCTCTTTTATATCACCAATTAAACCAATGGCTTTCAATTTATTTTGTAAGGCTTTCATGCCTAAAACACCTCCGTATTTATAGTGATAATTGGCTATGTTTGGTTTGGCTTCTACTAATTTTTTATAGGCATTTATGGCATCGTTCCAATTTTTTTGATGCCCATAGACATCTCCTAAAAACTCTGTAGCTTTAATATGGTTTGGATGTTCTTTTAAAAAATTTATGATTTGAACTTCAGCTTTTTCAAACTGCTTTTTCTCAAAAAGGACCTCTATTTTATCAAGATTAACTTGTGAGAAACACATATATGGAAGTATTAAAAATAGTAGCGTTTTTTTCATATTATTTAAGGCTAAATTACAAAAATAAGCTTTCTATAAATAGTTTATATAGAATTAAGATATTCTTAAGAATTTATCATTTTAGTAGTATTGATGACAGATATTTTACCATTAAAATGATTAAATTCACTCAAAAAAAGCCACCATTTACTAATTTATTGTTTTTTGGAACGGCTTTTGAATATATTTTAGATATAAAATTAAACACATGAAGCGTTCACTATTTTTATTTATGATTATACTATTTTCAACTTTTTCTCAAGCACAAAATTCTAATTATCAAGAATTATGGTCTAAAGTTGAGAAATTTGAGGTTGATGGATTGCCAAAATCTGCCTTGAAAGTGGTTAAGGATATTCAAAAACAAGCGAATAAGGATGAGAACCAACCCCAACTTATAAAAACCATGATTTTTAAAAGTAAATATGCTTTGATTTTGGAAGAAGATGCACAGTTGCATATTCTTAATGATTTTAAAAATCAGATTACTACTAGTACATTTCCAACAAAAAATATTCTAGAAAACATATTAGCTAATTTATATTGGCAATATTTTAACCAAAACAGATATCAATTTTATAAACGCACCAAAACTGATAAAAAAGTTGATGCTGAAGATTTTAGAACCTGGGATTTACAAACGCTTTTTGATGAAACTCATGCACATTATAAAAAGTCTTTAGAGAATGGATTGATGCTTCAACAGGAGGCTTTAAAAAAATATAGTGCTTTATTAAATGAACAAAAAAGTTCTAAAATTTACAGACCTACTCTATTCGATTTTTTAAGCCATAATGCTTTAGAATTTTATAAAACTAAAGAAACGCAAATTACTAAACCGGCTTATAAGTTTGAGATTAATAATCCTGATTTTTTAGCTGATGCTGAAACGTTTTCAACCTTAAATATTGTATCTAAAGACACTACATCATTACAACTTAATGCTTTAAACATTTACAAAGAATTGATTCGCTTTCATTTGAAAGATGAATCACCTTACGCATTGGCAGACGTAAATATTGAGCGCTTAAAATTTGTAAATCAGCATGCTACATTTACAGATAAACAAGCTATTCTATTAAATGCTTTTACAACTGAAAGCGCCAAATTTAAGACAAATGAAATTTCAGGATTATACGATTTTGAAATCGCTTCTATTTACTATCTCCAAAGTCAATCTTACCAACCAAAGAACAACATAGAACAGCGTTGGAAAGCTAAAGAAGCTTTAGAATTGTGTAATCAAGTTATTTCAAAATTTCCAAAAAGTAAAGGCGCAGAGAATTGTGCAATTTTAAAATCTCAAATTGAGCAAGTTTCGCTACAAATTACCACCGAAGACTTTTTGCCTATTCAGCAACATGCTCGATTATTATTACGATATAAAAATCTAAATGCGTTAAAATTTAATGCTTATAAAATCTCAGAAAAGCAATATGAGAAGTTTATAAAGACATACAGAAAAGATGAACAACTAGATTTTATAAAAACTCTTGACACCTACAAAACTTGGGATAACAGCTTAAAAAATGAAAATGATTACCAAACCCATACCACTGAAATTTTAATTCCTAAACTTAATAATGGCAGATATTTAGTTGTCGCTTTTCTAGATATAGACAAAGAAACCTTTGCTTTTGCTAATATTCAAGTTACTAATTTAGCTTTAATAGAAACAGAATCGACTAACTCTAAAATATTTCAAATTATTGATAGAAATAATGGTTCGCCCATTGCTAATGCTCGTGTAGAATTATCTTATTATCTAAGAAATGACAAAAGGGCTTCAACTAAAAACTACACCACCAATAGTTTTGGCGAGATTAAAATTGAAAAAAACAAAAATTGGCATAGAAATGTTAATCTAAAAGTAAAAAGTAGTAATAACCTAGCTTATTTTGGCAACTTTTATATTAGTCAATCCTACAATCAACCAGAAGAAAAAGTTAGTTATAAATCATTTTTATTTACTGATAGAAGTATTTACAGACCAGGCCAAACGGTTTACTTTAAAGGCATTGCAATGAAAACCCAAGACGGAAAGTCTGAAGTTTTAGAAAATGAAAAAGTATATGCGATTTTATATAACGCAAATGGTGAAGAAGTTAAAGGGCTTGAATTTAAAACCAATGAATTTGGATCGATTTCAGGTGCGTTTATCTTGCCAAATAATGGATTAAACGGGCAATATTTCATTGATTTTGATGGCGATGAAAAAGATTTTTATACTGAACATTATTTCTCTGTTGAAGAATACAAACGCCCAAAGTTTGAAACAAAATTTAAACCTGTTACCGAAACCTTTAAAATTAATGATTCTGTTACCGTAAAAGGGCATGCTTTAGCTTATACTGGTAGTAATGTAACTGATGCTAAAGTGGTTTATCGCGTCCAAAGAAAGGTACAATATCCGCGTTGGTATTTTTGGTATCGCCCTTGGGTAAATAGCGCGCCTCAAGAAATCACTCATGGGGAAGCAACAACTAGTGCTAAAGGCGAATTTAACATCACGTTTAAAGCCATTCCAGATCAAAGTGTAGATAAACGTAGTTTACCTATTTTTAATTATGAAATTACCGCAGATGTTACCGATTTAAATGGTGAAACTCGAAGCGCAACAACCATCATTAATGTTGGCTATCACGCTTTAATTGCTAATATGAGTATTGATGCCATTTTAAACAAAACAAAAAAAGACCACGCTATTACTATTGACACTAAAAACTTAAATGGCGAGTTTGTTTCTGCAAAAGGGACTATTAAAATTTACAAATTACAAGCACCAAATTCCGTATTTAGACAGCGCCCTTGGGCTGCTCCAGATTATCAATATTTTTCTGAGCAAGATTTTAAGAAACTGTTTCCCCATGACCCCTATGACAATGAACAAAACCCTAATAATTGGAAAAAAGGAAAGCTTGTTTTTATATCCTCTTTCAATACCGGAATTTCAACAAAACTCAATCTTGGTAAAACCAAAAAATGGCAATCGGGTCAATATCTTATTACTTTAGAAAGTAAAGACAAATTTGGTCAATTAGTAAAAGATGAAATTAAAACGACATTATTCAGTAATGAAGATAAAACTCCTGCTGATAATCAATTGTTTACTATTTCTACTGATAAATCGTCTTATAATATTGGTGATATGGCGCATGTAACTTTTGGTTCTGCTGCAAATAATGTTTCGGTTACAGTTGTAATTGAAAAGGATAAAAAAATAATCAAAACAGAAATTGTTACGCTAAATGCAAATAAAAAAACAATATCAGTTCCTGTTTCAGAAGCTGATTTAGGCGGTTTTGTTGTGCATTATAGTTTTGCAGCTTTTAACAGCTACAAATCCGGTTCTCAAGCTATTTCTGTACCTTATCCTAAAACGAATTTAGAAATTGAAACACTTACGTTTAGAGATAAACTACAACCAGGAACTGATGAAACTTGGCAATTTAAAATTAAAGGGCCCTATGGCGAAAAAGTAAGTGCTGAATTACTAGCAAGTATGTATGATGCGTCTTTAGATCAATTTAAATCGCATACTTGGAATTTTAATCCTATTCAAAATCCTGTTTATTTTGCACAAAGTAATAAACGAGCAAACAAGAGCTTTGGAACACAAAACTTTAGAGTATATCAAGATAAATTTCGTGCTAATTATTTAAATCAAACTTATGACCAATTGAATTGGTTTGGATTTAGTTTTGGGAATAATTATAATTTAAGAATTAGAGGTGTTTCTAGTCTTTCAGAAGTACTTAGCGGAAGAGTTGCTGGTCTTCAAGCTGCACCAGAAAGTATTGAAATTGTGGAAAACGAAATGGAATTAGACGAAGTTGTAGTTGTTGGATATGGTACTCAAAAGAAAAGTTATTTAACTGGTGCAGTAACTTCAGTAATTGCTGAAAAAAACCTAGAGGAAGGTAATTTGGATGATACAGAAGGAAAACTAAATTTTGACAATATCAAAATTCGCAAAAACTTCCAAGAAACTGCATTTTTCTTTCCAAAATTAAAAACAGATGAAACGGGTAACGTGAGTTTTAGTTTTACAACCCCTGAAGCTTTAACACAATGGAAATTACAATTATTAGCGCATACAAAAACTTTAGAAAATGCTACTGAAACATTAACTACGGTTACTCAAAAAGAGCTGATGGTGATTCCAAATACGCCTCGTTTTTTACGCGAAGGTGATAACATTATAATTAGTACTAAAATTGCTAATCTTACTGATAAAACACTTTATGGGCAAGCGGTTTTAATTTTAAAAAATGCTATTTCAGGCAATGATATTACCGCAAACTTACTCAGTTCTTACCCTTCGGGGAAGCTAGATGGAAGTTCTTCTTTTAGTGTTGATGCCAAAGGCAATACGCAAGTTTCTTGGTCTTTAAGCATTCCTGACAATGTACAAGCCGTTCAATATAAAGTTATTGCAAAATCCGGCGAGTTCAGCGATGGTGAGCAAAACGCACTGCCTGTTTTAAGCAACCGTATGTTGGTTACCGAAACCTTGCCTATGTGGGTTAGAAGTAATCAAACTAAAACATTCACTTTGGATAAGTTGACAACGAATACCTCAACGACACTCAAAAATCATAAATTGACTTTAGAGATGACTTCCAATCCTGCGTGGTATGCAGTTCAGGTACTACCCTATTTAATGGAATATCCTTACGACTGTAATGAGCAGACTTTTTCAAGGTATTATGCTAATGCTTTGGCTAGCCATATTGCCAATTCAAATCCTAGAATTCAGGACGTTTTCAATCAATGGAGAAATACAGATGCCTTACTTTCTAACTTAGAGAAAAATGAAGCGCTTAAATCCATTTTAATTCAAGAAACGCCTTGGTTACGTGATGCGCAAAGCGAAACCGAACAGAAAAAACGCGTCGCATTATTATTCGATTTAAACAAGATGAATAATGAATTACAATCCGCTATCAACAAATTAAAAGCAAATCAAATGCCTTCTGGAGCATGGGCTTGGTTTAATGGGGGTTATGAAAACAGATACATCACACAACATATTATTTCTGGTTTCGGACATTTAAAACAACTTAAAGTTGATACGGATTCAAACTCTCAAATGATTCAAAACGCTATTAATTATTTGGATGATGAATTTGTAAAAGAATACAAAGACATCAGAAAGTATAATGCAAAAATTGATTTAGATAAAGATCATTTAAGCTATACGCAGTTGCATTATTTATACATACGAAGCTTTTTTACAGAGGTTAAAAAATCAAAAGAGGTTGCAACTATTAGTGAATATTATCAATCTCAAATCCGAAAATATTGGTCAAAACGCTCCCTATATTCAAAAGGATTAATGGCTTTAATTTCGCATAGAAATGATGATGCTAAGTCTGCATTTAAGATTTTAAAATCTTTAAAAGAAACGAGTATCACTTCCGAAGAATTAGGCATGTATTGGAAATCCAACACAAATTCTTGGTACTGGCATCAGGCACCAATTGAAACTCAAGCCTTGTTAATTGAAGTGTTTTCAGAAACAGGACTTGTCATTCAGAGCGAAGCGAAGAATCTTGAAACTATAGATAATCTAAAAATCTGGTTGCTTAAAAACAAGCAGACCAACCGATGGAAAACAACTAAAGCAACTACCGATGCTGTTTATGCATTACTTCTTCAAGGAAGTGATTGGTTATCTGTAACTGACATGGCTGATATGGTTATAGGCGGACAACAGATAGCGCCTTCTAAATTAGAAAATGTAAAAATTGAAGCTGGAACAGGCTATTATAAAACGGCTTGGAATACGTCTGAAATTAAACCAGAAATGGGCGAAGTAAAAATTACTAAGAAAGGAAAAGGTATTGCATGGGGAAGTTTAAACTGGCAATATTTTGAAGATTTAGATAAGATAACTTCAGCTGAAACACCTCTTAAACTTAAGAAAAAACTATTCCTTAAAACCAATACAGACACGGGTGAAGAAATATCAGAAATTAATTCTGATACAAAATTAAAAATTGGTGATTTGGTTCGCGTTAGAATTGAATTACGAAGCGACAGAAACATGGAATTTTTGCACATGAAAGATATGCGTGCTTCAGGTTTAGAACCTGTAAACGTATTGAGTCAATATAAATGGCAAGATGGTTTAGGCTATTATGAAAGTACAAAAGATGCTTCAACCAACTTCTTTTTTGATTATTTACCAAAAGGCGTTTATGTATTTGAGTACGATTTAAGAGTAAACAATGCTGGTAATATGAGCAATGGCGTTACCACCATTCAAAGTATGTATGCACCAGAATTTAGCAGTCATAGTGAGGGCTCAAGAATAACTATTGAATAATAGTTAGCATAAAAAAAGAGGTTTTTACAACCTCTTTTTTATGCGTAACTTTACAGAACTTTAAATCCCAAATTTTTTATTTCATTGTATTGAAGTGTTCAACAACATATAAAACCGTTCTACTTTTAATAGTTTGCCTTTCCTTTTTTTCTGGATGTAAAAACAGCAAATCAGTATTTGAAAATCAATCAGAAATTGTAGGCACCCCTAAAGTTCTTTTTCTAAATTATAATATTGAAAAAACTTTAAATGGGAAGAGAACTATTCAGTTTATAAATAAAAAAATAGTTGACGGTAAATTAAAACAGATAAAATTTGAGTCTATTGAAAACGGTGTAATTGGAGATTTAATTTTTACTGAATTAGATAAGAAATCTAAAATGCTAAATCAGATACTTATTAAGAATCCATTAGTTAAATCAATAGAATATGTTGATGATTCTAAAAATTTTAAAACAGAAACCATAAAAACCGACAAAACGCAGTTTTCCATAAGGTTACAGCTAAAAAGCAACACTAAATACATAACAATTAGTAACTTTGCTGAAAATGACCCCCTCATTAAAACCCAAATTAACTAGTATGAAATCTTTTTTATGCTTCTTACTTTTTACTTGTAACCTCTTATTTCTCCATGCTCAGGTTTTCGATGTGGAACCTATTAAAGTGACTGGTGATAATGATAAACGCATTAGCTTAGTCATTATGGGAGATGGTTATACTGTTAATGAATTGGATAAATTTATTACGGATGCTACTAACTTTTCAAATAGCATGTTTAGCAAGAGTCCACTAAAAGAATATGCTGACTATTTTAATGTATACGCGATAAAAGTACCATCTAATGAAAGTGGTGCAGACCACCCAGGAACAGGAAGCACCTATTTCGAAACCAATTGGCCTGTACCAACAACAAATGTAGATACTTTTTTTAATGCCACTTTTGATTCTTTCGGAAATCATTTTCTGCTTTTTTACGAAGTTGATGGTAATTATGCCAATAATACAGAGGCAAAAATTATTAACGTTTTAGCAGATAATTTCCCCACTTACGATCAAGCTCTAATTTTAGTTAATTCACCTTACTATGGTGGTAGCGGTGGCACATTCCCTATGGCTTCAACTGGTATAAGTTCTGACGAATTAGCAATACATGAATTAGGACATTCATTATTTGACTTAAAAGATGAATATTACCCAGGCGATTTATTGGCAGCCGAAGCCGTTAACATGACACATGTAAACAATATTAATAATCCTAGGTGGAATAATTGGATAGGAACAGATAATGTTGGTGTTTACCAGCACACCTGTAGTTCTGGTAATTGTTCAGACTGGTATAAACCAAATACCAGTTGTAAAATGGAAGTGTTAAACAACCCATTTTGCTCGGTTTGCAAAGAAGGAATTATTGAAAAGATACACAGTTTAGCGTCTCCAATTGATGCTTATACACCAAATAACAATACAGTTGATAATCTAACATTTCCTTTAGATTTCCAACTTAATTTGATAAAACCAGACCCAAATACTTTAGAAAGTGAATGGATACTTAATGCTGTAAGTTATGCTGATAATGTTGATGATGTATCGATTCTTGAAACCGATTTAGCTGAAAGCACCAATACATTAACAGCAGTTGTGCACGATAACTCGCCATTTCTAAGAGTAGATAATCATGACAGCTTACATGTATACACCGTAACTTGGACCATAAATTATTCTTCGCTTGGAGTAGATGATATTGAAAGTAAAATGAATAATTTCAATATTTCATTGTACCCAAATCCAACATATAGTATTTTAAATCTAAAATTTGAAAGCAGTACATCTTCTAACTTGAAAGTTGACATTATTAGTTTGGATGGTAAAAAAGTAAAATCTGCTAATCTTTCTAGTTATGAAAATACGCAAGTAGATATTGGCAATTTAAGCCAGGGTGTTTATGTTACTAACTTCTATTCTGGGAATGTATTAATTGCTAGTAAAAGATTGGTTAAGAATTAAATTACTGTTCTGGCGGAAAGCCTGATATCACCTTTTCAACAATAGCATTTAAACGCGCTTCTCTTTTTTCTGGAGTCGCTTTTGGGTTAAAACTAGATTCGCTAATGGCTTGCCAAAAGAGTTGTTTTTTGTTTTCGTCTACAAAATCGATTGTTATTTGTCGGTTTATATTGGCTTGACCTATTGGTAATCCTATTGAAATTCCTCCACCTACATTGCGCCCACTGCCGCCTACTCCAACACCTACGGCCTGTCGTTGTGCAGCTTGATATTCTTCACTTTTAATATCGATGAAAAAATCTGGATTTTCTGAAATGCCAAATCCTTTAGCTTCCATTTTAGCATCAATAGCATTTAATAAACGTTTGGTATCTAATTCGTTTAAACCCGTTTCCATATCTGCGTAATATTGATATGTTTTATAAGTTTTAAAGTTTGTGGTTTTATCATAATCATAATTTACACGAATGGGTGCACATGATATAATAAATAAGGTTAGCATGGTGGCTTTTAGAAATCGCATTGCTTTAATTTTATATAAATTTAATCAAAAATTATTCCAAGTAATATATGTTTAAGGTTAAAATACTTTGAACTTAAAGGGAGTATCCCGATATTTATCTTAATCAAAAAATAAAATATGAAATACTATGCTAGTGACGCCCTACTCTTTTTAATATTACTAAGTAATATTAAAAAGAAAACCATGAATAAAAGCCCGACCCTTGGGTAACGCCCTAATTATTGAGCATTTTCCACAACACATCCTTGAGTTCTGTGATGCCTTTTTGAGCTACAGATGAAATGAATAAGTATGGAATAGGAAGTTCGTTATCTAGCTCAGTTTTCATTTCTGCTTGAAGCTCATCATCAAGCATATCGCATTTAGAAATGGCTATGATACGTTCTTTATCTAGCATTTCTGGGTTATATCTTCGGAGTTCATCCAGCAAAATATCATATTGCTTTTTGATATCCTTAGCGTCTGCCGGAATTAAAAATAATAGAATAGAATTTCGTTCGATATGGCGTAAAAAGTAATGCCCTAGCCCTTTACCTTCGGCAGCACCTTCAATTATTCCAGGAATATCTGCCATAACAAAAGTTTGAAAATCGCGGTATTTTACAATGCCTAAATTTGGTTTAAGGGTAGTAAACTCGTAATCGGCAATTTTTGGTTTTGCTGAAGTAACAACCGATAATAGCGTTGATTTACCTGCATTAGGAAAACCTACCAAACCAACATCAGCAAGTACTTTTAACTCCATAGTTACGTACTTTTCTTCCATGGGAATCCCTGGTTGTGCGTAACGCGGCGTTTGGTTGGTTGAGCTTTTAAAATGCCAGTTTCCTAAACCGCCTTTTCCGCCTTCGGCAAGGATTTTTTCTTCGCCATCTTCGGTAATTTCAAAAAGGATTTCGTTAGTTTCGGTGTCTCTTATAACAGTTCCTAATGGTACATCAATATATACATCTTCACCATCTGCTCCAAAACTTCTTCCGCTACTTCCATGTTCTCCATGACCTGCTCTTGAATGTTTTTTAAACTTTAAATGAAGTAAGGTCCAAAGATTGGATTTTCCTCTAACAATAACATGACCACCTCGACCACCATCACCACCATCAGGACCACCTTTAGTAATATACTTTTCACGATGTAAATGCACAGAACCTTTGCCTCCGTTTCCAGAGCACACATACATTTTTACGTAGTCTACAAAATTTCCCTCAGTCATTTTTTTGTTTATTTGTTTTTTGTTGAGTTGTTTAGTTGCATTGCTTTTTAAACAACCAAACGAATAAACACATCAACTTAGAGATCTTAAAGATTATCAATCACACTACTCAAACGCACTGTTATATTTTCAATACTACCAACGCCATCCACTCCAAAATATTTATCTTGGCCTGCGTAAAAGTCTTTTAATATGGCTGTTTCGTCGTAGTATACTTTAATTCTGTTTCTAATTACAGTTTCATCAGCATCATCTTTTCTTCCGCTAGTTTTTCCTCTTTCAAGTAAGCGATTTACCAAAACTTCATCATCAACTTCCAAAGCAATCATTGCATTAATTTGAGAATCTTTACTATCCATCAATTTGTCTAAAGCGTCTGCTTGAGCATTGGTACGCGGAAAACCATCAAAAATGAATCCATTTGCGTCGGCATTCTTTTCGACTTCTGCATTAAGCATATCAATAGTGACTTGATCTGGAACCAATCCGCCTTTTTCTATGTAAGACTTTGCCAACATGCCTAAAGCTGTTTCGTTTTTCATATTGTATCTAAAAACATCGCCAGTAGAAATATGTACTAAATTATATTTCTCTTTTAAGAATTCTGCTTGCGTTCCTTTTCCTGCTCCCGGAGGGCCAAATAGCACTAAGTTTGTCATGTGTTGTGTTTCTTTTATCTGATATACTTCTGGTAAATTCCTTCCTAATCCATCATAATCTAAGCCGTAACCCACTATGAATTTATCAGGAATTTCAATACCAACATAATGTAATTTAAAGTCTTTTTTATAAGCTTCAGGTTTGTAAAAAAGTGTCGCAATTTTTAATGATTTAACCTTTTCATTTTTAAAAATCCTGTAAACTTCATGTAGTGTATTTCCTGTATCAATAATATCTTCTAAAATAATTACTGTTCTATCAGTTAAATCTTGGGTCAATCCAATTAATCTTTGAATATCTTCAGAAGACTTAACACCTTCATAAGAAGCTAATTTTATAAAAGTGACTTCACAGGTATTTGGGTACTTTTTTACAAAGTCGCTGGTTAGCATAAACGATCCATTTAGGATACCTACAAATACAGGGATTTCATCACCAACATCTTCAGCTATTTCATCAACTAAACGCTGCAGGGCTCTATCGATTTCTTTAGCAGAAATAAAGGGTTTAAAATATTTGTCGTGTAGCTTTATCACAGGTAATAAAAATTAAAAGAGCAAAGATAATCAATAGATTAAGTAATACCCATTTTTTGATTTGCGATTTAGGAACTATTTTAAGATTTAAGTGTATTTTTGCTTAACTTAAATAAATTATCAGCATTAAAAACATGACAAACTATTTTTCTTCAAATTTTAAACTTGGTATTCTTGGTGGTGGTCAATTAGGTAAAATGCTACTTTATAATACTAGAAAGTTTGACATCTATACTTCGGTTTTAGATGCTAGTGATGAAGCACCTTGTAAAATAGCGAGCAATGAATTTCATTTAGGAGACTTAATGGATTTTGATGCCGTTTACAATTTTGGGAAACACGTTGATGTGTTAACAATTGAAATTGAAAACGTTAATGTTGATGCTTTAGAAGCTCTTGAAAAAGAAGGTGTCAAAGTATATCCTGCTTCCAAAACACTACGAAGAATTCAAAATAAAGCGAAACAAAAATTGTTTTATCGTGATAACAATATTCCCACCTCTGATTTTACTCGATTTGCTTATTTATCAGAGATTGAAGACGCTATTGGTAATGGTGGTTTAGAATTTCCATTTGTTTGGAAAGCTGCACAATTTGGTTATGATGGTAATGGTGTAAAAGTGGTTAGAAAACTATCAGACTTAGAAGGCTTACCAGCAGGTGAATGTATTGCTGAAGATTTAATTCCTTTTAAAAATGAATTAGCTGTTATTGTGGCAAGAAGCGTATCTGGTGAAACAAAAACGTATCCTGTTGTAGAAATGGAATTTCATCCTGAAGCGAACCAAGTAGAATATGTAATTTGTCCTGCTAGAATTTCTGATGATGTCGCAAAAAAAGCTGAGGAAGTTGCATTGAAGGTATCTAAAGCATTTAATCATGTTGGTTTATTAGCAGTTGAAATGTTTCAAACAAAAGAAGATGAAATTTTAGTAAACGAAGTTGCTCCAAGACCTCATAATTCTGGTCATCAAACTATTGAAGCGAGCTATACCTCTCAATTTGAACAACACATTAGAGCTATCTTAGATTTACCTTTAGGCAGAACGGATAATAAAGTTGGTGGCGTTATGGTAAATTTAGTTGGTGCTGAAGGTTACACCGGAAACGTCCTTTATGAAAACATTGAAAACATTATGAAAATGGATGGTGTTACACCTCATATATACGGTAAAAAACAAACGCGTCCGTTTAGAAAAATGGGGCATGTAACCATCGTAAATGAAGATTTAAATGAAGCAAGGCGTATTGCTGAAGAAGTAAAGAAAAGTATTAAAGTTATAAGCGAATAATGTCTCCGCGAGCGCAATCGAGGGGTCTTTAAATATTTATGTTTTTGAATTTAGGTCTCGACTGCGCTCGACCTAACAGAAAATTAAATTTTATGAGTAAAGTAGGAGTTATAATGGGAAGTAAAAGCGACCTTCCAGTAATGCAAGATGCTATAGACATCTTAAAAGGTTTTGATATTGAAGTTGAAGTAGATATTGTTTCAGCACATCGCACACCCGAAAAATTATTTGATTACGGCAAAAATGCCCACACCAGAGGTTTTTCTGTAATTATTGCTGGTGCTGGTGGTGCGGCTCATTTACCTGGGATGATTGCGTCTTTATCACCGCTTCCAGTAATAGGCGTTCCTGTAAAAAGCAGTAACTCTATAGATGGTTGGGATTCTGTTTTATCAATTCTTCAAATGCCAGGAGGCGTGCCTGTAGCAACTGTTGCTCTAAATGGCGCAAAAAACGCAGGGATTTTAGCCGCTCAAATTATAGCTACAAGCGACACATGTGTGCTTGATAAAGTTATAGCTTATAAAGAAGGACTGAAAATTAAAGTAAACGAATCTGCTAAAGATTTAAAATAAAAAAAGCCCCGAAGTTATTCAGGGCTTTTCAGCTATTAACAAATAATTCTCTTGAGTTAGTCACTCTTAGTATTATCGAGCACAAAAATATAAAAATTTACTATGCATACATAGTAAATTTAATCTTTAACATATTATTTGAAGAAATGATAAAAAAAACATTAAAAACCCCATTTAATACCAAATATAATACACCTCCTTTCAGAATAATTCAAACTAAAGATTATTTACCAACAATTAAGGAAGCCATAAAGATGGCCAAAAAGGAGATAGATGCTATTGTTGAAAACCCTGAAAACCCATCTTTTGAAAACACCATCGAAGCTTTAGATTTTTCTGGAGAACAACTCGATAGAATTTCTAGTATTTTTTTCAATTTAAATTCTGCTGAAACTAATGCCGATATTCAAAAGATAGCTCAAGAAGTTTCACCACTATTATCAGAATTTAGTAATGATATTACTTTAAATGAAAATTTATTTAAACGTGTTAAAGCTGTTTATGAGTCTAAATCTGAATTAGATTTAACTACAGAACAAATCACATTATTAGATAAAAAGTATAAAAGTTTTTCAAGAAACGGTGCTAATTTAGCAGAAGATAAGAAAACACAGCTTAGAGCAATTGATAAAAAATTAAGCAAACTAAAATTAAAATTTGGCGAAAACGTATTAGCCGAAACAAACAAATTCGAAATGCTAATTACTGATGAAGCAGACCTATCTGGACTTCCAGATGGCGCTATTGAAGCCGCTAAACAACTTGCTGAATCAAAAGATAAATTAGGTTGGTTAATAACTTTAGATTATCCAAGCTATATTCCATTCATGACTTATGCTGACAATCGTGAGTTACGAAAAAAAATATCTCTTGCGGCAGGCAGTAAATCTTTCAAAGGTGATGAGTTAGATAATCAAGACATTGTATTGGACATTGTAAAATTAAGACACGACCGCGCTAACTTATTAGGTTATAAAACCCATGCACATTTTGTTTTAGAAGAGCGTATGGCAGAAACACCCGAAACGGTTCTTAAGTTTTCTAATGATTTACTAAAAAAAGCAAAACCTGCAGCAGAACGTGAATTTAAAAACCTTGAAAAATTTGCAAAGGATTTAGATAATATAGATCAGCTTCAAAAATGGGATGGTGCGTATTATTCTGAAAAATTAAAACAAAAATTATTCAGTTTAGATGATGAAAAGTTAAAACCATATTTCAAATTAGAAAATGTTATTAATGGTGCGTTTACCATTGCTAATAAGTTATTCGATTTAAATTTTGAAGAAATTGATACGATTGATAAATACCATGAAGATGTTTTAACTTATAAAGTTACTGATAACAAAGGCAATCTAGTATCTATATTTTATGCGGATTTTTTCCCAAGATCAGGAAAACGTAATGGCGCGTGGATGACCTCTTACAAACCGCAATACATTAAAAACGGAGAAAATAGCAGACCACACATCTCAATAGTTTGCAACTTCACGAAACCCACAAAAAGTAAACCTTCACTGCTAACTTTTAATGAAGTTACGACCTTGTTTCATGAATTCGGACATGCATTACACGGTATGTTGGCAAACACCACCTACCCTAGTTTATCGGGAACAAGCGTATTTTGGGATTTTGTAGAGTTGCCAAGTCAGGTTATGGAAAACTGGTGTTTCGAAAAAGAAGCTTTAGAGTTGTTTGCAACTCATTATGAAACTGGGGAAGTGATTCCTATGGATTTGGTTGAAAAAATAAAAGAATCTGCTACTTTCCACGAAGGGATGCAAACCTTACGTCAATTGAGTTTTGGCTTACTAGACATGAGTTGGCACGCTGGCGAATCGCCAGAGACAATAACAGATGTTAAAGCTTTTGAAACGGACATGTTCAAAAACACATCGTTATATCCTGAAACTAAAGAAACTTGCATGAGTACATCATTTTCTCATATTTTTCAAGGCGGTTATTCTTCTGGCTATTACAGCTATAAATGGGCTGAAGTTCTAGATGCTGATGCTTTTGAATATTTTAAAGAAAAAGGCATTTTCAATAAAACAGTAGCTAATAAATTTAAGAATCATGTATTGAGCCAAGGCGGAACTGAAAACCCAATGGTTCTTTACAAACGTTTTAGAGGACAAGAACCTAAGCCTGAGGCTTTGTTGAAACGGGCGGGACTAATTAAATAAGAACACAATAAGATTTTTTTTCATTATAAATTAATTATGGTAGCAGTAAGTAATTAATAATACTTGGTTTTACAAAAAAGCAAACACTTATAAAAAAACTAAGATTTTACTTAGGATTATACATTACAATAATTTGAATGATTAGGGCTAAAAATACTAAAAAATAAATCTCTATTTGAGTAAATAATTCAACTGTATCAATAGCTTGCTTACTTATTGACATTTGTTTTCTACCTTCGTTAAGTTGAACTTTAGATAAGCCACTAAGGTTATATTTAATTTTAGAAATATACTTAACAACTTTATTCTTATTGACGAAATCTGAATCTATAAATATATCTTCTGCATTAATTAGAGATTGTATGTTCCCTTTTAATTCATCAAAAATTCTACTTTCTTCAGATGTTAATTTAGTTGACTCAAACCTCAAAACAAGGTTTTGAATATCATCATTAACTTTTAAATTTGACTGATAAAAAAAAAACAGAATCTAAGAGCGCCACTGCAATTTCCTTTTCATGAACTGATTTTGACATTTCAAATATTAAGTCGTTTGCGATTATTCTATCTTCATATATGGTAACAACAGAGTCTTTCATGCGAACAAAACTGTTTCTATCAATTAGGTTGGTGCTAAGTATTAAAATAAAAATCATTGAAATTCCAAGAACCCACTTTATTTTGTTATAAAATGTCATGTTATGAGGTTTTAAGTGAAAATAAATTTGTGAACACTTTAAATTTAATTGGAAGACTCAATTATTACAAAAAAAGCATTTGAAATTAATATAATTTCAAATGCTTTTGAATTTAGTAAGTGTAAGCAACACGAACTAATGTATTGGAGTATTACATTTTTCAGATACATGTTGCTTATCGAACCATTCCTATTTTGCCTTTTTTATCCAAGGCTTGTAATTTTTGTATGCTGGTCCTGTTAACTTTTGCCTTTCATGACCACTAGTATTCACTACAACCGCTTCTACTTTTGAAGTATCTTTCCACGGTTTATAATTTTTATAGGCTGGTCCTGTAAGTGATGCTTTCTTATTATTTGAATATATTAGAGTTGGTGTCGTTTTATGTTTCCAAGGCTTATAGTTTTTATATGCTGGTCCTTGTAAATCACTTCTCTTTAAATCACTTTCCTTTTGCGTAAATGCACCAAAAGACACTACTAAAAATCCTAAAATTAATGCTACTTTTTTCATGACTATTATGTTTATGGTTCATGACAAAATTACACACGTTTATAGGTTTTTAGGATTATGTGAATCTACCCATTTTTTATCCGTATTTATACGGATGGAGTTATTTTTAATGTATTATATCAAATTTATTTTAGCTGCTTTTTTTATGAGTTCAGCAGTGTTTTTTACTTCTAATTTTTTTAAAATATTTGCACGGTGGGTTTCTATAGTTCGAGAACTTACAAATAGTTTAGCAGCAATCTCTTTTATTGTTAATCCTTCCGAAATTAATCCTAAAACTTCTGTTTCCTTATTTGATAAAATATTTTCACTAACACTTTGGGTTGACATAAAGTTTATCATTTTCTCAGAAATTTCAGCACTAAAGTATTTTTTTCCTCTATGTACGGTTCTAATAGCTAGAGTTAATTCATCTTCATCTGTATTTTTTAATAAGTAGCCATAAGCACCATCTTTAGCGCATTTAGCTATATAGTTACCATCGCTATGCATAGAAATCACAATAGGCTTTATGTTAGAGTTTAAAGTTTTCATTTCTTTTAAAACTTGAAAGCCATCCATATTTGGCATAGTAATGTCTAAAAGGACAATATCTGCTTCTAACTCACTAGTTATAAACTTCATAAATTCACTACCATCGGCAACACTTTTAACTATTTTAATATCGTCATGCTTTTTAAGTAATTCCGATAATCCTTTTCGAAAAAGGTCATGATCGTCTGCTATTACTAATTTAATTTTATTCATAATTCTACAGGTAGTTCAATTTCAAAAGTTGTATTTCCAGTTGTAGAGTTTATATCAATTTTACCATTGCAAATTTCTACACGCTCTTTAATATTAATAATTCCCGAACCTAATTTCACATTATTTTTATCAAAACCAATACCATCATCAAAATAAAAAAGTGATATAAATTCATCAAATTCTGATAGCGTAATTCTAATATTTTTTGCCTTAGAATGTTTTAATGAATTATTTATTAACTCTTGGCTTATTCTAAAAAGGTTAATACCTTGATGATTTGTTATATTAGTTTGTTCGTGTTTAGTTAAATCTTCATATTCAACATTTACTGCTGTTGATTTTTTTAAACTTTCTACAAAGTTTGTTAACGTAGCTCCGATACCAAAATCGTCTATTGAAGAAGGCATTAATGCATTTGACATCAGTCTGATTTCAGAGATAGTATCATCTACTATTCTTTTCATTTCTGTTTTCTTCTTTTCATTTTCAACCCTATTTTCAATATAGTGTTTCAAGGATGTTAAATATGGACCAACGCCGTCATGAAGCTCTCGAGAGAGTCGCCTTCTTTCGTTTTCCAAACCGTCAACCAACATTCGTTTTGCGATTATTCTACTATTTTCTTCGTTGTTTCTAAACTCTATAAGTTTATCTCTCATGGCTATTAGGCTTTTCCCTAAGAGATCATTAGAACTTTTTGGTTTATAATTGGTATTTAAATTCATTTTACCAATATCATCAGAGAATTTCACAGCCCCCTGTAAAGATGCTTTCAAATTAGCTAGAGCATCAAACATTTCCTTTATTTCATTAGAATTTTTTATAAATTCATTACTTTGATTATAATCCCCTTCTGCCATAATCCTAAGGCTTTTTTGCATATTTCTAATAGGGTTGGTTATAATTCTTGTAAGGAAAAGGGATAGTATAACTGCAACTAGAAATATGGCAACAGTTAAGCCTATGAGCCTAGACTTTAGGTTTTTTAATGGAATTACAACCTCACTTACATCTATTTCAGAAAGAATAACCAACTTAAGGTTTGAAACCTCAATAAGACTATATACACTATATACATCTATACCTCTGTAATCCGCAAAGGCACCTCTACCATTTATTCCTTTCAACGCATTAGTTACGCCCTCAGTTTTAACCAACATAGTGTATGGTGTTTTATCTGGAAAAAAACGAGATTGAGACCGCATTCGGTAATCGTGTCCTACTAAGTAGGATTCCCCACTATTACCCATTCCTGTGCGTTCAAGAAGTATTTTCTTTATTTTATTATAGTCTAACACCTTAACCTTAGTTCCTTTTTCAGAATTAGAAACAAAACCTATTGAGGTTTCTTTCTTAACATGATTGGATGTAAAATCGTAAACGCCTTCAAGATTTTTGATGCTTTCTGAAAGCATAAATGTAGTATCATCAAAATTTTGATATTGTGATTCTGAAGCTAAAAACAACTTCCATTCAGACTTTATTAAATTTTCAACTTGAATTTGTTTGAGTGTTTTTATGGAATTCAATTGCAGTAAAATACGATCGTTTAAAACTTTTGAAAACTGCTTATAGAAAGAAAAAGATAATACAGCAACCACTAATGCGATTAAACTATTAATTATTATCAATATTAATGTTTTTATATTCATAAAAAACTCTTTAAACTAAAACTAATTTTCTTATTTATCTGCACACAAAATTACTGCTCTTAGACTAACTTCTATTATTTTACAATATAAGTTTCCAAAAATAATGATAACTAATTTCAATTTAAATAAAACCAAGAATACCAAATCAATAGAAATTAAAAAAAATTTATTATTCTTTCAATAATTATTGAAAGTTTAGAAATTACTAAAGGCAAACAAGTAGTTGCTGATACTTTTTTAAAAAAAAAGAACCTTTTAATCTTGGTTATGGAAAACATTATGATTGCAGAAACTTTGTAATCATTGGAAATTACAAAAACCAGAAACTATTGAATACATAGGTGCTAAATTGAAGTAACAAGGCTTTTCTAAAATTAAAATTGAAGATGCTTTGTTTAAAGTAGCGCCTTGTGGATTACATGTGCCTTTTGCAATTATTGGGTTTACACTAAAAAAAACATTAAAAACTAAAGCCTTAAAACGAGAGAGTTCATACAACTAAAAGGGACTTTTTATGCGTTAATTTCAGGATTGCACATGAAAAGTTTTGGGTATTATATAATAACATGTGCTAAATAAAAAAAGGATAAATGAAATATGTTTACTAGCAGATATTTGCGCTAGGGATAGTAGTGGAAAGCCCACAGCCCGACGTAGGAGGTGCGAGGACTTGCAAAGGATAGCCCGACCCTTTTCGGGTAGCGCCCAAATAAATTTTACTATGTGATAAACTTACACTTATATAAATCCATTTTTTTAGCCTATTTTTGAAATTCAAAGTAAATTTGCTAAGATAATGCCCAATCATCAAATTGATCCTAATAAATGGATTGACCGTTATTCTGATTACCTCTTTAACTTCACCATCTCGCGTGTTAGTGACAGGGAGAAGGCTCAGGATTTGGTTCAAGATACGTTTTTGGCGGGTTTAAAATCTATGAAAAACTTTAAAGGAGAAGCTAGTGAGCGCACATGGCTCATATCGATTTTAAAGCGAAAAATTATTGACCATTACAGAAAAATTAACTCTAATAAAGGTAAAGCCGAAGTACGAATTAATTATAAAGACAGTGAAAGTGAAGGCGATTGGTTAGAAGAACGTGTAGCTGACCCTTTTGATAAAACTGCCGAAGATACTTTAGAAAATAGTGAATTAGGAGATGCCATACATAACTGTCTAGAAAAATTACCTAACAAGCAAGCTGAAGTTTTTAAAATGAAAACCATTCTTGGTTATGAAACTGAGGTAATTTGTAATGAATTGAATATTACGGCGTCTAACCTTTGGGTAATCATACACAGAGCAAGAACAGCTATGGCAGATTGCTTAAAAGAAAATTGGTTTTAATATGAGTAAGATGATGATTTCTTGCGACAAAGCAAATCATGTTTGTGATAAAACACAATACAAAGAAGCTACCCTATGGGAAAAAATAAAATTAAACATCCATTTGATATACTGTAGAGCTTGCAGAAAATACAGTAAAAACAACGCAACTCTTACTGAAACTATAAAAAAATCAGATGTAGAATGTTTGGATAAAAAGTGTAAAGAGGCTATGAAAAAAAACTTCAATAAAGCCTTAAAAAAAGCTTCTAATTAAAATATAGCAATACAATTAGCCATACTATTGGCAATCCCTCTACCCAAAAAGCACTGTAATATTTATTTTGTTCAATGCTGCTAAAAAAAACAAACAGTCCTGTTATTACTGAAATTATAAACAACACAATAATATAGTTTATTGTCGTTTCATCTTTTAAAAACTCCAGTAAGAAAAAAACTAATAAAAGCAACAATCCAAGTCCTTTTGATTTTTTTACGCCTAGTTTTTGTGGAATAGTAGATAATTTATCGTTATCAAATTTTAAGTCTCTTATCTCAAAAGGAATCATTAACACAAGTACATATAAAAAACGCTGAAAAGCGAGTATTACAACATCTGTATTGATATTATAATCTGCATTAATAAAAGGTATAAACACAGTTACTCCCGCCCATACTAGAGCAATTACGTAAACTTTTAATCCACCAACACTCCTTAAAGTATTATTCTGTTTTGGATGAAAAGGAATAGCATATAAAGCAGTTAATAAAGCAAAACACACTATAAAAAAAAGAGTATTTAATTTTAATTGAACTACATAATAACACATTAAAATAAAACAAATAAAAGACAGTATTTGAATCCATTTAAGCCAATTGGCTAATTGTCTGTGACGAAATTTAGCAACACCAAAATACTTCACAAAATTATATCCGGTTATTGACGCATAAAACACAAAATACAATACCGTTTCATTATAGCTTAAATCTAGATTTATAAGTGTAATCCAAGTTAAAGAATACACCGATAAAGCCACGTGAATACTAGTGTTTATATAAAAATTGAAAAGCTGTTTCAAAAAAGTCATTTAGCAAATGTAATTAAAGTGTTGATAACGTTCGTGAATAGTTAAAAACTTTCTATTTGACTCATTAAAACACATCAAATATTACGTAATTTTGCGAATTATATAAAAAAACTGCTTAATGAATACAAACGCTTTTGCTTTACGTCATATTGGTCCGAGAGAGGACGATCAAAACCTGATGTTAGATACTATAGGATTAGATTCTTTAGATCAGTTGATTTACGAAACGATCCCTAATGATATTCGGTTAAAAAACGGTTTAAATTTGGATGAACCCATGACGGAACATGAGTATTTATTACATATTCATGATTTATCTAAAAAAAATAAAGCATACAAAACCTATATAGGCTTAGGGTATCACCCCACTATTCTGCCAGCTGTTATTCAAAGAAACATTCTTGAAAACCCAGGTTGGTACACAGCATATACACCGTATCAAGCAGAAATTGCTCAAGGACGATTGGAAGCTTTATTGAATTTCCAAACCATGATTATCGATCTTACAGGAATGGAAATCGCTAATGCATCTTTACTTGATGAAAGTACTGCTGCTGCAGAGGCCATGAGTTTACTTTTTGCGGTTCGTGAGCGTGACCAGAAGAAAGCAAATATCAATAAGTTTTTTGTTTCTAAAAATATATTACCTCAAACCTTATCATTATTACAAACAAGAGCAACTCCAATTGGTATTGAACTCGTAGTTGGTGATGAAGAGGCATTTGATTTTTCAGAAGCATTTTTTGGAGCTATTTTACAATATCCGGGAAAAAATGGTCAAATTACCGACATAAAATCATTTATAAATCAAGCCAATGAGGCAAGAATCAAAGTTGCCGTTGCAGCCGATATATTAAGTTTGGTAAAACTTGAAGCACCTGGTAAATTTGGAGCAGATGTTGTTGTAGGAACGACACAGCGTTTTGGAATCCCAATGGGTTATGGTGGTCCGCATGCAGCATTTTTTGCTACTAAAAAAGCTTATAAGCGTGATTTACCTGGACGTATTATAGGGGTTACAAAAGATGCAAATGGTAATCGCGCTTTACGTATGGCTTTACAAACTCGCGAGCAACATATCAAAAGAGACAAAGCGACTTCTAACATTTGTACTGCTCAAGTATTATTGGCAGTTATGGCAGGCATGTATGCCGTGTATCATGGTCCGCAAGGGTTAAAATTTATAGCCAATAAAGTGCATAACAAAACGGTTTGTTTATCTAACGCTTTAGAGAAATTAGGCTATCAACAAATTAACACCTCGTATTTTGACACCATCCAAATAAAGACTAATGCAAAAAAAATAAGAAAAATAGCCACTAAAAAGAAGGTAAATCTATTTTATCCAGATTCTGAAACGGTTACCATTTCAATTAATGAAACTACAGCTATTCGAGATATTAATTATTTGATTACTGTTTTTGCTGAAGCTGCTAAAAAAGAAACTATTACAATTTCTGCTGTTGAAAAAGTCAACACTATTTCTGACACTTTAAAAAGACAGTCTGATTTTCTGAGTGAACCAGTATTCAACACCTACCACTCTGAAACAGAATTAATGCGCTATATAAAAGCTTTAGAACGTAAAGATTTAGCACTAAACCATTCTATGATTTCGTTAGGTTCATGTACTATGAAACTGAATGCGGCAGCAGAAATGCTTCCTTTAAGCTGGTTCAAATGGGGTAACATTCATCCTTTTGCACCTTTAAAACAAGCTAAAGGTTATTTGACTGTTTTAAAAGAATTAGAAGACCAATTAACAGAAATTACAGGTTTTGCTGCTACATCATTACAACCAAATTCTGGAGCTCAAGGTGAGTTTGCTGGGTTAATGGTTATAAAAGCTTATCATGAATCTCGTAATGACCATCATAGAAACATTTGTTTAATTCCTTCTTCCGCACACGGAACAAATCCTGCAAGTGCTGTTATGGCAGGCATGAAAGTAATCGTTACAAAATCTACCGAAGAAGGTAATATTGATATTAACGATTTACGCGAAAAAGCAGAGTTACATAAAGACAACCTTTCTGCTTTAATGGTTACTTATCCCTCTACACATGGTGTTTACGAATCAGCGATAAAACAAATCACACAAATCATTCATGATAATGGCGGACAAGTTTATATGGACGGTGCAAACATGAACGCCCAAGTTGGTTTAACCAACCCTGGAAATATTGGCGCAGATGTTTGCCACCTAAACTTACATAAAACCTTCGCTATACCGCATGGTGGCGGCGGTCCTGGAGTTGGCCCCATTTGTGTTGCAAAACAACTGGTACCTTTTCTACCTGGAAACCCTTTAGTTAAAACTGGTGGAGACAAAGCTATCACAGCAATTTCTGCAGCACCATTTGGTTCTGCTTTAGCCTGTTTAATTTCATATGGTTATATAAAAATGCTTGGATCTGAAGGTTTAACAGAGTCTACTAAAATCGCCATTTTAAATGCAAACTATATAAAACATCGTCTTCAAGGAAGTTTTGACACCTTGTATTCTGGTGAACGTGGTCGTGCAGCACATGAAATGATTATAGATTGCAGGCCTTTTAAAAACAATGGTATAGAGGTTACAGACATTGCAAAACGCTTAATGGATTATGGATTTCATGCACCTACTGTTTCATTCCCTGTGGCAGGAACTATGATGATTGAACCTACCGAAAGTGAGAGCAAAGCAGAAATGGATCGTTTTTGTGACGCCATGATTTCAATTAAAAAAGAAATAGACAGCGTAACAAAGGAGGACGAAAATAATATGTTGAAAAATGCACCGCACACTTTAGATATGATTACTGCAAACGAATGGTACTTCCCTTATTCTCGTGAAGCCGCAGCCTTTCCCTTAGAGTATGTAAGAGATAATAAATTCTGGCCAAGTGTAAGACGTGTTGACGATGCTTATGGAGACAGAAATTTAATTTGTTCTTGCGTACCAATTGAAGCTTATGCGGAAGCCTAAAAACACACTTTGAACATCGTAAATTTATTTTAAATCGGATTTTATTTTGTTTAAAAGATTTTATTTTGGTGAAAAGAAACTAATTAAAAGCAATTTTCGTATTTATGAATATTAAAATTACTGGTACCGGAAGCTATATTCCAGCGAATGTTGAAAAGAATGAAGACTTTTATAATCATGAATTTTTAAACAGCGATGGGTCTGCTATAAATGCACCTAACGAAATTATCGTAAGGAAGTTTAAAGCCATTACTGGTATTGACGAACGTCGCTATGCTAAAAAACATTTAAACACCTCTGACATAGCTTCTTTTGCAGCAGAAAAAGCTATAGAAAACGCTAAGATTAATCGTGAGGAATTAGATTATATAATAGTTGCGCATAATTATGGTGATGTTAGACATGATAGCCATCAAAGTGATACCGTACCTAGCATTGCTTCGAGAGTAAAACATTTATTACGTATTAAAAACCCAAAGTGTGTTGGTTACGATTTACTTTTTGGATGCCCAGGTTGGGTTGAGGGGATTATACAAGCTAATGCATTTATAAAATCTGGAATTGCTAAAAAATGTCTCGTTATAGGTGCAGAAACGCTTTCTCGTGTTATAGATCCTCATGATAGAGATTCTATGATTTATAGTGATGGTGCAGGAGCTGTTGTTTTAGAATCTACAGTTGATAATGGTGGTATTATCTCCCACGAATCTGCTACTTACGCTTTAAATGAAGCGCATTTTATCTATTTTGGAGAAACAAATAATGAAAATTCTGAAGATAATCGTCGTTATATAAAAATGTATGGACGAAAAATTTATGAATTCGCATTAACCAATGTGCCTCTAGCAATGAAATCTTGTCTTGACAAAAGCGGTATTGATATTTCTGATGTGAATAAAATATTGATTCATCAAGCTAATGAAAAAATGGATGAAGCTATTGTAAAACGTTTTTATGAACTGCATAATATGGACATGCCAGAAGGCATTATGCCAATGAGTATTGGAAAATTAGGAAACTCTAGCGTAGCAACTATACCAACACTCTACGACATGATTTTGAATGGTGAGATTAGTAATCAAGAAATAAATAATGGTGACATTATTATATTTGCTAGTGTTGGTGCTGGTATGAATATTAATGCCATTGTTTATAAGCAGTAATTTGTCTAATGATTATTTGAGATTTCCGTTTTCACGGAAATAAAAAAAAACAAAATTATTTAATGTACGAGAAAACCTTTCCGAATAAGCGTTTTAAACATACTATTGAATTTTTAGAAAAACATGTTTCAAATACCGAATCTATTTTAGATTTAGGTGTTGTAAATCCGTTTACGAAAATCATGAAAGAACATGGATATTCAGTAGAAAATACTACAGGTGAAGATTTAGATACTGATACTTCTAAAATTGAAAATTCTGAAGCTAAGGTTGTAACGGCTTTCGAAATATTTGAACACTTGCTCTCTCCGTTCACCGTTTTAAAATCTATAAAATCAAATAAATTAGTCGCTAGTATACCTCTTAAACTATGGTTTTCTTCAGCATATAGAAGCAAAACCGATATGCTAGACAGACACTATCATGAATTTGAAGACTGGCAGTTTGATTGGTTATTAGAAAAAGCAGGATGGAAAATCATTGATCGCGAAAAATGGACTAACCCAACAAAAAAAATTGGGATTCGTCCAATTTTAAGATGGTTTACTCCTAGATATTATATTGTATATGCCGAAAGAGTTTAACTTTACGTTTTAAACTTAAATACCTTGAACTTTTATATTGTCATTCCTGCCCACAACGAAGCCGATTCAATTGGTCTTACGCTTTATTCATTGGTAAACCAAACATTAAAGCCAAAGCAAATTGTTGTTGTTAATGATAATTCTAAAGATAAAACTGAATCTGTTGTAGATGGATATACCCAAAAGTACTCTTTTATTTCTCTGGTTAATAATAAATCATCCAACCAACATTTACCAGGTTCGAAAATTATTAATGCGTTTTATAAAGGTTATGATAATTTAGATAATAACTACGATGTGATTTGTAAGTTTGATGCCGACTTAATTTTTCCTGACAACTATTTAGAACAATTGGAAAATCATTTTAATAAAAATGATAAACTTGGTATGGTTGCAGGGTTTTGCTATATCGAAAAAAATGGAGAATGGATTTTAGAAAACTTAACTAGGAAAGACCATATTCGAGGCGCATTAAAAGCTTATAGAAAAGATTGTTTTCTTAAAATTGGAAAATTAAAACCATCAATGGGTTGGGACACAGTTGACGAATTATTAGCCAAATATCATGGATGGGAAATTTTAACGGATGAGTCTTTACAAGTTAAACACTTAAAACCAACAGGAATAAGTTATAACAAAGCCTCAAAATATTTGCAAGGTGAAGCCATGTATAAAATGCGTTATGGTTTTGTAATCACATTAATTTCAGCTCTGAAATTGGCTTATAAAAAAGGAAGTTTCTCTTTATTTAAAAATTATATAGCTGGTTATTTTAAAGCTAAAAAAGAAAAAATTGATTTTTTAGTTTCTAATCAAGAAGGTAAATTTATTAGACATCTTCGTTGGAAAGGGATGCTCAAAAAATTTATTTAAAACTCCAACCTTTAAAACTGCTTGAAGCTTCTAATTTATCTTCAAGAACATCCTCTAATTCAGGAAAAAAATCAATTCCAGTTAAATCTTCTACCTCATCAACAGAAACCACAAACTCATACAATGGCTTATCAGAATCTCTATGAGGCATTAAAAAGGCAATCATTTTAGTTCTGCCTGAATTAGTATCAATCAAAACTTTATAAAACTGATTAGGAACAGAAACATATTCTGTTCCAATAGTATTCATTTCTCCTTTTAAAACACCACCTGTAACCACAAAAACACCATCATACTTTCTTGCCCAATAACGTACTTTATGTTCTAAAGTGCTCCAAATTCCAGAATTAAATTGATGCTCTTGCGGACTAATATTACTGGTTAAAAATGTTTCATCATGCGCATCTTTAGAATATCTTCTATCTGCTGCTGGACATAAATGACCACGATCAAATCCAGAGTTCTTATAGTTTCTCCAACTAGCTGCTCCTGTTTTCACAGCTTTATCTATTTCAAAATAGGGCCGTTTGTGATTTGTTTTTGAAAGATGTGATTTCTTCAATTCGTATGCTACCCATTCAGCTTGTTCATGCGCTTCGTTATAAGATAATGAATAACCTTCATGGTGCACAATTTGTCCTGTGGTACTTGTTGGTAAAAAGTATTCGTTAGTGCCTGTTTTAGTGGTTTTACCTTCTTCAATAATTTCAGTTTTTTCTTCTTCAACTAAAAAATGTTCGTAGCCGTAAACTCCCAAAACTATAAGAATAACTACTAACGAATAAATCGATTTTTTACTCATTTAAAACAAATTCTAAAGGTTGACCGATAGCCGCATTTGGAAAACTTATTCCTAAAAGCGCAGACATGGTTGGAGCTATATCTGTTATTTCAGTTTTTTTGAGTGTTTGCCCTTTTTTTATGCCTTTCCCGAAGAACAACAAAGGAACATGGGTATCATAATTTAAACCACTACCATGGGTAGACCCAGTTTTTCTATAGGAAATATAAGCTGGATCGTTTACTAAAATTACGTCACCAGAACGTTTTTGATTAAATCCTTTTTGCAATAACGCTTCAATGCCTTCAGTGAAATCAACAGAACTCATTGTGATAGCTGTGTATGCTTTAGAAACATGCGAATACGTTATTTGTTCGTTAACTATGGCTTCTTGAACATCATCTAAATCTAAATCAAGTTCTTTTATTTTTTCTTTATTTAGAAAAATTTGATTATTGCTCATATTTTCAACAATACTGATAGTTCCGTAAGTTTCTCTTAAGAAATCATGAAACTTTTCTTTGCGCTCTGTTTTGTTCAAATAGCCTGATGGAATATTAACAGTTTGCAAATATGAAGGCACATCAATAGCGCCATGATCTGCAGTTAAAAACAAGGTGTATTCACCTGCTCCAACTTCATCATCTAACACTTTTAAAAAACGCTCTATTTCTTTATCTAAACGAATGTATGTATCTTCAATTTCTTTAGAATTCACGCCAAAATTATGCCCAACATAATCTGTACTTGAAAAACTTACGGTTAAAACATCTGTATTGTTATCTTTTCCTAATTGCTCACCTTTAATGGCTGCAATAGCAAAATCGGTGACTATACTATTACCAAACGGTGTAGCTTTAAGAATATCAAAACTAGAATTCTCTTTAGCCAATGCTTTTAAGTCATAAGGAAAGGTTGCTGTATCTTTACCTTTAAATCCGCCTTCAAAATTATTTAAATCTGCGCCACTTTCTGTATAAATTGAAATATCATATAAGGTATTCCATGTTTTTAAATAGGACTCTATAGATCTTGATTTATTAAATTTAGTAACCCATTTTGGTAAACTTTCCATGTAATAAGTGCTTGAAATAAAATCACCTTCGTCTTTACCTCTAAACCAATAGGCTGCATTCGCCGAATGACCAGCTGGTAATATAGCCCCCCTATCTTTAATTGAAATCCCAATACTTTTTCCTCGCATTTGAGTAAACAATCTATTCTCGTCAGCAAATGTGGTGGTTTTCATACGATGAGGCGACATACGCTCCAATTCAGAATCTGTTCCAACTGCAAAAACAGAATCATCACCTGCACAATACACCATTTTTTTAGCTTTTTTATCATACCAATCATTCGCAATAACCCCATGATATTTAGGTGTTGTTCCTGTAAAAACAGAGGCATGACCTGGTCCAGTTTTAGTGGGTATATAATTAAAATGATTGTTTTTACAATTAAAACCTTCATTCATCATTCGCTTAAAGCCACCCTCACCGTATTTGCTATAAAAACGAGTTAAGTAATCATACCGCATTTGGTCTACTACAATACCAACTACCAACTTTGGATTTTCGTTTTGTGCTAAAACGGACAGAGTCATTGAAAAAACAAACAATAATGCTAAAAAATACTTCATTTTAATATAGAATTTATAGTATTCAAAAATACATTTTTTAAAGTATCATAATTTAAATTTAAAGTTAAATTGGCATAACTTTTTTTTACTTTAGCACTTACAAATTTATTTATGACGTACCTCCATAACATAGGCACCTATTTTTTAATGATTGCTGAAATGTTTCGAAAACCCACCAAATGGGTAGTTATGAAACAGTTGATACTTAAAGATATTGATGATTTAATTATTGGCTCTCTTGGAATTGTGGCATTTATTTCTTTTTTTGTTGGTGGCGTTGTTACCATCCAAACGGCGCTTAATATTGATAATCCTCTTATCCCTAAATACCTTGTTGGATTTGCTACTAGACAGTCTATTATATTAGAGTTTGCACCAACATTCATGTCGATTATTATGGCGGGAAAAGTAGGTTCATTTATCACGTCAAGCATTGGAACCATGCGAGTTACAGAACAAATTGATGCTTTGGAAGTTATGGGTATTAACTCTCTTAATTACTTAGTGTTTCCTAAGTTTATCTCTATGCTACTTTATCCTTTTGTTATTTCTATAGCCATGTTTTTAGGTATCTTAGGCGGTATGGCAGCCTGTGTTTACGGTGGCTTTAGTACTCTTGAAGACTATATAGTTGGTATTCAAAACGATTTTGAAACCTTTCATGTCGTTTACGCATTTATAAAAACTTTTGTTTTCGCTTTTATTCTAGCAACCATACCCTCTTTTCATGGTTATTACATGAAAGGTGGCGCACTAGAGGTTGGTAAAGCTAGTACCACATCTTTTGTATGGACTAGTGTTGCTATTATTCTATTAAATTATTTACTAACCCAAATGTTATTAAGCTAATGATTGAAGTTAATAATTTACATAAATCATTCGGTGACACTGAGATTCTAAAAGGCATTAGTACACGCTTTGACAAAGGAAAAACCAACCTCATAATAGGGCAAAGTGGCTCAGGTAAAACGGTGTTTTTAAAATGTTTATTAGGTTTATTTGAATATGAAGAAGGCACCATATCATACGACGGTAAAATATTTTCTAAGCTTTCTGAAGATGAAAAACGTAATTTGAGATCAGAAATAGGTATGGTATTTCAAGGGAGCGCTTTATTTGATTCCATGACCATTGCGCAAAATGTGATGTTTCCATTACAAATGTTTACCAAACAAAGCAAAAGCGAAATGGAAGATCGTGTAGATTTTGTTTTAAAACGTGTAAACTTGGATGATGCGCATAATAAAATGCCAAGTGAAGCTTCTGGAGGGATGCAAAAACGTGTGGCTATTGCCCGTGCTATTGTAAACAAACCTAAATATTTATTTTGTGACGAACCCAATTCGGGCTTAGACCCAAAAACAGCCATAGTTATAGATAATTTGATTCAAGAAATAACAGATGAATATCAAATTACCACTGTTATAAATTCACATGACATGAACTCTGTTATGGAAATTGGCGAAAAAATTGTGTTTTTAAAAAATGGCTTAAAGGCTTGGGAAGGCTCCAATAAAACTATTTTTAAAACGGATAACGAAGTGGTTACTGACTTTGTTTACTCTTCAAATTTATTCAAAAAAGTACGTAAAATGTATATTGAAGAGAATGAATAACTAATTTACTCGCTTAACAACTAATGTATCTAAATTAAATTTTAGCTTCAACCACTTTTCTAGCTTTTCTTTATCTTTATTTCTTTGTTCCTCTTTAGATAATGAATCCACCCATTTCACAGAAAAAACAGGTAAAGTATCCATTTTAGTGAAATTAGAATTAATCACATTTGCATAAGAAAACTGCTCTATTGTTTCATAATTTATTTTCACCTCTTTACTCAATTCATCAAAAGCAATATAATTCTTTTCAAATTTCGAAAGTTGCTGAACCTTACTCTCTAAATAAGCGATTTTTTGGGTTTGCGTTAATAAATCTAAAGAGTCTCTGGTTCTAAGCTCCTCCATATATTTAAAATTATCCAAATTTTTAGAACGGTTCTGATTAATCACTAATTTACTATTTGATAAAGCTCCATAATCTTTCATTCTACTTTGCAAAAGCAAAATGGAAGATTCAGGAATTTCATCTAAACCAAAAGTATTGAGTTCAATTTTGCTATCCTCTTTTCCTCCATATTTATAAATGGCATTATTTTTTATGTATTCAGCATGAGGTAAAGCACTCAATTCGTTATCAACAAACAAGCCTGCATCACGTTTAAAATTACTTTCCCTATACACATCTACAAAAGTAAAACCTGCAGGAATCATCACAACAATAGCCAATAACGTTGCCATTCTTGAAATGAACAATCGCTTTTTAGAATTCGCATATTTAAGCATTGGAAATCTTAAAAGTTTAAGTACTAAAAAAGTTGCCAAAGCAATAAATATAGTATTGATAGTAAACAAATACATCGCACCACCAAAATACACAAAGTTACCTTTTGCCAAACCGTAACCTGCCGTACAGAGCGGTGGCATTAAAGCCGTAGCAATGGCAACACCAAAAATAACAGATGCAATAGTCCCTTTTTTTGTTCTGGCAATAATTAAAGCTAAACCACCAAAAAAGGCAATTAAAACATCACGAATATCTGGTTTTACACGTCCTAAAAGTTCGTTTGTATCCTCACTAAGTGGAAAAAATTTAAAAAACAGAAAAGCGGTTAACAAACTTAAAACAATCATAGTTGCTAAGTTTATTAATGAGCGTTTAAGCGTATCTATATCATTTATAGCAATAGATAAGCCCACTCCTAAAATAGGGCCCATTAGTGGCGATATTAACATAGCACCAATAACAACTGCCGTAGAATTCGCATTTAACCCAATGGAAGCCACAAAAATTGAACATACCAAAATCCATGCAGTAGCCCCTTTAAAAGGAATATCGCCTTTTATAGCTTGAATCGTTGCGTCCCTATCAGTATCGTCTCTAAAATCTAATAGTTCTCTTAAAAACTTTTTAATACTCGCTAAAAGTCCTTGTGCACCTTTTCTAACATCTTCTTTAGATTGCTCTACATTTTGTTCCTTTTTTAAAGCTTGAGCCTTAGCCTCTTCTTCTGAGAAATTAAACTTACTTTCTTCACTCATAATTAGCCATATTGTTTTCCAAATTTGTCTTTAACCTGTTGGAGTGTTTTCTTAATATCTTGTTCTTTCGACTTAGGAAAGATAAGCAAAACTTCGTCTTTATCAACAACTATATAATCTTGTAGACCATCAATAACTACAATTTTATCATTTTTGGTTCTAATCATATTTCCAGACGCATCTTCAGCTAAAGTTCTAGCATTTACTACTGCATTATTAGATTCATCTTTATCTAATTTATCATATAAACTGCCCCAAGTCCCTAAATCGTTCCAATCAAATTCAGCAGCAATAACAAAAACATTAGTTGATTTTTCCATAATGGCATAATCCACAGAAATATTTTCTGCCTTTGGATAATTATCTCGAATAAAATCATCTTCAAATTCAGTATTGTAAACCCCTATTCCATTTTCAAATAATGCATACAACTTAGGTTGATTATTTTGAAATGCTTCAACTACACTTTTTACACTCCACATAAAAATACCTGCGTTCCATAAAAAATTCCCTTGTTCTATAAACGCTTTAGCAGTTTCATAATCTGGTTTTTCTCTAAACTGATTTACAGATTTTATCGCTTTCGCGGAAGACTTGTCAAACTCAATGTAGCCAAAACCTGTATTTGGAAATGTGGGCTGGATACCTAAAGTCATCAAAGCATTATTCTCTGAACAAAAATCGAAAGCTTGCTGAACATTTTTTGAAAATGTTTTTTCATCCTCAATCCAGTGATCGCTAGGTGCCACAATCATAAGTGCATCTGGATTTTCCTTCTGAATTTTTAATGATGCGTATAAGATACAAGGTGCTGTATTACGCATTGCAGGTTCTAAAACTACTTGACGTTGTTCTACTTCTGGCAATTGCTCTAAAACCAGATCATTATAACGTTCATTTGTTAAAATAAAAATATTTTCTTTTGGAATTAAATCTGCCAAACGATGAAACGTTTTTTGTATTAGCGTATCTCCAGTTCCAAGCATATCATGAAACTGTTTTGGAAAATCTTGTGTACTTACCGGCCAAAATCTTGAGCCTACACCACCTGCCATTAAAATGGCGTAATAGTTTTTGTTCATTATTTTTGTTTTTTATCATGAAGAACGAAATAAAAAATACATGTTTTAAGTAAATTTTAACAACGTTCAAGGTGACATTATTATTAATTTAATAATTCTATTTCAGCATTAGGGTTAAACAGATAAACCCGACCAGTATTAACCTCAACACATTCAAAACGTTTTACCCGTTTTTTTACCATTTTAAATACTTTTCCGTTATATAGTTTAAAAGTAGCTCCCATTGGCACTTCAAAAATATACGTTTTATCGCTCGCTTTATCAAATTGTTTTAGCGCAAATGCTAAATTCACATCTGTATCGCTACTAGCCTTAGGATTCTTAAAATGTTTTGCTAATAATGGCAAAATATCATCTGGAAATATTTCTGGATTTAAAAATGGTAACATTAAATGCTGAAATGTGCGTTTCCATTCTATACCGTGTGGCTTTATAAACTTCCCATAAACATTGTATGCTTCAAAATGTGCAATTTCATGGATTAAAGTAATTAAAAAACGGTATCTATTTAAGTTTGAATTTATTGTTATTTGATGCTTACCATTTGGTAAAGCTCTATAATCTCCATGACGAGTTTTACGTTCGCTTTTAACTTTTACTAATAAATTATCCTGATTTAAAAGTTTTAAAACTGATGCTAGTGCGTTTGCAGGAATATAATCTTGAAGTTGGTTTTGCATTACTGCTAAAATAACGGATTTATTAAAAAGATACGCTTGACTTACTTGACTTTGTCAGAAAAAAATATAATTTCATCCAACTTAGGATTTAAAACATTAAAACGGTTCTAAATCACCTAAAGTTTAATGAATTTAAAAATCACAACATGCCCAAAAGCTTATCCATACTATTAAAAGTCTTAGTAGCTTCTTGCTCTAATTCATTATTGTAATCATGTTCTGTATAACCAAAAACATCAAAACCTCCACTTTTAGCTGCTCTTACTCCATAAATACTATCTTCTACAACCAAACATTCATTTGGTTTAAAACCCATAGTTTCTGCTGCCCATAAAAATATATCTGGTTCTGGTTTCCATTTTTGAAGCGCGTAACAACTAAAAATATTGTCTTCAAAAAAAGGCAACAAACCTGTAATTTCAAGATTTAATCTAATTTTATTTTCTGGTCCGCTAGATGCTACACAAAAAGGGATTTCCAAACTTCCTATAACGTCTTTTATACCCTTAATAGGCTGAATCTGTTCTCGAAAAGCTTCAAATGTATTAATTCGGTAGTCTGATTCAAAATTAACAGGAAGCGGCTTACCAATTCTTTTAGAAATTAATGTCATACAAGAATTAAGAGACTTTCCTTTTAAATCAATCAACGATTTTTTAAAATGCATATTTGCTCCTAAATAATTCGCCATATCAACCAAAACTCTAATGGCTATAGATTCACTATCAATTAAAACACCATCGCAATCGAAAATTATACATTTGTATTTACTCATGAATTATGGCGTAGAATTAGAAACTTGTAACAATTTACCATTATAATATGCATTCCCATTTAATGAAAAATCCAGAATGTATTTTGCCATTTCTAAAGCCGTTGTTGGTGCTTGATATCCTGGAAAAGCTTCTTCTAGCATTTCAGTTTGAACGGCTCCTAAGGCTAAAACATTAAATGAAATACCTGAATCTTTATATTCTTCAGCTAATAATTCTGTTAGAGTAATTACAGCCGCTTTACTAGAACTATAGGCTGCTAATCCTGGGAATTTCATACTACCTTGAACTCCACCCATAGAGCTTATTGTTACAACATGACTATTATGCTTCATGAATGGCAACACTACTCTTGTTAACTCTGCAACTCCAAAGACGTTTGTTTTATAAACTGCTTCAAATTCATTCATTAAAGTTTCTGAAAAGGGCTTGTTTAAAAGCGCACCTGCGTTATTTATTAAAACATCCACATGTTGCCATTCTAAATTAATAAAATCTTCAACTTTTTTGTAAGCTTCATCATCATTCAAATCAAAAGAAAAACAAGTTACATTTTCTAGTTTTAAATTTTGAATTGGCTTCTCATTCCGCGAAAGCGCTAATACTTTATGCCCTGTATTTGCAAATAGTTGTACTAATTCAAATCCAATGCCTCGGCTCGTACCAGTTATAATTATATTTTTACTCATTGTTCATTTTTATTTCTTTAACAGGCGCATTAATCATCCCTTCTAGAGCGGGAATCATTTTATTCATAAAATTTGTCATGTGTTCAAAATCCATTTTATCTGCCTCGTCATCTACATGATGGTAATATTCAAAGTTAGTAAAATCGAAAGTAGAAACGGCATGCGCAGGCACTTTAAACGCATTGTAAAACGGGAAATTATCTGAACGCATAAACAACTGAAACTCTTTTGCTTTTGGAAAAAACCCTATAATTTCAGAGCCTGCATAACTATTTAGTATTTCTGACATGTTTGATTTTTCAAAACCAGACAAGTAAGTCATAATTTCAGTTTCGGCTCTGGGCACACCAATCATTTCAAAATTAATCATGGTATACAAGTTGATATTCTTTTCTTTTAAACGTTTTGCCAAATGAGCTGATCCTTTTAAACCTTTTTCTTCTGCAGAATAAAGCGTAAACAATATACTCCTTTTATTATTTTTCATTTTAGCAAAATATTTCGCCCATTCTAAAACTGCCACAGTACCAGAAGCATCGTCATTTGCGCCGTTTGCAATAACATCTCCATTTACCGCATTTGCAGTTCCAATATGGTCGTAATGTGCTCCAAGAATAACAAATTCATTTTTCAACTTTAAGTCATTACCTTCTATATAGCCAACCACGTTATACCCAATAATTTTTTCAATATTGAAACTATCTCTATAGGTTTCAAAATAGGGTTTTATATTGTTTTCTTTGAATAACGTTTCAATGTAAATAGCTGCTTTTTCTATACCCTTGCTTCCTGTATTTCTACCTTCTAATTCATCTGAAGCTAAATATACTAAGCTCTTTTTCACATCCTTAAGCTTGATGTGATTTTCAACAAGAAGAGCTTCTTTATTAATACTATTTTTAGTTTGTTTTTCTTCGGTATTTTGAACTACCTTTTTAACTGAATCTGGATTTGTTTCAATAATGTGTTTTTGACCTCCACAACTAAAAATCAAGCATACAACTAGTAAGTTAAGTGTTTTTTTCATAAATGTATTTTACAGATAAAAAGCTTTTTAAAGCTCTAGTGTTATCTACAGAAATAGGTTTTTTTGAATATCCGTTATAAGTCATAATCCTGTGATATTAGCAATAACAAGCCTATCGAAGAGTTGGTCTCCAAAATATCTACGATTTAGTTTATAGACGAATTCATTTAAGTATAATTGGAGATATTTTCCTTTAATT
>NZ_JAQWOO010000013.1 GCF_029245835.1 Algibacter sp. | reverse complement strand
AGAGAGGTGGCCGAGTGGCTTAAGGCGCACGCTTGGAAAGCGTGTATGCGTTAATAGCGTATCGAGGGTTCGAATCCCTTCCTCTCTGCTGATTTTTTTTATTTTTAATTGCTTTTTTTTTATATCTTTAACACTTTAACTAATATAATTAAGATTGAGAACATGAAAAGACTATTTTCTATCCTTGCCATAACTGTAATGGTGGCATCCGGAACTGCTAATGCAACTACAATTGCAAACACTAGTACAGCTGTAACAACAATTACAACAATGACACAAGATGAAGCTCCTGCTGAAGAACTTGGATTTCATCAAGAATTAAAAAAGAGGTTTATTGAAGGGGGTGCCGGATTTATGGGTATTGTTTTGTTATGTTTAATTCTGGGATTAGCAATTGCTATTGAAAGAATTATCTTTTTAAATCTTTCAACAACAAACACAAAGAAATTAACACAATCTGTTGAAGATGCATTATCATCTGGAGGTGTTGAAGCTGCAAAAGAAGTTTGTAGAAATACAAAAGGGCCTATTGCATCTATTTACTACCAAGGTTTAGATAGAACAGATGAAGGTATAGAAGCTGCTGAAAAAGCTGTTGTAGCTTATGGTGGTGTTCAAATGGGACAGTTAGAAAAAAATGTTTCTTGGATTTCATTATTTATTGCACTTGCACCAATGCTTGGTTTCATGGGAACGGTAATTGGTATGATTCAAGCCTTTGATAAAATTGAGGCAGCCGGAGATATGCAACCATCACTTGTGGCTGGAGGTATTAAAGTAGCACTTTTAACAACTGTATTTGGTTTAGTAGTAGCTATTATACTTCAAATTTTTTACAATTATATTATTGCTAAAATCGATAGTATTGTTAACGATATGGAAGATGCTTCTATCACGTTAATGGATCTATTGATTAGACATAAAAAGTAATAATTTAAAAACTTAAAAAAATGGGTTTACATAAAATTTTAAAAATAGTAGCGTTTGCGCTTGCTATAATCGGTGCGATTTTTGTACTGCTTATTATGGCAGGCGATGACGAATCCGCTTTAAGTATGAGTGGAAACTTACTCTATGTTGCTTATGCAGTATTAGGGATAGTATTAGCACTTGTACTAATATACGTTATAAAAGGTTTGTTTGCTGGAGATATTAAAAAGACTTTGATAACTGTTGGAGCATTTGCTGCAGTAATATTTATATCTTATGCAATATCATCTGGGACAGATTTAGACTTAAAACCTTTTACAGATAAAGGTTTAGATGTAGATGAAGGTACATCAAAAGTCGTAGGAGCTGGATTATATGCTTTTTATGCACTAGCTATTTTGGCAATTGGGTCTATGTTATTAGGCGGATTAAAAAAAATCTTTAATAAATAAATTATGGCAAAAAGAGCAGCACCAGAAGTAAATGCAGGCTCAATGGCCGACATTGCTTTCTTACTATTAATTTTCTTTTTAGTAACAACAACTATTGAGACAGATTCTGGAATTAACAGAAAGCTTCCGCCTATGGAAGAATCTGATGAAGATGTTATCATTAAGCAAAAAAATATTTTCACTGTTTTATTGAACGGTAAAGACCAGTTGTTAGTTGAAGATGAACTGATGGAACTTAAGGATTTAAGAAAAGCCGCTAGAGAGTTTTTAGATAATGGAGGTGATGGATCTTGCAATTTTTGCAAAGGTAAAAGAGATCCAGCATCATCTGACAATCCAGATAAAGCTATTATTTCATTGGCTAACAACAGAGAAACAACTTATAAAACCTATATAGCAGTACAGAATGAATTGGTAGCTGCATATAATGAGTTGAGAGATGCAAGAGCTGAAGCTTTATACGGTAAATCATTTGCCGAAATGGAATCTAATTACAAAGATGTAAATTGGCCAGGAAATAAAGAGAAGCTAAAAGAGAAAATAGACCAAATAAAATTGGACTATCCTCAAAAACTTTCAGAAGTACAAGAATAATTTAACATTTATAAGTATGTCTAAATTTAAAAAGAAAAAAGGAGGTGATATACCTGCTGTTAATACAGCATCATTACCAGATATTGTGTTTATGTTATTATTCTTTTTTATGGTTGCTACTGTAATGAGGCAAAATACCTTAATGATAGAGAATAATTTACCATTTGCTAATCAAGTTGAGAAACTTGATAAAAAAGATTTGGTGATGTATATCTATGCCGGAAAGCCAAGTGCTAATTATAAACAGTATGGTAGCTCTGCAAGAATACAGCTAAACGATAAATTTGCAGATGTTAAAGAGATTGCGTCTTTCATAAATGCAGAACGCGCTTCTAAAAGAGAAGAGTTAGTGCCATTTTTAACTACAGCTTTAAAAGTTGATAGTGATGCTAATATGGGATTAATAGGAGACATTAAACAAGAACTGCGTAAAGTTAACGCATTGAAAATTAATTATACAACCAAAAAAGGTAGTGTTTTTAATAATAATTGATTTTTATTTCTTGATTTTATACAAAAGGCGTTTTGATTTCATCAAAACGCCTTTTGATTTTTAAAAAAGACATAAACCATTTTAATTGCTATGTTTAACTTTAGCTGTAAATTTTAAAATATTGTTTTTAAATGAAATATTGGTTTATTTTCATATTTTTATTTTCAAGTATTGAATTTTGTTTTGCTCAAGAAAATACTTTAAAGAAAATAGATTCTCTATATAAAGAGGATCAATTTTATGCCGGCATTACTTATAATTTACTAGATAAAAAGCCTAAAAGCTTAAACCAAAGTGGATTTTCTTTAGGGTTTCAATTAGGGTTTATTAAAGACATGCCAATTAATGCCGCCAGAAATGTTGCTATTGGTATAGGTTTGGGGTATTCTGCCAATTCATTTAATCAAGATCTTTTTATTAATAAAAACAATACTAATAGTTTCGAGTACAGTATTCTTTCAGATAGTCAAACCTATAGTAAAAACAAGTTTTCAATTCATTTAGTAGAGTTGCCTATAGAATTTAGATGGCGCACATCATCACCAACAGAATATAATTTTTGGCGTATTTATACAGGATTTAAATTTGGTTATATGATTGCTAATACGTCAAAATATGAAGGCGATTTAGGGCGTATTAAATACACTAATAATGAAGATTTTAATAGATTTCAATATGGACTAACTTTGAGTGCTGGATATAACACTTGGAATATTCACTTGTATTATGCTTTAAATTCCATATTCTCAAAAGATGTCAAACTAAATGGCGAGCATTTGGATATTAGTGTAGCTAAAATAGGACTAATGTTTTATATACTATAACCAATAAGTTACCAAAATTAACTGTGGAACTACCCCTATAAAAATGCCTATAATTAGTTCTATATAAGAGTGTGCCTTAACATGAAGTCTTGATGTGGCAATAGCTCCCATTATTATAGCTATTAATGCTAGCGTTCCATTGATATTAATGCTAAAATGAATACTAAGCGCTATAAAAAACATAAACACACCAGATATTGCAATCATGTGTATACTGGCTTTAAATTTCATTATGGCGAGTAATAAACAAGTCATATTAGATATGAGTATACCAACAAAGAAAAAATAAAGTTCAGCAGACTGAGAAGGTGTTAATATCCGTTGCAATACTATTAATATAATAATACCATTTAGAATCAATGGGTAAATACGTTCTTTAGTTGTTTTAAGATTAATAGTGTTTACAACTCCCACTGTTTTTAATAGTAAATATATTAAAACAGGCAGAATAACAGTTAATATAAAAAGGGATACTACTTTCGCTTGAATAATTTCAACTGGAATATATCGAGGTGATTTTGAAAAGTAAAAAACAACGCCTAATAAAGGCATTATCAATGGGTGAAAAATATATGAGATACTCTTTAATAGCCTATCCATTATATTTTTTTACGTAAACGTGCTACAGGTATATCTTGTTGCTCTCTATATTTTGCAACAGTTCGTCTTGCAATTGGATATCCTTTTTCTTTTAAGATTGAAGCCAAATTTTCGTCTGTTAGTGGCTTTTTCTTGTTTTCTTCTTCGATAACAGTTTCGAGAATTTTCTTTATTTCTCTTGTAGAAACATCTTCTCCTTGATCATTTTTCATAGATTCAGAAAAGAATTCTTTTATCAACTTAGTACCATATGGCGTATCAACATACTTACTGTTTGCAACTCTAGATACTGTTGAAACATCCATATGTATTTCATCAGCAATATCTTTAAGAATCATTGGTCTTAAGTTGCGTTCATCACCTGTGAGAAAGTATTCTTTTTGGTAATGCATTATGGCACTCATAGTTACAAATAATGTTTGCTGACGTTGTTTTATAGCTTCAATAAACCATTTAGCAGCATCTAGTTTCTGTTTAATAAAGATAACTGCATCTTTTTGCGATTTTGATTTGTCTTTAGCGTCCTTGTAGCCCTTAAGCATATTATTGTATTCTCTAGATACATGAAGCTCTGGCGCGTTTCTTCCGTTAAGGGTTAACTCCAACTCTCCATCAACTATTTTAATAGCAAAATCAGGAACTACATGTTCTACAATCCTGTTGTTTCCGGCATAAGAACCACCAGGTTTTGGGTTTAAATGTTCAATTTCAGTAATAGCATCTTTCAACTGAATTTCAGTAATATCAAACTTTTGAAGTAATTTTTTGTAATGTTTTTTCGTGAACTGATCAAAAGCATTATCAATAATATTGATTGCTAATTCAGTATCGACTGTTTTTTCCTTTCTATGTAATTGAATACTTAAACACTCTTGTAGATTTCTTGCTCCTACGCCAGCAGGATCTAATTGATGCACTATTTTTAAAACTTTTCCAATTTGTTCTTCAGTGGTATAAATACTTTGTGTGAATGCCAAATCGTCCATGATGTCGCTTAATTCTCGTCTTATGTAACCACTTTCATCTACACTTCCAACTAAAAATTCGGCAATATCTCGTTCATCATCAGAAAGTCTATAGGTATTTAATTGGGTTACTAAATGTTGTGTAAACGAGGTTCCAGCAGCATATGGCATTGTTTTTTCTTCATCATCACTACTGTAGTTATTAACTTGTGTTCTGTAGTCAGGAACTTCATCATCACTCAAGTACTCATCAATATTTATTTCGTCAGTATCAGATGCTTTGTCATCAAAATCGTCTGTATTATCAAAATCTAAATCTAAGTCTTCTTGATTGTCTTCTTTACCACCTTCTAATGCAGGGTTCTCTTCCAATTCTTGCTTTAAACGTTGCTCAAAAGCTTGCGTAGGCAGCTGTATCAATTTCATTAATTGAATTTGCTGAGGAGATAGTTTTTGAGATAATTTAAACTGTAAATATTGTTTAAGCATATTTTGATTTAAGGTGGTTACTCAAATATATAAAAAGGGATTAGTATACCAAAGTTGTACCAAGTTTACCTTTTTTTGTTATTTTTTTAAAATTCTGCATTTTGTGGCGTTCTTGGAAACGGAATAACATCTCTAATATTACTCATTCCTGTTGCAAACATAACTAAACGTTCAAATCCTAAGCCAAAGCCAGAATGGACTGCAGTGCCATATTTGCGTAAATCTAGATACCACCAAAGGTCGTCTTCAGGAATATTTATAGTAGCCATTCGTTCTTTTAAAACATCTAATCGCTCTTCACGTTGTGCACCACCAACAATCTCTCCAATACCAGGGAATAGAATATCCATGGCACGAACGGTTTTACCGTCTTCATTTAAACGCATGTAAAACGCTTTAATATTTGCTGGATAATCAAATAAGATTACAGGGCATTTAAAATGTTTTTCTACAAGAAAACGCTCGTGTTCACTTTGTAAATCTGTTCCCCATTCGTTAATGATATACTTAAATTTCTTTTTCTTGTTCGGCTTACAGTTTCTTAAAATATCGATCGCTTCAGTATAACTAACACGTTTAAAATTGTTATCAGTAACAAAGTTTAACTTTTCAATTAAAGTCATATCGCTTCGTTCTGCCTGCGGTTTTGTTTTTTCTTCATCTTGAAGGCGTTTGTCTAAAAACTCTAAATCCTCTCTATTGTTATCTAAAATATATTTAATAACAGATTTCATAAAGTCTTCAGCTAAATCCATATTTCCAGCTAAATCCATAAAAGCGACTTCTGGTTCAATCATCCAAAATTCAGCAAGATGTCTAGATGTATTTGAGTTTTCAGCTCTAAATGTTGGACCGAAAGTATATACTTTCCCAAGAGACATCGCATATGTTTCAGCTTCTAATTGACCAGAAACCGTTAAGTTGGTTTCTTTTCCGAAGAAATCTTTAGAATAATCAACCTTACCTTCATCGTTTAAAGGTGGGTTTTTAGCATCAAGGCTTGAAACCTTAAACATTTCGCCAGCACCTTCAGCATCACTTCCGGTAATAATAGGCGCATGCATATAATAAAAACCGTTGTCGTTAAAATATTTATGAATAGCAAAAGAGAGCGTCGATCGTAATCGCATAACAGCACTAAAGGTATTTGTTCTAGTGCGTAAATGTGCGTTTTCACGTAAAAATTCAAAAGAGTGTTTTTTAGGTTGAATAGGGTAACTATCAGGATCAGAATCACCTAAAACTATTAACTCGTTTACTTTTATTTCAACCTTTTGCCCTTTACCTTGGCTCTCAACAAGTTCTCCTTTTACATGAATAGCTGCACCTGTAGTAACTCTTTTTAAAAGGGCTTCGTCAAAGTTTTCAAAATCGACAACACATTGTATATTATTTAAAGTAGAACCATCATTTAAAGCAATAAACCTATTTGCTCTAAAGGTTCTTACCCAACCTTTAATTTCTACCTCTGGTATAATAATATCTTTCGATAATAATTCTGAAACAGTTTTCAAAGTCACACATTTTTAAAATTAATAATGTAAATATAAAGGTTTCATTGATGAAAATTCAATTTCTAAATTCCAAAATTTTTGGAATTTAGATTAAAATATCATTTGAATCGTGGTAGATTAATCTTCTAATTCGTCTTCCCTTGGGATAATGTTTATTGGAGGTTTTCTAAGAACTTGTTTGTTTGCGATATTGCGTTCTAAAGACAATAATAGAGAAGGTAAAAGTAGTAAATTAGAAAGCATAGCAAATAGTAATGTGGCAGAGACTAGGGCTCCTAAAGCTACTGTGCCACCAAAACTTGAAATGGTAAATACTGAAAACCCGAAAAACAAAACAATAGAGGTATAAAACATACTTACTCCAGTTTCACGTAAAGCGCCATAAACAGAGACTTTAATTTTCCAGTTATTAGCTTGAAGTTCTTGTCTGTATTTTGCTAAAAAGTGAATCGTATCATCAACAGAAATTCCAAAAGCAATACTAAACACTAAAATTGTTGAAGGCTTTATTGGTACGCCCAAGTAACCCATTAAACCAGCTGTTACCAAAAGCGGTAATAAGTTTGGAATGAGGGAGATGATAATCATTCGTCCAGAACGAAACATATAGGCCATAAACAAGGCTATTAATAGTATGGCTAAGCTTAATGATATGACTAAATTTTTAACTAAATATTTTGTTCCTTTCTGAAATAATAAGGCTTTTCCAGTCATAATAACATCATAACGATCTTTTGGAAATACTTTATCTATTTTTGTTTGAAGATTTTCTTCAAGACGTTCCATTTTATCAGTCCCAACATCTTTCATAAAGGTAGTTATACGAGCGTATTGACCAGTGCTGTCTACAAAATTATTGAGTAAATCGACATTTGAAGATGAGTTTTTAGCGTATGATAAAATAAAACTATTTTCTTGTGAAGATGGTAATTGATAATACTTTGTATTGCCATTATAATAGGCTTGTTTAGAGTATTTAACTAAACTAACTACAGAAACAGGTTTTGATAATTCTGGAGTTTCAATAATGAGATCTTCAAATTCATCCATGCGTTTAAGCGTAGATAGTTTCATGACCCCTTTTTTACGCTTGGTATCTATCATGATTTCTAATGGCATGATACCATTAAATTCTTTTTCAAAAAAGCGAATATCATTTACAAACTCAGATTCTTGAGGCATGTCTTCAATTAAACTGCCAGATATTTTTATTTGATATATACCTATAATACTTACTACAAGTAAGACTACAGAAGTGATATAAATAGCAATTCTTTTATGCCTTACCATGCGTTCCATCCAATTTACAAAACCACCAATCCAGCGTTTGTTTAAGTGCTCTAAGTGACGGTCTTTTGGATAAGGTAAAAAGCTATAGATAATAGGAATAATCAATAAGCATAGAATAAAAATAGAAATGATACTAAGTGAAGCTACAACTCCAAATTCTTTTAAAAGTTTACTTTCTGTTAAAATGAATGTTGCAAAACCAGAGGCCGTCGTAACATTAGTCATCAATGTAGCATTACCAATTTTTGTAATAACACGTTGTAAAGATTTTACTTTATTCCCGTGTAGCTTTACTTCGTTCTGATATTTATTGATTAAGAAAATACAGTTTGGTATTCCAATAACAATAATAAGAGGCGGTATTAAAGCTGTTAAAACTGTAATTTCATAATTTAATAAGCCAATAATGCCTAAAGTCCACGCTACACCAATACACACTACAACTAGAGAAATAAATGTGGCTCGAAACGACCTAAAAAAGAAAAAGAAAATAATCGACGTCACTAAAAGTGCAGCTATAATAAACTGACTGATTTCATCAACAATATTCTTTGAATTTAAAGTACGGATATAAGGCATCCCAGAAATGCGAACATCTAAGTTATAGGTGTCTTCAAAGGTTTTAATTTTAGGTAATAAAACATTAATAACAAAATCTTTTCTTGCGGATGTATTTACAATGGCTTTATTCATGTAAATAGCCGTACGTATTGTTTTTGTTTCTGTGTTAAATAAGAAATTATCGTAAAATGGGTATTTTTTAAAAAGCTCGTTTTGAAGTGTTTCAATTTGAGCTATAGAAGTAATAGAGTCTTTAATAAAAGGTTCCAAGTTGAACTTTTCATTTTCAGTATCTTTAACTAGTTTCTGAAGATCTTTTATAGAAATAACCGTTTCAACAGCTTCATTTTGTTTAAAATCTTTTGAAAGTTTATTCCAAGCATTTAGTTTTTCAACGGTAAATAAGGTGCTGTCTTTTACACCAAGTATAATAAGATTTCCTTCCTCTCCAAAGATTTTCAAAAAGTTATTATATGTAATATTTACTTCATGGTCGTCTGGCAACATATTCGCCTCACTGTAGGCTAAACGCATGTTATCCCATTTCTGAGCGAAAAGAATAGTAGAAATTAATATGCCTACAAGAATGATGATTTTATTGCGTAAAATCAATCTTGCGATAACATCCCAAAAGTCTTTCGTAAAAAGTTTAAACATGCTTTAGTTAAAAGATGCGCAAAGGTAGAAAAAACAAGAGTAATACCTCATAACGAGACGTTAAATGTAAATTTAAACGCAATATTATCGCCAATTTCAGGTAAATGATAACCACCATAACGATATGTAAGGCTTAAACCAAAACCAAAGAGCAATTTATTAAGTTCGAAACCCGACTCAGTATATCCTTTTTTTAATGAGCCAAACGAAACGTCTTGGTGTTTTTCAGGATTGTCCATGTCTCCAATAGCGACTCGTGTAATCAAAACCATTTGAGGTTTATAGCGCTCTGAAATATTGAAAGGTTTTAAAAAATGCTTGAATTGAAATGTTGCAAACTTATCTGAAAAAAACTCATTGAAATACATGGTTTCAAAACTATTTAATCCAGCCACAGAAAAACGTTGTAATATGGTTTCTTTATTAATATTGTTTGGATAGGCATGATACATATGTGTAAGAGGCGTATTTCCTCTAGCAACTCCCGATACTAATATGATTTCAGAAAAGGCATTTTTTTCATCTCCTATTTTATAAAGGGTTCTAAAGTCAAATTTTGAAAAACCAAAATTACTACCAAAAATATTATTAAAACTTTTAGTGTACTGAAGTGTAAATTTAGGATACCCTTCTTTGGTTTCTTTTGGTCCTTTTTCTGAAGCTTCAAAAGTACTAAACGGACTCCATTGTAAACCTATTTTTACGGTACTTAAATGAAAAGAATTAATAGCCGTATTGCCTGAAAGATAGCTGTAACTATAAGTTGGGTTTATATTACTTATGGCTAGTTCAGTTTCGGCTTCTATACTGGGTGTTAATTTATGTTCTAAACTTATGGCTTTTGTAATGTGCTTATGAAATAAATCAATATTAAGTAAACGAGGTTCGAAGAACTGAAAGAAACGTTTGTCTGTAAGGAATTTAGTACTTCCAGTTTCTTGTAAGTCATCCGTGTAAAATAGATTTACCCAAGTATTTGTTTTTTTGGCTAATCGAAACCCGCCTCCAATACTGTATTTAAAACGATGGTCTCTAAAACCATAAACCACATAGGTATTAAATCTGTATTTTTCGGAAAAAGCATTGTTTGTAACACCTCCAAGTCCAGTTCTAACACCTTCGTATTGATTAAACTTTATAAGATACCTGAGGTCTGTGTTGAAATATTTTGAGGGCAAAAAACCATTGCCTAAGCTTTTTAATAATTCCCTTTTTTTAATCGAATCTTGTTGAGGTTCAATATCCTTTTTTTGGAAAGATTGCCCATGAACTAGAGTTGTACAAATGATTAAAAGAAAAATTAAGTAACGTTTTAACATTTGTAAAAACTAGAAACTAAGGATTTATAAAAAAAGCGACTAAACTGTCGCCTTTAAAATTATACAGTCATGATTTCCTTTTCTTTATTATCGAAAAGTTCATCGACTTTTTTAACGAAAGTATCCGTCATTTGTTGTATGTCTATTTCAGCGTTATTCTTTAAATCTTCTGAAACATCTTCGTTCTTCTTTACATCGTTCATCGCATCTTTACGTGCCGTTCTGATACTTATTTTAGCATCTTCAGTTTCAGCTTTAGCTTGTTTAGCCAAATCTTTACGACGTTCTTCAGTTAAAGGTGGTACGTTAATAATAATAGTTTCACCATTATTCATAGGGTTAAATCCAAGATTAGCGTAAGCAATACCACGTTCAATTTCTTGAAGCATACTTTTTTCCCATGGCTGAACCGTAATTGTTCTACCATCAGGCGTATTCACGTTTGCCACTTGACTAAGTGGTGTTTGTGCACCATAATAATCAACCATAACACTTCCAAGCATAGCAGGACTAGCCTTACCAGCTCTAATATTAAGAAACTGTTTTTTAAGATGCGCAACCGCATTATCCATAGCCTCTTTCGTACTATCTAATATAAATTTTATGTCTTCGTTCATTGTTTTAAACTTTTAGTTCAAATTATATAATAGGTGTTCAAAAACTACACCAATAATTATACGTTAACAACTGTTCCAATATTTTCTCCAGAAACCACTTTAAGTAGGTTTCCTTTTTTATTCATATCAAAAACAATAATTGGTAATTTGTTTTCCTGACTTAGTGTGAATGCTGTAGTGTCCATCACTTTTAAGCCTTTTCTTAACACATCGTCAAAAGATATAGAATTAAATTTAACAGCAGTATTATCTTTTTCTGGATCGACATTATAAATACCATCAACTCGAGTGCCTTTTAAAATCACATCAGCTTCAATTTCTATAGCACGCAAAACGGCAGCAGAATCTGTAGTAAAATAGGGGTTTCCTGTTCCTCCACCAAAAATAACAACACGACCTTTTTCTAGATGCCGCATGGCTTTTCGTCTTATAAAAGGTTCAGCAACTTCATTAATTTTAATGGCAGATTGTAGTCTTGTAGGTAGTCCAGCATCTTCCAAAGCACCTTGTAAAGCTAAACCATTAATAACCGTAGCAAGCATGCCCATGTGGTCGCCTTGTACACGGTCCATTCCTTTACTAGCCCCTGCAACACCTCTAAAAATGTTACCGCCTCCAATAACTATGGCAACTTCTACACCTTTACTAGTAATCGTTTTTATGTCTTGCGCATATTCTGCTAGTCGGTCTGGATCTATACCATATTGGCGGTTTCCCATTAAGGCTTCGCCTGATAGTTTTAGGAGTATTCTTTTGTATGTCATGAGTTATTTACTGAGGTTGCACAAAGCTACACAATTTTTTTATTTTTTGAATCTTTACTAATTGATGTTTTTTGGCGGGTTTAAAAAAAACCGCGCTTTCCACTATATCTTTTTAAAACGTCATTGCGAGGAGGCACGACGTGGCAATCTGTTAATTTTTAGTTTATAACCTAAATTGTGTTTTTCCTATTTTAAAAAAGGATGGAGCCTGTCCTGAGCGAAGTCGAAGGGTTTCTATCGCTCCCGCAGGTATCCGCCAATTTTGGTTATAAATCTAACAACTTGACTTGTTTGCAGAAAAAAACCACCATCCTTAAAAAGAATAGTGGCTTAAATATTTATTTAGTTTCTATTTTTACAGGAACTGATTACCCTACCGTAGCACGTTTAAAACCTGAGATTTCAACATCGCCATAAGTAGAAACATATTCAGCAACAGTTTTCTTGTCATCCTTAATAAATCTTTGATCTAAAAGACATTGCTCTTGATCTAAAGTCGTGTTATCAGAAATAAAACGCTCCATTTTACCTGGTAAAATTCTATCCCAGATTTGTTCTGGCTTACCTTCAGCTTTTAATTCCGCTTTTGCAGCTTCTTCAGCCTCAGCTATAACTTCAGGAGTTAATTGCGCCATAGAAATATAACTAGGTACATTTTTAAGTGTTTTACCTAAACGCCCTAATTCAATATTATCTTTTTCAATAACGGCAATTCTAGCTTCAGTTTCTGATGCTACAAATGCAGGATCAAAATCTTTATAAGATAATGACGTAGCTCCCATAGAAGCAACTTGCATTGCCACATCTTTAACTAAAACTTCAGCGTTATCAACTTTAGCAGTTAAACCTACCAATGCAGCAATTTTGTTAATGTGTACGTAAGTACCAACATAAGCAGCTTCTAATTTCTCAAAAGCTGTAATTTCAAGTTTCTCACCAATAACACCTGTTTGCTCAACTAATTTTTCAGCAACTGTCATACCTTCAAAATCTGCAGCTAAAAAATCTTCTTTAGAGCTTGTGTTTAAAGCAATATCACCTAATTGACTAGCTAATGCTAGAAAGTTTTCGTTTTTACCAACAAAATCAGTTTCACATCCTAAAACAATAGCTATACCTTTTGTTTGGTCTGCACTAATTTTTGAAACAGCAGCACCTTCAGATGAATCTCTGTCAGCTCTTTTTTCTGCTACTTTTTGTCCCTTTTTACGAAGAACAGCAATAGCCTTATCAAAATCACCTTCAGCTTCAACTAAAGCTTTTTTGCAATCCATCATACCTGCGCCAGTTGCTTGTCTTAATTTATTGACTTCAGCGGCTGTAATTTTTACTGTAGTACTCATAGTTATTATAATTTAAAAAAGTCGTTCAATTTATTTTCAACCAAGAAAAAGAATTAAACGACTTATTTGTGTTGTATTAATGTTTTTTATTCTTCTTCAGCTGTTGCTTTTTTGGCTGGAGCAGCTTTTTCAACTACTACCTCTTCTTTGGCTTCAACTTTTGGAGCGGCCTCTTTTTTAGCTTTTGGAGCAGCTTCTTTTGCAGAAGCTGTAGCTTCTTTTTCAGCTTTACGTTCTGCTAATCCTTCAGATACTGCAAATGTTACAGCGGTTAAGATTTTATCTATCGATTTAGAAGCGTCATCATTTGCAGGAATCACATAATCAACCTGACGTGGGTCAGAGTTGGTATCAACCATTGCAAAAATTGGAATGTTTAATTTCTGAGCTTCTTTAATCGCGATATGCTCACGCTTAATATCTACAACAAATAAAGCACCAGGTAAACGCGTCATATCACTTATAGAACCTAAGTTTTTTTCTAACTTAGCTCTTAAACGATCAACTTGTAAACGCTCTTTTTTAGACAATGTCATGAACGTGCCGTCTTTCTTCATTCTATCAATAAAAGCCATTTTTTTAACCGCTTTTCTAATAGTAACAAAGTTAGTTAACATCCCTCCAGGCCATCTTTCAGTGATGTAAGGCATGTTAATTTCGCCAGCTTTTTCAGCAACAATATCTTTTGCTTGCTTTTTTGTTGCAACGAATAAAATTTTACGTCCAGAAGCTGCAATTTTAGCAAGTGCTGCTCCAGCTTCGTCAATTTTAGCCGCTGTTTTATAAAGGTTTATAATATGGATACCATTACGTTCCATATATACGTAAGGTGCCATATTTGGATTCCACTTACGGGTAAGGTGTCCAAAGTGTACACCTGCTTCAAGTAATTCTTTTACTTCTACTGCCATTTTTTAATAGTTTACGTTCTGTTGAATTAGCAATGTTCCATTTGGCTTTTAGCTTTTTAGCTTGGGCGCTTGGCTTCATTTAGATGCTAAACTAAATCCTGTCTTTTGGACTAGGACAACACTAACTGTTTTAAATTTATTATTGTGTTTGAAAATGATAAAGGAATCTGAAAACAGATCCTGAATCAAGTCCAGGATATTAACGTTTAGAGAATTGAAACTTCTTACGAGCTTTCTTCTGACCGAATTTCTTACGTTCAACCATTCTTGGATCTCTTGTTAATAAACCTTCTGGTTTTAAGATTAATCTGTTTTCAGCATCAACCTCGCACATAGCGCGAGAAATTGCTAAACGAACAGCTTCTGCTTGACCAGTAATACCACCTCCGAATACATTTACTGTAATATCAAAGTTGGCGTCATTGTTAGTCAAAACTAAAGGTTGTTTTACTTTGTACTGTAAGGTAGCAGTAGTAAAATAATTAGCTAAGTCTTTTTTATTGATTGTAATGTTACCTTTTCCTGGGGCAACATAAGCGCGCGCAACAGCCGTTTTTCTACGGCCAATTTTGTGAATTACTTCCATGTTATTTAAATTCTTCTAGATTTATTGTTTTTGGCTTTTGAGCTGCATGAGCATGCTCTGTACCAACAACAACTGTTAAGTTACGGAATAAAGCGGCACCTAATTTATTTTTAGGTAGCATTCCTTTAACTGATTTTTCTACTACTCTTGCAGGATCTTTTCCAAACAATTCTGTAGCAGTTAAACTTTTTTGACCTCCTGGATATCCGGTGTGACGAATGTATGACTTGTCAGCCCATTTGTTACCAGATAATGTGATTTTTTCAGCATTGATAACAATAACGTTATCTCCGCAATCTACGTGAGGTGTGAAGTTTGGCTTGTGTTTACCTCTAATAAGTTTTGCAACTTTAGAAGCTAAACGACCAAGCGCTTGACCTTCAGCATCAACCAAAACCCACTCCTTATTTACAGTAGCTTTGTTTGCTGAAATCGTTTTGTAGCTTAATGTGTCCACACTTTGATTTTTTAATTATTAAACATTCCTCTCTCAAAAAGAGTTTGCAAATTTACGATAAACTATCGGATTACCAAACCTTGTTTAAGGTTTTTTTGTAGTTGAAAATCAGGTCCATGAGGCAATAAAAAATTAAATACTGAATGTAGCACGTTGCAACCTGTCGTTGATTGATTTTCCTAAGCCATAATTGGGGAATTTTTCAGCGATAATAACATCTAGATTTTGATGGTCTAATTCATGTAAAGCATCATATAATTTTGATGCCGCTTCTGCCATATCGCCTTTTTGAGATAAGATGATTTGAGTCGTAATCGTATCGTCTTTCATGTCTGATTTGAAAAGCAAAATTCCAATACGCTTTCCTAAGTGTTTTTTAATGTCTTCTGAAACCGTATCGGTTAGAAATGTTTGTGTAGCTGGTGCATAATGTCTATCTAACATACCAGGAGCATCTGGACTTTCTTCTTTTTTATTTTTGATTGACACTTTTCCAATTACGGCTTCAATATCTTCTAGTGCAAGAGCGCCTAAACGATAAATGATGGGTTCGTCATCTTCAAAACCTATGATTGTAGATTCTATGCCGTTAATACAAGCACCACCATCCAAAACGTGCTCGATATCGTTTTTAAAATAACGTGCTACATGTTCTGGTTTTGTAGGGCTGATGCTCCCGAAAGGATTGGCACTTGGTGCTGCTAACGGAAAGGGTAATTGTTTTAAGAGCTCTAAAGTTACAGGATGGTTAGGCACACGTACTGCAACGGTATCTTTTCCTGCGGTGATGATGTCTGGAATACTAGATTGTTTTTTAAGCACCAACGTCATAGACCCTGGCCAAAAGGCATCAGCAAGTAATTTTGCTTTTTCGGGAACGTCACTTACAATAGTTTCTAAAGACTCCACTGAAGGCATATGAACAATAAGCGGATTAAAAAACGGGCGCTTTTTGGTTGCAAAAATGCTTTTAATGGCTTTCTCACTATAGATATTTCCTGCGAGACCATAAACGGTTTCGGTTGGTATTGCCACAAGCTTATCAGCCTTTAAAAGGGCAACCGCTTTTTGTATGTCTTTTGAAATGATACTCATACTTAGTTTCCGATTGCAATATTACTTCAAAAAAATGAAAGAATTATTCTTGTGCTTTTATTAGTTTTGCTGCTTCAAAAAAATAATAATGATTTCAGTAGATAGTTTAGCGGTAGAATTTAGTGGTCATACTTTGTTTAGTGATGTCTCTTTCACTATAAATGAGAATGATAAAATTGCCTTAATGGGGAAAAATGGTGCAGGAAAATCTACGATGATGAAAATTATTGCTGGTGTACAAAATGCCACGCGTGGTCATGTTAGAACGCCAAAAGATGGGGTGATTGCCTATTTGCCTCAGCATTTATTAACAGAAGATAATACAACGGTTTTTGAGGAAGCTTCTAAAGCTTTTAGTCATGTGTTTTCCATGCGTGATGAAATGGAAGCCCTAAACAAGGAGCTTGAAACTAGAACCGATTATGAGTCTGATGTGTACATGAAAATTATTGAACGTGTTTCAGATTTAGGTGACAAGTATTACGCCTTAGAAGATGTTAATTATGATGCTGAAGTTGAAAAAGCACTCAAAGGCTTAGGTTTTAAACAAGGAGACTTTGAGCGCCAAACCAATGAATTTTCTGGAGGATGGCGCATGCGAATTGAACTCGCTAAAATCTTACTTCAAAAACCAGATTTAATTTTATTGGATGAGCCCACCAACCATATTGATATTGAATCTGTCGTGTGGCTAGAAGATTTTTTAGTAAATAAAGCCAATGCTGTGGTTGTGATTTCTCATGATCGTGCTTTTATTGATAATATCACCAATCGTACGATTGAAGTGACTATGGGTCGTATTTACGATTATAAAGCGAAGTATACCCATTACTTGCAATTGCGTGAAGACCGCCGAACGCATCAAATAAAAGCCTATCAAGAACAGCAAAAAATGATTGCTGATAACATGGCGTTTATTGAGCGTTTTAAAGGGACCTACTCAAAAACCAATCAAGTGGCATCTCGAGAACGCATGTTAGAAAAATTGGATATTATAGAAATTGATGATATTGATACCTCGGCTTTAAAATTACGTTTTCCACCAACGCAACGCTCAGGTGATTATCCTGTAACCGTTAAGGAGGTGTCTAAATCTTACGGAAACCATCAGGTTTTTAAAAACGCAAATATGTCGATTGCTAGAGGGGAAAAAGTTTGTTTTGTTGGTCGGAATGGCGAAGGAAAATCCTCTATGATTAAAGCCATTTTAGGCGAAATTAACGTTGATGGCACTTGTAGCTTGGGGCATAATGTGAAAGTTGGGTATTTTGCGCAAAACCAAGCTGCTTTACTTGATGAAGAATTAACTATTTTTCAAACCGTTGATGAGGTGGCAAAAGGGGATGTGCGCACACAAATTAAAAACATCCTTGGGCGCTTTATGTTTAAAGGTGATGATATTGATAAAAAAGTAAGTGTTTTATCTGGTGGAGAAAAAACCAGATTGGCGATGGTAAAATTACTATTGGAACCTGTAAATTTGCTTATTCTGGATGAGCCAACCAATCACCTCGATTTAAAATCTAAAGACGTCCTTAAAGAAGCACTACAAAATTTTGATGGTACTTTACTATTGGTTTCTCACGATCGTGATTTTCTACAAGGGTTATCTAAAAAGGTGTTTGAATTTAAAGACCAACGTGTTATTGAACATTTTGAAACTATTGATGCTTTTCTAGAGCGCAATAGGGTAGAAAGCATAAAAGCTATGGATTTAAACTAAATTTTGGCAAGCACACCCGCGTTAGAGATTGCAGCGGCATTCTTTTTAAAGCTTAAATAACAAAATACATGTGAGCGAACTGAAATTTGGCAGATTGCCACGCCCTTCGTCATCGCAATGACGTTTTAAAAAGATATAGCGAAACATTTATGTTCATGAATTCGATAATATTAAATACAAAACCATGAAAAAAGCCCGACCCTTGTGGTAAGGCCCAAATATTTATCGTTTTAGTGTGAAATGCCCTGTAAACTTCTGGCCTTCTATAATAATAACGTACCAATAATCGCCTGTTGGTAACAGTTGCCCGCTAAATGTTCCGTTCCATGAAAAAGAAGTGTTTACAGCGTTTTTAAGGAGTTTTCCGTATCTATCGAAAATAGAAACTTGTGAAAAACTATAAAACTCAATACCTTTTAAATTGAAGGTATCGTTTACGTTGTCGCCGTTTGGTGTGAAAAATTTAGGAATATAAAAGTGAATGTGTTGAGTGGTAATTGCTTCGGTACAATCTTGATGCTTAACATAAATAGTATATTGTCCGCCTTCAACACTAGAAAATATGGGGTTTGATTGAAATGTAATACCGTCTATTGAATATAAAAAATCGCCAGCGTTAGATGTTTTTATGATGATATTATAATCGTCTGAGATAACACTTTCAATTATTGGATTATCGATTTGCGATAGGGTTATGGTTTTTGTTACGCTACATGAGTTATTTGAAACAATAACGGTATATGTGCCTGAGATTGATACATTTATTTCTTGATTGGTGCTACCATTATCCCACAAATAGGAGGTAACGATACTTGGGTCTGTTGGGTCTGCTTGTAGAGTTATAATTGTGTTTTCGCAGAAGCTGAATGATTCGTCTGTAACTTCTGGAGTTTCGAGGTATTCTATTTGAAGTGTTGTTCTTGATGTGGATTGACATCGACCTTCTATAGTTTCTGCTTCGGCATAATAGAGTCCTGAAGTGGTCGGGTTGAATGACGTATTATTTGCTAACAGTAAATTTCCTCCTGTGGCTGCATCATACCAATTTACTATAACTCCGGATGGGACAGTTACTGATAATGGTGTGGTGTCGTTTTCACAAATCATTAAATCCCCATTACTGATAGGAGCATTAGGAAAAGAAATGATTCTAATTTCATAAATTTCGGAAGAAGAATTGCAAGAATTGTTATTTACATTAATGGCATCTTCTGCAACTTTTACCCTATAGAATGTATTATTGTTAATTGAAGTTGCTGAATAAGTATTGCTTGTTTCTCCGGCTATATCAGTCCAGTTAACACTATCTGGACTTTCCTGCCATTGATAAAAATGTGATGAAAAAATAGTAAAATCTGGCAGTGCCGTTAGTGTTACTGAGAAAGGTAGCGCATCTTCACATACGCTAATTAAATTCATATTTGATGTGTCTTCAATTGCAATAGCATCTCCACAAGATTTAAAAATAATATCATCAAGCGCTAAATCATTTCCGCAACCTCCTACACCATTGTTTTTCATTTTTAATATCACAGATGTTTGACTTGGCAAAGTCTGAAATACTAATGCATACTGCTGCCAATTTGGGCTTGATGTTCCATTTATATTACCTGTATCGCCGCTAGCTAAAAGATTAGTATCTGTGTTATCCCAAATTTCAAATTTTACATTTATTGGTATTCCTACTCCGTTACAGCCAGAAGCTGGTAATAAATTTATCATCCATGAAGAAAACTCGTAAGTTGTGTTTTCGCAAAGCCCGTTTACTGTTGTTCTGTAGAACTCTCCGGAGGTAAAATCAGCATTAATAACCAGCATTTTACCATTTGTATCATTACTAGTATGGTCTTCAATATCATGCCACCCAAACCAATTTGTATTACTAGAAACATTATAAAAACCATCATTAGGTGACGTACTTATAAAGGCATAAGATGTGGTCCCTATAGGCAACTGTGTTGTTCCTCCTGTACCAAAGTTTTCTGTAAAAATAGGGTCGCCAGAATTGCCTGAGCAAAAACCTAGTTGTGCTTGAGTGTTCTGAGTAAAAAAACAAACAAAAACGATTAATATAGAAACACTATTTTTATTGATATAATCTAGATTTAAGTTTTAAAAACAACTGTATGATTGAATTAATAAAGCTATATTAATGAAAAGTTTTATAACCAAAAATTACAATAGACGAAATACACCTATACAAAAACAATACACGTATAAAAGTAGAGAAAATTATCTTAAAGTAAACCCTTTACCAGCCCACCAAGGATGAATTTCAATGTTTAGTCGTCCGGCAATGACCATGGGATCTGAATTTGCTAAACTGTCTGCCATTTTAAGTGTAGGTACATTATAAATAGTAATGCCACGAATATCTCCGTCATCTCCAAAAGGCCCTGAAATATCAGCATAACCTAAGTCATACATTTTTTTTAAATGTGCCAAATGTAGCGTTTGAAGTTCTGCAGATTCTTCTTCATTTTGCCCACGAATAGGTCCTTTTTTTAAAAATGCCATAAAATACTGTTGCATTAAAATGGTATCTTTCGTTTTCTCATCAACATAATCAAAGATTTTAAAACCTTTGGCTGTCAAGTCTTTTTTAATTTGTTCTATAGTTTTTGGAACAACTGTTTCAATAACTTCTTTAGGTTCTTCTATGATAGAATCTTTTACTTCAATTAAAACCGATTCAACCTCATTATCTATATCTGGTAATGTTGTTTTTGATTCCTCTTTACAACCAAAAAAGAGGAAAAAAAATAGTAATACAAATATTGTTTTTTTCATGATTTCCAGGTATTATAAGGGTGCTTACTTAATTGCGAATTATAATATTTAATGTGTCCGGTAACTTCTTCTCCCAACCAACTCGGTTTTTCAAAGGTTTCGTTTTCACTTTCTAACTCTACTTCTGCAATAATTAAACCTTCATTATCTTTAAAAAATTCGTCTACTTCAAAAATATGTTTCCCTGCTTTTATTTCATAACGTATTTTATCAATTATTGTTGGTTCACAGAGTTTTAAAAGTGCTTCTGCTTCTTTTTTAGAAATTTCTTTTTCCCATTCAAACCTTGATAACCCATTGCTAGTTGATAGTCCTTTTACGGTTATAAGTCCTATATTATCTCTCAATCTAACACGAACGGTACGTGCTTTATGGGTATTTAAAAATCCTTGGCTAATTCTAGTCTTTCGGAAGGCTTCTTTTTTATAAGCTTCAGAAGTTATCAAAAATTTTCGTTCTATTTCTATCATTAAAAAGCTATTTCTAATTAATTATAAATCTTAATTTTTAAAATATGAAAAATAATTAATGCCTAAATTTACAGTATGTTAACCAATTTACCAATACGAAAAATTATTCATGTAGATATGGATGCTTTTTATGCCTCTGTAGAGCAATTGGATAATCCTGAACTTAAAGGTAAAGCTATTGCTGTTGGTGGTGGTGGAAAACGAGGCGTGGTTAGTGCTGCCAGTTATGAAGCTAGAAAATATGGTGTTAAAAGTGCCATGGCAGGGGCTTTGGCTATAAAACTATGTCCGCATCTTATTTTTGTAAAGACGAATTTTGATCGCTACAGAGAGATTTCTGATGCGATTAGAAATATTTTTTATGATTACACAAATTTGGTAGAACCGCTATCTCTTGATGAAGCTTATTTAGACGTGACCAAAAACAAAAAGGGAAACCCTAGTGCGTCTTTAATTGCCAAAGAGATAAAAGCACGAATTTTAGATGAAGTTGGTTTAACGGCTTCGGCTGGCATTTCTATTAATAAGTTTATTGCTAAAGTGGCTAGTGATTATAACAAGCCTAACGGACAAAAAACGGTAAATCCAGAAGAAGTTCTTGAGTTTTTAGAAGCACTGGATATTAGGAAGTTTTACGGTGTTGGTAAAGTAACCGCAGAAAAAATGTACCAAAAAGGCATTTTTACAGGATTGGATTTGAAGCAGAAATCTTTAGCATATTTAACTGAAAACTTCGGTAAATCTGGAGGCTACTATTATTATATTGTTAGAGGCATTCATACCAGTGAAGTGAAACCGCAAAGAACCAGAAAAAGTTTAGCTGCCGAACGTACGTTTAGCGAAAATTTATCTTCTGAAGTTTTTATGTTGGAAAAGCTAGAGCATATTGCCGAAGAAGTGGCGCGTAGATTGCTAAAAAGTAAAGTTGCTGGAAAAACGGTAACGTTAAAGATAAAATATAGTGATTTTACGTTACAAACACGAAGCAAAACCTTACCCTATTATATTGGTGATAAAAACGTGATATTAGAAACTGCAAAAGATTTATTGTACCAAGAAAAGTTGAGTAATTCGGTGCGGTTGTTAGGTATTTCTATGTCTAATTTAAATACTGAAAAGAAGAAAAAACCTGAGTTAAAAAAAAGCGTTAGTGTTCAGTTGCGGTTTGAGTTTTAAATTGGTTTAAAAGGATTGAAGTACTACTTGACTTTGTCAGAAAAATTAGCTAAATTTGTTTAACGAATGATAAAAAACATTAAAACGATTTTTTTATCAGAGCATTAGGCACAATTAAAAAATAAATAATGATTTATAGTTTTTCTAAATCTGATATAACTAGATATATTGTCTTGGATCATTCTCTATTAATTGAAGAAATTACTTCGGAAACAATTTGTAAACTATTAGGAATAGATATATTAGATTCAAAGGCATTAGGCCATAATTTTGGTTCTTTAAGTTTTTATCAAAAAGTATTATTGATAAAGGATGTAATTGGTGTTGATTCTGAGATGGCAAAAAAAATAGAAGTATTTTCTCAAATTAGAAATAAGTTTGCCCATTTAAGAAAAATAGAGACTTGGAGAGATTTTTTTTCATTATCTAAAACATACTCTAATATTGAAAGAAATTTAAAAAATTGGTATCAAACAGAAGAAAATATTGATTTGGATTTTGAGAATAATACAAGACTCTTATACTTTCATCTAACAGAAGATTTATTCAGGTTCTTAGTAAAAATTAACAGTTATTATGAAGACAATCAAAGAAAATCCAAGCAAGAGATTCACCACAATAATGCCTTGTTTGAATTTATGAAAAAAAAATTAAGTGATGAACTAGGAATTGATGACATTGATGAGGCATATTTCAAAAGATATTCAGATGAAATAGAATAACTATGCCTAACACCGTATAAAAAAAATTGCTAGTTTTGGCTAGACCAAAGTTAGTTGCTCGTTTGCTAGCTTCTGATTTTCCTTATACATAAACGTTAAACGAACCTCCCTAAAACACACCACCTTCCAATTAAAAACAAAACTTAATAAACAAATGCGTTAGCGATTGAAACGGCATCCTTTTAAATAGAAAAAACTGCTAAAAAGCAGTTTTTTCTATTTAAAAGATATAGTGTAAAAGCGCGACCTTTAGGTAACGCCCAAATATTTATAATGCTATAAATTACAAGTTTCAATTTCTGTAACACGTAGCGTGTTAACCATACCTTTGTCTTTCATTGGCATGGCTGCTAAACTAATAAGCATATCGCCAACATCTAAATATCCCATTTTACAGGCTATGGCATTAACATCTTCAATGGTTTCATCAGTACTTACAAATTTATCGTAATAGAATGCACGAACACCCCAAAGTAAACTTAAACGGGTTAAAATACGTTTGTTTGATGTAAATACTAAAATATGACATGATGGTCTCCAAGCCGAAATTTGAAATGCTGTATACCCACTATTTGTTAACGTTGAAATGGCTTTTGCGTTAATTTCGTTTGCCATATTAGCGGCATGATAACATATAGATTTTGTGATAAAACGGTTGGTACGAATGTGTGGTGGCAATTGAGGAACTTGAATTAATTTTGAGTTCTCTACGTTTTTTAAAATGTTTGCCATTTGCTTAATTACCTGCACAGGGTATTGACCAACTGAAGTTTCGCCAGATAGCATTACGGCATCAGCACCATCCATTACAGAGTTTGCAACATCGTTTACTTCTGCTCTTGTTGGCGTTAAACTATCAATCATAGTTTCCATCATTTGCGTTGCAATAATTACTGGAATTCTTGCTTTTTTAGCACGCAATACTAATTGCTTTTGAATTAGTGGTACTTCTTCTGCAGGAACTTCTACACCTAGATCACCACGAGCTACCATTAAACCATCACAGTGTGCAACAATTTTATCTATGTTTTCTACAGCTTCTGGTTTTTCAATTTTTGCAATAATTGGAATTTTATAACTCCCATGTTCTGCTATTAAATCACGCAATTGCATTAAATCTTCTGCATGACGTACAAAAGAAAGTGCTATCCAATCAACATTTAAACTGATGGCGAAAATAGCATCTTCAATATCTTTTTCTGTTAAAGCTGGTTGAGAAATATCTGTATTTGGAAGGTTTACACCTTTCTTAGATTTTAATGGACCGCCTTGAATAACTTTGGCTTTTACTTCTGACTTACCGTCTGTTGAGATGACTTCAAAAAGTAATTTTCCATCATCTAAAAGAATACGCTCACCAGGTTTTGCATCTTGCGGAAACCTATCGTAAGTCATATAAACACGCTCTTTTGTACCTTCAAAACGTTCGCCAGTAGCAAAAATAATCTCATCTCCTGGATTTACAACTACCTCTTCTTTCATAACACCAACACGAAGCTTTGGCCCTTGTAAATCTGCTAGGATTGCTGCTGTAAAACCGAACTCTTCATTAAGTTCCCGTATCATTTGAATACGCTCTTTTACATCATTATAATCTGCGTGCGAAAAGTTTATTCTAAATACATTAGCACCTTCTTCAAGCATCCCTTTTAAAACTTCTTTTGTGCTCGTAGCAGGTCCTAACGTTGCTACTATTTTGGTTTTTTTATCTATTGACATTAGTTAAAAATTAAATTATCTTTTGATTTCAATTTATTCGAGTCTAAACTGTAAGCGGTTGCAATTCTAGGTATTTTTAATATACTTTCTAAAATATATTTTTCTTTACTAAAACTAAACTCACTATCTATTTTTAAAAAATAGTTTACAGTTTTATGCTCTGGCAATAACTGAAATGTTTTGGTTATTTTATCTTGGTTATCGAATAACGACTTATAATCTGATTGCTGAAGGGCTTCTGTTTTACAAATATTAGAAACTAAACTCCATGTTATTAATTGTTTATGATCTTCCCACTCATAAATTGAATAGGAAACTTGTCCGTTTTTATAATCTATGTCTGATGATTTTCTCGACAGCGTTATACCTAAATACTTGTTAAGAAGATATGCTAAACGATAGTCTTCTAGCCTGCAATGTATTGCAATTAAGGTATATAATGCATCATCAAAAGTATCATCAAGAATAAGTTTGTGAACAGCCATAACTTATATTTAAACTTGGTAAATATAGTATTTATAAAGATTAGTTGTATAAAGTTAATGCCAATCTTGACAATAAATAGAACTAAAACGTTGTAGTTGATTAGTTTGTTATTTATACTTACTATAGCATCTTCGACATTTTACTTTGGAAAGCAAAAAAGGCACGTTTTGAAGCCTTTTCTTCAGCTTTTTTCTTTGAAGTTGCTCTGGCTTTGGAAATCACTTTATTATCAATAGATAGTTTTACAGAAAAATGCCTAACATCATCATTTCCTGAATCTTCATAAACATTATAGCCAAATGTTTTCTTTTCCTTTTGACACCATTCAATAAGTAAACTTTTGTAACTAATAACCCGTCCTTCTAGGGTTTCAATATCTACATGAGGAATGATAACACGTTTAAAAATAAATTTTTCACTATACTTATAACCTCTATCTAAAAAAATAGCGCCTACTAAAGCTTCAAATAAATTACCGTGAATATTATCTCCAAATTGACCTGGAGGAATTTTACTTTCAACTAAATCAATTAGTTTTAAATCTTTACCCAACTCGTTTAAATGCTCTCTACTCACAATTTTTGATCGCATTTTGGTTAAGTAGCCTTCATCGCCACTTGGCACTTCAAGATATAGATGTGATGCAATTACTGAACTTAGCATCGCATCTCCTAAAAATTCTAGACGTTCGTAATTAAACGGGTTTCCTTTAGTATCTTTAATATTCATAGACCGATGGGTAAAGGCCTTTTTGTAATATTTAATAGTCTTAGGTTTAAACCCTAGTATTTGAGTTAATTCCATAAAAAAATTCCCGTTGCGTTTAAAACGGGAATTTAGTATGTTACGAATGCTATCCATTCGGGATTTAATCTATTTTTTTGAATATTACACAAGCGTTGTGACCGCCAAATCCAAATGTATTACTCATTGCTACTTTTACGTCGCGCTTTTGTGCCTTGTTTAAGGTTAAATTTAATTCAGGATCAATGTTTTCATCTACTGTAGTGTGGTTTATTGTTGGAGGTACAATACCGTGTTCCATTGCCAATATAACCGAAATAGCTTCAATAGCCCCAGCAGCACCTAAAAGGTGACCTGTCATTGATTTTGTTGAATTTATATTTATATTTTTAGCGTGACTTCCAAATACTTCTGAAATTGCTTTAAGTTCTGCAACATCACCTAAAGGTGTAGATGTACCATGTGTATTAATATGGTCAACATCTTCTGGCTTTAAGCCTGCATTTTCTAAACAATTCTTCATTACTGCTATAACCCCAATACCTTCTGGGTGTGGTGCTGTCATATGATATGCATCAGAAGATAAACCTCCTCCAATACATTCAGCATATATTTTAGCCCCTCTTGCTTTTGCATGTTCGTATTCTTCTAGAACTAGTGCTCCCGCACCTTCACCTAAAACAAAACCATCTCTTGAAGCGTCAAAAGGACGCGAGGCTGTTTCAGGACTTTCATTTCTAGTAGATAGCGCATGCATCGCATTAAAACCTCCCATACCAGCAATAGTTACTGCAGCTTCACTTCCGCCTGTAACAACCACATCTGTGTGCCCTAAACGTATCGAGTTTAAAGCATCAAACATAGCGTTTGCAGAAGATGCACATGCAGAAACTGTCGTGTAATTTGGCCCCATAAAACCATGTTTTATAGAGATGTTTCCTGGTGCAATATCAGCAATCATTTTTGGAATAAAGAATGGGTTAAATCTTGGTGTTCCATCGCCAGCAGCAAAGTTTAAAACTTCATTCTGAAAGGTTTCTAAACCACCAATACCTGCTCCCCATATAACACCAACACGTAACTTATTAACTTCATCTAGATTTAACTTAGAATCCGCAATAGCTTCGTCTGCCGCTACCATAGCGTATTGAGCAAACTTGTCCATTCTTCTAGACTCTTTTCTATCTATAAAGTCAGTAACATTAAAGTTTTTTAATTCGCAAGCGAATTTTGTTTTAAACTTTTCGGTGTCGTAATATGTTATAGGCGCAGCTCCACTTTTACCACTAATTAAGCCTTCCCAATATTCATCTATGGTATTGCCAATTGGTGTTAAAGCTCCTAATCCTGTGACTACAACGCGCTTTAATTCCATAAAGTATTTGCTTGATTTTACTTATTTAGCTGCTTCTATATAAGAGATAGCTTGACCTACTGTAGCGATGTTTTCAGCTTGGTCATCTGGTATTTGAATATCAAATTCTTTTTCGAATTCCATAATTAATTCTACAGTGTCTAAAGAGTCGGCTCCTAAATCGTTTGTGAAGCTAGCTTCTGTTACAACTTCGTTCTCATCTACTCCTAGTTTATCCACGATAATGGCTTTTACTCTTGATGCAATGTCTGACATAATCTTTTAATTTAAATGTTTTAATTAGTTGGCAAAAATAAAAAACTTTATTTTATAATACACTTTTATAATAAAAATGTGGTTGTAATTTACTAAAATTACTTTTAAGTATTTACTTTTTCCCTTCTAATTGTTAATAATTATTCTTTTTTTTGTTCGAATAATATTTACACTATAGCTTGTAAAATGAAATGAGCTTACGAATTTTGCTGAACATTGTTGTAATTTCGATTTACGAATTACATCTCACATTAATTTTAAAATAAAAACCAACAGATGAAACGTATTGTAATTTTTGCGTCCGGAAGTGGCACTAATGCTGAAAATTTAATTAAGTTTTTTCACAACAGCGATACTGTGTCTGTTATTCAAGTGTTAACTAACAATCCTCATGCCAAAGTTTTAGAACGGGCAAAAAAACTAAAGGTTAGCGCACTATCATTCAATAGAATAGCTCTATTAGAGACTGATGACGTACTTAATATATTAAAAGCTTCAAAACCAGACTTAATTGTTTTGGCTGGTTTTTTATGGAAATTTCCTGAAAATATATTGAATGCTTTCCCCAATAAAGTTATTAATGTACACCCTGCATTATTACCAAAATATGGCGGAAAAGGCATGTACGGTATGCACGTCCATGAAGCTGTTGTTGCTAATAAAGAAAAACAAACCGGTATAACCATTCATTATGTAAACGAATTTTATGATGAAGGTGCTATTATTTTTCAGGCGACATGTGATGTAAATAGTGATGATTCTGCTGAAGATGTTGCTGCTAAGATTCATGAATTGGAGATGGAACATTTTCCAAAGGTTGTGGAGAAGCTTTTAAATGAGTAAAAAGAAAAAGAAATATTATACCGTTTGGAAAGGACATCACACTGGTGTTTTTGACTCTTGGAACGATTGTAAAGCGCAAATAAAAGATTTTCAAGGCGCTCAATACAAATCATTTTCAACGTTTGATGCTGCAAAAGCGGCTTTAAAAGGTAATTATTTTGACTACATTGGAAAAGATAAAAGTTTTAAAAGCGAATTGTCTTCTGAGCAACTCAAAAAAATAGGGCAACCAAATTATAATTCTATTTCTGTTGATGCTGCCTCTAGCGGAAATCCTGGCATAATGGAATATCGTGGTGTAGATACTAAAACAAAAAAACAATTATTCATTCAAGGCCCTTTTGAAGAAGGCACTAATAATATAGGTGAATTTTTAGCTTTGGTACATGGTTTAGCCATACTTAAAAAGAATAATAGTGATAGAATACTTTACACAGATTCTAAAACTGCAATGAGTTGGGTTAGGAAGAAAACCTGCAATACGAAACTAGAGCGTAACCAGAAAAATAAACCTGTTTTTAACTTAGTTGATAGAGCCATTGATTGGCTTAAAAATAACACTTACAATACGATTATAGTAAAATGGGAAACTAAAGCTTGGGGTGAAATTCCAGCCGATTTTGGAAGAAAATAATCTGCATTTCTAAACACATTTATTATTGCCTTTTAAAATCTTAAAAAAAGTTAGGGAACATAATAAATTATATCCCCCAATCTTCAATTGATAATAACCTGAGTTCGATTAATATTTAGATAAGTTTTAATAGTAAAAAAGATAGATTTTTAGTAAATTAAAGTACTGAAATTCAATTTATTAATCTAAAAACCTATCTATGTTTTGTTACTCTAAAATTACAGATTTATTT
>NZ_JAQWOO010000080.1 GCF_029245835.1 Algibacter sp. | reverse complement strand
GTGGGAGAAGACTTAATTGAGACTGACTATTCGTCTTCCAAACGATGTTGCTTTTCATACCTTTAAGATACGAAAACCAATACTTTTTTTAAAATCTAAAACAATAAAAAAGAGACTGCCTTTTTAGACAGCCTCTTTTTTATTATCATATACCTGTCTAAGCAGGAGGGATTTAAATATGTAACGCTCTATCTTCTGTAGCCGCTAATGCTGCTTCTTTGATAGCTTCTGTATATGTTGGATGTGCATGAGACATACGCGCTACATCTTCAGCAGAAGCACGAAATTCCATTGCTACAACAGCCTCAGCTATTAAATCTGCTGCACGAGCACCAATCATGTGCACGCCTAAAATTTCATCTGTAGTTTTATCAGCTAGAATTTTAACAAAACCATCAATATCCATACTCGCTCTACTTCTACCCAAAGCACGCATTGGAAAAGATCCTGTTTTGTATGCCACACCAGCTTCTTTAAGTGCTTCTTCTGTTTTACCAACCGCTGCCACTTCTGGCCATGTATAAACTACACCTGGTATTAAGTTATAGTCAATATGTGGTTTTTGTCCAGCAATAGTTTCTGCAACAAAAACCCCTTCTTCTTCAGCTTTATGAGCCAACATGGCACCTTTTACAACATCGCCAATGGCATAAATATTGGATGCCGAAGTTTGTAAATGTGCATTTACTTCTACTCTACCTCTATCATCTAACTTCACGCCTGCGCCTTCAGCATTTAAACCATCGGTATATGGACGACGACCAACTGATACTAAACAATAATCGCCTTTAAATTCTACTTCTTCCCCTTTTTTGTTATCTGCTTTCACAATAACTTCATCACCTTTGCGCTCTACAGATTTTACTTTGTGGGAGACCTGTATTTTAAACTTCGCTTTCTTGAAAACCTTATTCAATTCTTTAGATAAACCAGCATCCATAGTTGGAATAATTCTGTCCATATATTCAATAACAGTAACTTCTGCACCCAAACGTCTGTAAACTTGTCCTAGTTCTAAACCAATAACACCACCACCAATAACAATCATGTGTTTTGGAATTTCTTTAAGTTTTAAAGCCTCCGTAGATGTTATAATACGCTCTTTATCAATATTTATGAATGGTAGATTAGAAGGTTTACTACCTGTTGCAATAATGGTGTTTTTTGCTTCAATTTCAGTAGTTTCTTCTCCTTTAATAGTAATATGCGTCGCATCTTTAAAACTTCCTAAGCCTTGATACACATCAATATTATTCTTCTTCATTAAGAAATCGATGCCACCTGTAGTTTGATCAACAACGGCCTGCTTACGAGCAATCATCTTTTCTAAATTCACTTTTACTTCTCCTGGGATTTCTATACCATGTGTTTCAAAATGCTTAACGGCATCGTCATAATGGTGTGATGAATCTAAAAGTGCTTTACTTGGAATACACCCTACATTTAAACAAGTGCCCCCTAATGTTGCGTATTTTTCTATAATGGCTGTTTTCATGCCTAATTGAGCGCAACGGATAGCTGCAACATATCCTCCAGGACCAGAACCAATAATGGCTACATCGTATGAATTCATATAATAATTTTGAAAATTTATATTTAAAAATCGAAAACCAAAAATACGAATGTTTTATGGGATTTTTACTCCTTTTTGAATAGAAATGTTTGAAATAAAATAGTATTAAAGACGCGTTATATAAAATGGGTTTGCGGATGGGTTGCGTTAGGGATTGAAGCAATTGTTGAAGCTCCTCGTAGAGAGCGACTGCTGAAAGCCCGACCCTTGGGGAACGCCAAAATTCTATTTTTGATTAATATTATTTAAAACCCATTCCAATTCGGTGTCAATATTTGACTGACAATCTTTCAAATTTGGTAAAATTTCAACATCGGGCATAATACCAAAACCATCAGGAACTTGCTTTTGTGGCGCTTCAATTTGCATTAAGCCCATCCTTATTTTAAGTTTAGATGTTGGCAATTGATATAATTTATAAATTCCTGCAACGGTTCCATTATAGGCACCACCCGTTTCTTCACCTACAAAAGTGGCGCGTCCAGTAGCCTTTAAATGTGTGGACAATAGCGCAGATGCAGAAAAAGAACTCCCATTAATAAGCACATACAATTTACCTTTGTAGTTTAACGAATTTGGTGCCTTAACTTTAGTGTGCTTATTAAATGTATAGAAAATTTTACCATCTTTTTTTCTTGTTTTAAACAGGTTATATATAGCGACTATTGGAACTAACAATGCACTTGCAACCTTTAGGCTATTTGGCGTGGTATTACTCATAGCTGATTTTAAAAATGGTGTTCTACTTCTAACTTCGCTTTTGGTGATAAACTGATAGTCTTTTTCTGTTAAATAAGAGTATAAATAATCTATTTCTGAAATTCGACCGCCACCATTATCTCTTAAATCTATAACTACATGTTTGGTTTTAGCCGAATCTATTTTAGCAAAACTCTCTTTATAAAATTTCTTGTAATTGCCATTTGTAAAACTTCGTAACTTCATATAAGCAACGGTGCTATCTTTTCCTTTAAAACTAAAATTACGCGTGTATCTATTTTCTTTTCCTAAATAGCCATACTTTTTGTTATCTTTATTTTGTTTTCTTTTGGCTAGTCGCTTTGCTTTCTTTTCTGCATTAGTAAATTTTTTAGCTTTTACTTTTTCAGCGAAAGCGGTATCTAACGCCTTTTTAGTTTTAGCTTTCTTTTCATCTTTAGCAATGCGCCTAAACATTTTTGAAAACAACGAATCTTTAGATTTAAACGTCACATTCAAACTATCAACATAGCCTTTATCTTTATAATAAAACACAGAAAACCCCTTAGAAACAAACCTATTATGAAGTGTTTTATTAAATCCATCTGATGCAAAACGAGTTTTGAAGGTTTCAGCTAACTCTGAGGCTGATTCTCCATTAATATTCACTATTTCATTTCCTACTAAAGTAGAATCTTTTCCGTTATAATCTTTTACCCAAAGTTTGCCCTCTAAATAACTAAAATCTAAATCATAAAATTCAAACTTCTGCTTTTTTAGTTGTTTACGCTCTTTTTTAGTAAACCATTTGCTAACCGAACTTACTGAAACATGACCTTGTTTTACATGGGTTACAACTGGCGCAAGGCGTTTAAAAAATGTTCTGGAGTCGAGAGGGTTTTTAATAGATTTCTTTAAACTATCGAATTTAAAATCTAAAACTTCTTTTGATGTATATTGATATAATCTTGGATGATGACGTTTTAGTTGTTCATACAACTTATCAATATCATTATGTAATTCTTCAACATCATGCAACTTTGTAATTTGTATGTTATGCTTTTCTACGCTTCTGCAGGATACTAGTACAATAAATAAAGTAAATGATAAAAGAAGTTTTTTCATATAAGCTAAAATAACAGTAATTGTCCAATCTAAAAACGGATTAATGTTTCTTTAACTTTTGAATACATTCAAATGAAATTCTCACAATAATTTATGTAGTTTTGTGCTTCATGCAAAAAAACATAAACATACAAAACAAGAAAGCACGCTTTCAATATGAAATTTTAGATAAGTATACGGCTGGTATTGTGCTAACTGGAACTGAAATTAAATCTATAAGAAGTGGAAAAGCCTCTATTACTGAAAGTTTTTGTGAGTTTAGTGAAGGTGGAGAACTTTTTGTAGTAAATATGACTATCCAAGAATATGCTTTTGGGAATTATTACAACCATAAACCTAAAGCTACCAGAAAGTTACTTTTAAATAAAAAAGAACTTAAAAAATTAAATAAAGAAGTTCAGAATACTGGATTAACCATTATTCCTTTAAATTTATTCATTAATGATAAAGGCTATGCAAAACTAAATATTGCATTGGCTAAGGGTAAGAAATTATTCGATAAGCGTGAAACAATAAAAGATAGAGACAATAAACGCGATCTTGATAGAATCAAGAAAATTTATAAATAATTTTATCCCGTTAAATACACTTTAAATTATTGGTATAATCTGTTTTCAACATTTTAAAAATTACATCATGAAAAAACTATTTGCATTTCTATTGGTTAGCATGCTGTCTTTAAATATTAATGCACAAAAAGAATCAAAAAAAGATAAGAAGGAGACTATTGAATTTATAATTGATAGTACTTCTGTTTTAACTTTAGATAGCACCATTAAAACCTTATACACAGTTATTTCTGGTGAAAAAGGAGAAAAAAGAAATTGGGCACAATTTAAATACCTTTTTAAACCTGACGCCAAATTAATTCCTTCAGGATTTGATAAAGCTGAAAATTACAGAGTCCGGTATATGAGTCCCGATAACTATATTGAAAGCTCAGGAAAATGGCTCGTTGAAAACGGTTTTTTTGAAAAAGAAATATACCGAAAAGTTGATACTTTTGGAAACATTACACAAGTATTTAGTACTTATGAATCGTTTAATAGCGAAGCTGATGATAAACCTTTTATGCGAGGCATTAATAGTATTCAATTACTAAATGATGGCGAACGTTGGTGGGTGATTAATATTTATTGGGCACAAGAGAGTGAAGCCCATTCAATTCCAACAAAATACTTGCCCTAAAAACTTCAACACAAAACATGCATAATCAAGAAACTTCAAAAAAGGAAGAGCAATTTTGGACACAACGCTATTTAGAACACCAAACCGGATGGAATATTGGAGAACCTTCTACACCTCTAAAAACATATATAGACCAATTAGCAAACAAAGACTTAAAAATCTTAATTCCTGGAGCTGGTAATGCTTATGAAGCAGAATATCTTTTTAACAAAGGGTTTAATAATGTTTTTGTTTTAGATATTTCTGAGGAACCACTTGAATACTTTAAAAAAAGAGTTCCAGAATTCCCCAAAAATCAAGTCATTCACGGTGATTTTTTCATTCATAAAAAAACATACGATTTAATTTTAGAACAAACCTTTTTCTGCTCTTTCCCGCCTACTAAACCTAATCGTGAAGGTTATGCTTCTAAAATGTATGATTTGCTGAATAATCAAGGAAAACTTGTAGGGCTATGGTTCGATTTCCCTCTTACAGACGATATGGAAAAAAGACCTTTTGGAGGCTCTAAAGCAGAGTATTTAAATTATTTTGAACCTTATTTTAAAACTAAATGTTTAGAAACTTCCTATAATTCTATTGAATCTAGAGAGTCCAACGAATTATTTGGCATTTTTATAAAAAATTAATAAATAAGTCTCAATTTTTATCCTCTAACAAAGGTACAAACTTAAACTCACCAAATTCTTCTTGATCAAATTCTTTTTGACCTTTTCGGGTAAACATGGTCATCACTTGCACATCATCTCCAACAGGAATTACAAGTCTGCCTCCTATTTTCAATTGACTCAATAAAGGTTTAGGAACAAAAGGCGCTCCGGCAGTTACAATAATACCATCAAAAGGCGCTTCGTCTTCTAAACCAATATACCCATCACCAAAAATGAGTTTTTTAGGGCGATACCCCAGTTTTGGTAAAAACTTACTGGTTTTTTTAAATAACTCGTTTTGGCGTTCAATACTAAAAACCTTAGCTCCTAACTCACATAAAACAGCAGTTTGATAACCGCTACCTGTTCCTATTTCTAAAATTTTATCGCCTTTTTTTATTTGTAATAATTCAGATTGAAAAGCAACTGTGTAAGGTTGAGATATGGTTTGGTCTGCGCCAATAGGAAACGCTTTATCTTGATACGCATGGTCTAAAAAACCAGAATCCATAAATAAATGCCTTGGAATGTTACCTATGGCTTTTAAAACATTAGCATCAGTTATACCTTTGTTTTTTAAAATATTAACAAGTTTTTGTCTTAATCCTTGGTGCTTAAAAGTGTCTTTCAATTTTGGTGGCGTTTGGATTGCTAAAATAAGGCAAAGATTTTCAAGCTTAAAACTATTTATTCAGATTTTATTTTTCATTAATTTAAACCTAAAATTTTAGATTAATTACTTAACTTCAAATTTTAAATATCTTATTTTTGTTGAAAACGTAAAAATTATGCTGAAAGTTGGTGTACTCGGTGCTGGTCACTTAGGGAAAATTCATTTAAGACTGCTCAAACAATCTGAAAAATACAACCTTGTTGGTTTCTATGATGCCAATGAAGAAAACGGGAAAAAAGTAGAGGCTGAATTTGGATATAAATTTTTCAACTCTATTGAAGCACTAATTGATGCTGTTGATGTGGTTGATATTGTAACACCTACACTTTCGCATTATGATTGTGCAAAACAAGCCATTGCCAAAGGGAAGCATATTTTTATTGAAAAACCAATAACAAATACGGTTGAAGAAGCAGAACATATTAGAGTACTTTTAGCAGAACATAATTTACGTGGACAAGTAGGACATGTAGAACGTTTTAATCCTGCATACATCGCTGTAAAAGATGAGATTAATTCGCCCATGTTTATTGAAACGCACCGTTTGGCAGAATTTAATCCTAGAGGAACCGATGTACCTGTGGTATTAGATTTAATGATTCATGACATTGATATTATTTTAAGTATCGTAAAATCTAAAGTAAAAAGTGTTTCTGCAAGTGGGGTCTCAGTAATAAGTGACACGCCTGATATTGCTAATGCTAGATTAGAATTTGAAAACGGCTGCGTAGCAAACTTAACGGCTAGTAGAATTTCACTTAAAAAAATGCGTAAAGCACGTTTTTTTCAAAAAGATGCCTATATCTCTGTAGACTTCCTAACTAAAAAATGTGAAGTTGTAAAAATGAAAGATGCTCCAGAAAATCCAGGAGATTTCGATATGATTTTACAAAATGCTGAAGGGGTTAAAAAACAAATTTATTTTGACAACCCATCTGTTCCCGATAATAATTCTATTCTAGATGAATTAGAAACATTTGCAGATGCCATAAATAACAACACAACACCAGTTGTAACCTTATATGATGGCACTGAAGCCTTACGCGTTGCCACTCAAATAATAAATTGCTTTTAGATGAAACATTCATAACTGAAATTTAGACTCATTCTAAAACGAAAATATGAAATGGTACATCTGACCGATAAAAAAATTAAACATAAACAGATGAAAAACATTGCAGTTATTGGTGCCGGAACAATGGGCAATGGTATTGCTCACACATTTGCCCAAAGCGGTTTTAAGGTGCAATTAATTGATGTAAACAAAAGCGCTTTAGATAAAGGTATCCAAACTATTACTACCAATTTAGATAGAATGGTATCTAAAGAAAAGATTACCGAGCAACAAAAAGCAGATACTCTAAATAACATTACACTTTTTACTACTATTAAAGAAGGTGTTGATTGTGCAAGTTTAGTAATTGAGGCTGCAACTGAAAATCTAGATTTAAAACTTAAAATATTTAAAGAACTGGATGAGGCTTGTTCAGAATCGGTTATTTTAGCAACCAATACCTCTTCTATTTCTATTACTCAAATTGCAGCTGTAACTTCAAAACCAGAACGTGTTATTGGTATGCATTTTATGAATCCTGTTCCAATCATGAAATTGGTTGAAATTATTAGAGGATACAATACAAGCGATAAAGTAACCCATACCATTATGGAACTTTCTAAAACATTAGGCAAAGCCCCTGTTGAAGTAAATGACTATCCGGGATTTGTAGCAAACCGTATTTTAATGCCAATGATTAACGAGTCTGTTGAAACCTTATATAATGGCGTTGCAGGTGTTGCAGAAATTGACACCGTAATGAAGTTAGGTATGGCACACCCAATGGGACCACTTCAACTTGCGGATTTTATTGGACTAGATGTATGTTTATCAATATTAAATGTAATGTATGATGGTTTTAAAAACCCTAAATATGCGCCATGCCCATTATTAGTAAATATGGTTAGAGCAGGAAAATTAGGTGTAAAATCTGGAGCAGGTTTTTATGATTATTCTGAAAGTAAAAAAGCAGAAAAAATTTCTAAACAATTTTTAAAGTAACCTATTATTCGTCTATGCAAATTACACTTTTTAGTTTGATTTATAAATCTTATTTAAACAAGCAGATTACTACGTCGTAAAGACAAGTACGATATTATGGCAAAAATAATCCCATTTAAAGCAGTAAGACCAACACGAGATAAAGTGGGTTTAGTTGCTTCGCGTTCGTACCAAAGTTACACGCAAGATGAATTGCAAGCACGTTTAGATTATAAACCATATTCTTTCTTACATATTGTAAACCCAGGCTATAGGTATCATAAAAATATTAGTGGTAAAGAACGATATGCTTTAGTGAAAAACAGGTATCTAGAATTTAAAGAAGATGGTATTTTTATTAAAGATAAAACACCAAACTTTTACATATATAAAATTGTAAATAGAGTTGGTAATATCTTTTCTGGCATTATAGCTGCAGCAAGCTCAGAAGATTATAAACAAGATATCATTAAAAAGCATGAAGACACTATTGAGTATCGGGAAAATTTATTTAAAGACTATTTAAAAACGGTTGGTTTTAACGCAGAACCTGTGCTTCTTACCTATCCAGATAACAAGATTATTGCTAATATTATTTCTGAAACTCAAAAGAAACGCGCTGAATTTGAATTTACTACACATTTTAGAGACACCCATTATCTATGGCTTGTTAATGATGCATCCTCTATAAGGCAAATTGAAAAAGAATTTGAGGGGATGAACAGTATTTACATTGCCGATGGTCACCATCGTTCTGCTTCATCATACTTACTTTCAGAACAATTAAAATCTAAAAACGATTCGCATACTGGAGATGAACCTTATAACTTTTTTATGAGTTACTTAATTCCAGAGTCAGAATTAAAAATTAACGAATTCAATCGACTAGTAAAAGACTTGAATGGCTTATCAAAACATTCATTTTTAATAAAATTAGATGCTATTTTCCGTATTGAAAACAGAGGATCAGAATTATATGAACCAACAAGAAAACATCATTTTAGTATGTATCTTGATGGCGAATTTTACTCGCTATATTTAAGAAAGCATAATTACAGTTTGGATAATCCTTCAGCCTTAGATACCCAGATATTATACAAAACGGTTTTAGAACCTATCTTAGGAATTTCAGATTTACGTAACGATACACGAATTTATTATTCTCATGGAAAAAACGATTTAGTGACTATAAAAAGTAAAATAGATAACGGTGAATATGCTGTGGGTTTTGGACTAGTTCCTATAACCATAGAAGAAATAAAAGCAATTGCCAATGCAGGTTTAACTATGCCACCTAAAAGCACATTTATAGAGCCTAAATTGAGAAGTGGTGTAACCATTTATGAATTTTAAAAGAAATGTTTATTCGTTGAGTTGTTTATCGTTTTGTCGAATCAACTTAACAACAAACAACTTAATAAATAACAATGAGCATAAAAGAAAACTTAAAAAACATAAAATCTTCCATCCCAGAACATGTTACCTTAGTAGCGGTTTCTAAAACAAAACCTGTTAGTGATTTAATGGAAGCCTACCATGCAGGTCAGCGTATTTTTGGAGAAAACAAAATCCAAGAAATGGCTAATAAATTTGGGGACATGCCGAAAGATATTGAATGGCATATGATAGGCCACGTTCAAAGAAACAAAGTTAAATATATGGCTGACTTTGTGAGCTTAATTCATGGTGTTGATAATTTTAAATTACTGCAAGAAATAAACAAACAAGCAAAAAAACATAATAGAATTATTGACTGCTTATTTCAAATTAAAATAGCTTCAGAAGATTCTAAATTTGGAATGTCGTTTGAAGATGCATCAGAAATCCTACAATCCACAAAAGTTTTAGAATTAAAAAATATTAGAATTACAGGTGTCATGGGTATGGCAACTTTCACAGATGATGAAAGTCAAATAAAAAATGAATTCAACCGCTTAAAATTTATATTTAATGCATTAAAAGCTTTACAGATTGACAACTGCAAGCTGCAAACTATTTCCATGGGCATGAGTGGTGATTATCCATTAGCTATTGAATGTGGGAGTACTATGATTAGAGTAGGAAGTAGTATCTTTGGTTTAAGAAATTATTCAAATAAATCAAATTAATAACAATTAAAACTTAGCATACTATTTACGCAATTTTAGACATAGAAACTACTGGTGGCAAATATAATGAAGAAGGCATAACAGAAATTGCTATTTATAAATATGATGGTCATGAAGTTGTAGATCAATTTATAAGCCTTGTAAATCCAGAACGCGACATTCAACCTTTTGTAGTTAACCTAACAGGGATTAACAGCAACATGCTTCGTAATGCACCAAAGTTCTATGAGGTAGCAAAACGCATTGTTGAAATTACAGAAAACTGCATTTTAGTAGCGCATAACGCACAATTTGATTATCGTATTTTAGGTACTGAGTTTAGGCGTTTAGGTTTTGAGTACGAACGCAAATCGCTATGTACCGTAGAGCTTGCTAAAGGTTTAATTCCAGATCAACCTTCATACAGTCTAGGTAAATTGGTGCGCTCTTTAGGTATTCCTGTTACAGATAGACATCGCGCTTCTGGTGATGCTTTAGCAACGGTTAAACTCTTTAAAATGCTCTTGGATAAAGACACAACAAAGCAGATTATTCAAAACTCAGTACGTTTAAATCCTAAATATCAATTAGAGCCCAGACACATTGACATCATTGCAGAATTACCTTCAATAACTGGTGTATATTACATTCATAAAGCTGATGGTGAAATTATTTATATTGGTAAAAGTAACAATATCAAGAAACGCTTGAATCAACATTTTACTAATACCAATCAAAAATCAAAAAAAATACAATCTAAAGTTACTGCTGTAACTTATGAAGCTACTGGAAGCGAATTAGTTGCACTTTTAAAAGAAAGTGAAGAAATAAAAAAAGTTAAACCTATATATAACAGGGCATTAAGACGCTCAATCTTTACACATGCTTTATATGTATTTAAAGATGAAAATGGCTATTTAAATTTAAAAATTGATGTAGCTGATGGTCGAAAAAAACCCATCACTACATTTAGCAATCGTCAAAGTGGAAAGAGCTTTATCACGAAAGTCGTTGAAGATTATAACTTATGTCAAAAATTAGCTGGCATATATAAAACTAAAACAAACTGCTTTAACTACGATATTAAAAACTGCGAAGGTGCTTGTATCCAAAAAGAATCACCAGAATCCTATAATAAACGTGTAGAAGCACTCATTGAAAAAAATAGCTACTCCAACAAAAATATGGTTATTGTTGACAGAGGACGAGAAGTTGATGAACGCAGTGCCATATTAATTGAAAATGGTGTTTTTAAAGGCATTGGTTTTTTCAATTTAAACTATCAAATAAATAATCTTGAGGTTTTAGAATCTATTATAACACCCATGCAAAATAATAGAGATACTCAGCATATTATTCAAAATTATCTTCGCAGAAATAAGCGTTTAAAAATTGTAGAATTAGAAAACCAAAAAAGTAACTAATCTTTTCTTACTTTTGAAGAAATGAGTGAACCATCAAATCTAAACTGGAGAAAAAAACTTCATGATATTATATATGAAGCAGACACCCCTGCAGGTAAACTTTTTGATGTTGTACTTTTAATCACAATTTTGGGAAGCATATTACTTGTTATGCTTGAAAGTGTTAATAGCATTGATAAAAATTTTCATAATCTACTTAACATCTCAGAATGGATTATTACTATTCTGTTTACCTTAGAGTACATAGCAAGAATCATTACAGTAAAACAACCCTATAAATACATCTTTAGTTTTTACGGAATTATAGATTTATTGTCTACCATACCCAAATACATTTCATTAATTTTTGGTGGCATACATGCTTTGGCAGCATTAAGAGCACTGCGTTTATTGAGGGTTTTTAGAATTTTAAAACTCGCTCGCTACCTTGGCGCTTCTAATAACTTAGTTAATGCATTAAAAGCTAGTAGAGCCAAAATATCTGTGTTTCTATTTGCCGTTTTAATTGTAGCTATCATTTTAGGAACGATCATGTACCTTATAGAAGGCGAAGAAAATGGTTTTACAAACATTCCAAAAAGCGTATATTGGTGTATTGTAACACTCACAACGGTTGGCTTTGGTGATATTGCTCCCCAAACACCTTTAGGTCAATTTATAGCCTCGTTAGTTATGATTTTAGGTTATGGAATTATTGCTGTACCAACAGGAATAGTATCAGCAGAATACGCTAATCAAGACAAACCTAAGACAGACGAAAAACCAAAGCTTCATTTAAATTCGATATCATGCGTTAATTGTTTATCAGAAAAACATCTAGATGGTGCCGAATTTTGCCATAAATGCGGGCATAAACTTTAAATAAACGCCCTAACAATTTAAGAATTAAAAACATCAATTCTCCCACCAAATACCTCATTTCCATAGTTGGCCCAACAGCCATAGGTAAAACAGCACTAAGTATAAAGCTAGCACAACACTTTAAAACCGAAATTATTTCGGCAGATTCGCGTCAGTTTTTTAAAGAAATGCAAATTGGTACCGCTGCCCCCACCTCAGAAGAGTTAGCAAGTGCAAAACACCATTTTATTCAACATAAATCCATTCAAGATAATTACAGTGTTGGCGCTTTCGAGAAAGATGCATTACGCTGTTTAGAAACACTTTTTAAAACACACAACACCGTCATTATGGTTGGAGGTTCTGGCTTATACGTAGATGCTGTAACCAAAGGTTTAGATGATTTCCCCGAAGTAGATTCAAACATTCGCGAAACATTAAATAACGAATTAAAGATTAAAGGACTAGAATCGCTTCAAAATCAACTAAAAACCTTAGACCCAATTTCTTATAATGCTATGGCTATAGATAACCCACATCGTGTTATTCGTGCATTAGAAATTTGTATTGGCTCAAGTAAACCTTATTCCTCGTTCTTAAATAAAGGAAAAGAAAAACGGAACTTCAAAACAGTAACAATAGGTTTAACTGCCCACAGAGACATGATATACAACCGCATAAACCAGCGTGTAGATATCATGATAAAAGAAGGTTTATTAAATGAAGTAAAACAGTTATCAGACTACCAAAATTTGAACGCTCTAAACACCGTTGGCTATAAAGAACTATTTAAATATCTAAATGGTGAATGGGATTTGGACTTTGCCTTTTCGGAAATAAAAAAGAACACCAGACGCTTTGCAAAACGGCAACTCACTTGGTTTAAAAGAAATAAAGATACATTATGGTTTGATTATAATACTTCAACAGCGCTTATAATAAGTCAACTTAAGTCGTATATAAATAGCTAAGACGTATGGTGAATGAAGATGTTTTAAGAAAATATTTGGGCGTAACCTTACTTCCACAACAAAGCTAAATAAATTAACGTTAGAGCTTTACTAGTTATACCATTTAAATTATCTTTAAGCCTTATTAAATTGCTATATATGAACACCTTTTTAAAACGCGTAATAATTTTATTATCCATTGTAGCACTAGGGCTATTTTTATATTCCACTTTTGTAGAAAACCTTTTTGCAAAACGATTAAGCCCTAAAGACACCGTAGAATTTAAATTAAACGATTTAAAACTCGAAGTATTTTATAACAGACCTTATAGAAAAGCACGGGAAATTTTTGGAGCCCTAGTCCCTTATAACCAAGTATGGCGAACCGGAGCAAACGAAGCAACAACCTTCGAAACCAATAAACCTTTACTTGTAAAAGGGTTGCCTTTAGAAGCAGGAAAATATACACTTTGGACCGTTCCTAAAGATTCTACATGGAATGTTATTTTCAACTCAAAGCAATATTCATGGGGCGTAAATGCCGAAATGCAACCTATGTGGGATCCTAATTACGATGCTTTAAATATTGAAGTCCCTGTACAAAGATTAGAAAACCCTGTAGAACAGTTTACGATAGCTTTTGATAATTCTACAGACAACCTATTTTTAACCATGGCCTGGGATGATGTAAAAGTTGCTGTACCTCTTAAATAAGTTACAGTATCAGTATTCAGTTTGTAGCCTAATATTAAAATCGTAAATTAGACAAACATTTGTGTATTTCCTGATAAAAATCGGAACGAAATATGGCAAAAAAAAGTAAATCTGCATTAAAGAAAAAAGAAGGCGTTTCTATTTCGGAAGTTACCAATGCGTCCTCTATTAAATCCATAAAAGAAAAACGTAAAGCAGCTATTGATATTAACACTTTAGTTAAAGCCTTATTAAAAAAAGACATCACCGCTTTAAGTAGAGCTATTACTATAATAGAAAGTAAAAACCCAAAACATAAAGCACAAGCCAAATCCATATTAAACCATTGTTTACCGCATGCCAATAATTCTATACGGATTGGAATCACTGGAGTTCCTGGGGTTGGTAAAAGCACATTTATAGAAGCTTTCGGAAAACACCTTACCACAATTGGAAAACGTATAGCAGTTTTAGCTATAGATCCTAGTAGCACAATAACTAAAGGGAGTATTTTAGGGGATAAAACCCGAATGGAAGACTTGGTGAAAAATGAAAATGCATTTATTCGTCCTTCTGCCTCTGGAGCATCTCTTGGTGGTGTTGCTAGAAAAACCAGAGAAACTATTATTTTATGCGAAGCTGCAGGTTTTGATGTTATTATTATCGAGACCGTTGGCGTTGGACAAAGTGAAACTACCGTCCACAGTATGGTCGATTTCTTTTTACTTCTGAAGTTAGCTGGTGCTGGGGACGAATTACAAGGCATCAAACGAGGCATTATTGAAATGGCTGATACTATTGCTATTAATAAAGCTGATGGCGACAATTTAAAAAAAGCAAAACTTGCCAAAGTAGAATTCAATAGAGCGCTTCACCTCTACCCAGAAAAATCATCAAATTGGCAACCTAAAGTCACCACGTGCAGTGCTTTGAAAAATGAAGGTATTGATGCCATTTGGGATATTATTTTAGAATATATTGAAACCACATCAAAAAATGATTTTTTCAATAAAAAGCGAAACGAACAAAACAAGTTTTGGCTCATTCAAACCATTGAAGACCAGTTAAAATCTGATTTTTTCAACACTCCAAAAATTAAAAAAGCACTAGTAAATCAACTTCAACTTATTGAAAACAATAAAACTACCCCCTTTGCGGCTGCCGATTATTTATTAAAACTAAACAATTAAACCTTCAGAAATCGTTTTAATACATACTGAGCCAGTTTATAAAACATAAATCCAGAAAAAACTCCAAAAGTCATTCCACAGACTATATCTAATGGATAATGAACGCCTAAATATATTCTGCTGTAAGCAACTATTATACTTACTAAAATCAAAACATATATTAACCTCTTAAAATAAGGTTTCAATAATAAACCTCCAAAAATGGCCACAGCCATAGAGTTTGATGAATGTCCAGAAAAGAAACCATATTTGCCGCATCGTACGGCAATAAAACGTACTCTATCAGCAATATCATCTGCTCCGCATGGTCTTGGTCTAGCAAAACCTCTTTTAAACACATTTGTAATTTGATCCGTAAACGTAATCATCAAAGCCATAACTAAAATTAAAAGGAGCATTCCTTTTAGTCCAAACTTCTTATAAAATAAATAAAGCAATAATATCCCCAAAATAGAACCAAAAATAAATTTATTGGTAATTCCCAACCATAAATCATCCCAAGTTGTAGAACCTAATCCATTTAAATACAAGAATAGTTGGGTATCATATTCTAAAAGTTGCTCAATCATTTATTCGAATTATATTTAGACTCTATTCATCGTATTTATCAACTTCACTATCATAAAAAGCCGTAGCTTCTGCTATAGCATTTTCAGTTTCAGCTTCAAGTTCTTTTTGGTCTTCAGCATCAAAATCTTCGAACCACTCTACCTCATCATTTTCCAGATTTATTATAAACCTAGGGAATTCGGTATGAACAACATAAATAGCATTCGGGAATTCGGTGTTATCACCGAGTATAAATTTTGGGAGACTCATTTTTTAAGTTTTATTTATTCGACAAAATTAACCTTTTAGTTAAATAGTTAAACCTTATATACAATAAAATTGCAGCTGTAGTTAAACCTGCTAGTAACCCAAGCCAAATACCAAAACTACCATACGTATCTTCCTTACCAAGGAACCAACTTATAGGAAAACCAACCAACCAATAGGATATAAAAGTAATAATGGTTGGTATTTTAACATCTTGTAAACCACGTAAAGCGCCTAAAACAAGAACTTGAATACTATCACTTATTTGAAAAATAGCTGCAGCTATTAATAATTTTGAGGCGATACTAACCACTTCCATATTATCAACTAAGTTTTCGGCATCATTATAATCCACATATATTCTTGGCAAATAATCATGAAAAATAAAGAACAGTAAGGCGAAACAAACAGCTAATAAAGTACTCATTAAAAATAAAGAGAATGCTATTCTGCGTAATTCAAAATACGCTTTCAGTCCCTTTTGATTCCCAACACGAACCATAGCGGCAACACTTAAACCCATAGCCACCATAAAAGTCATTGAGCTTAAATTTAGAGCAATTTGGTTTGCAGCTTGCGGATTTTTACCCAACAAACCACTAAGCCAAATAGCTGCTGTAAAAATAGCAACTTCAAAAAACATTTGCATAGCACTAGGCGCTCCCAAATTGATGATTTTTTTTATCATCAACGTATCCAATACAAAAAACTTGATATGTGTAACAAACGCTTTTGATTTTTCTTTTCCTTTTAACAAAAACCATAAATACCAAACCATAATAATTCTTGAGGCCAGTGTGCCATAAGCTGCACCAACTATACCTAATTCTGGAAAACCAAACTTGCCAAATATGAGTAAATAGTTTAAAATGATATTTATTATATTACCTAAAAGTGTGGCATACATTGGGTAACGTGTCATGGATAAACCATCACTAAACTGCTTAAATCCTTGAAAAATAATTAATGGAATAAGTGAAAAAGCTACTAAATCTAAATAAGGAATAGCCAGCTCTACAACCTCAATAGGTTGTTTCATCAAATACATCAATGGTTTTGCAAAAAAGACTAGTAAAAAAAGCAAAACACCCAAAACAGTACATAAAAACAAACCATTTTTAAATGATGATTTACCCTTAACAAAATCTTGCTCAGCATCTGCTTCAGCAATTAATGGCGTAATGGCAGTAGAAAAGCCTATCCCTAAAGACATAGCAATAAACATAAAACTATTACCTAAAGATACAGCAGCAAGTTCTGCAGTACCTAACTGCCCAACCATAATATTATCAACAAAACTCACAAAGGTATGCCCCAACATGCCTAACATGACTGGTGCTGCCAGTTGCCAATTGTAATTAAACTCTTTAGTGTAGTTTTGTAATTGCATTTGGCAAAAGTAACTCTTACACCTTTTATTTAAGCATTTTTAAATAACCGAAATTAAAAAATATACTATTTTAAAAAGGATTACTACTCTGAATGATTATTTGATAGTATTATTGAAACAAATCCTTACTTCTCAATTCTTCCCATTTAGATTTTTTCCAATCTGCAGGTGGTGGAAAATTCTCAGATTCATTAAAATATAATTGAGACAGTTCTTTAACTTTTTCGGGATATTTTTTGACTAAATTATTGTTCTCTGCAGGGTCATTTTTTATATTGAACAACTCAATAATAGGGGTTCGACCTTCCATATGGTCTTTATAAATTCCCTTTTCTAAAGTTCCTGTAAAGCGCAATAAATAATCATCCTTTATCACTACCCAAGCAGGTGGAGCAAATCCGGATTCATTTGAATGTGTTTTAGTTGATTTATTGATTAAATAGCCCCATTTATAAGATTGTATTCCCGACCAAATTAAATAATCGTGCCCCTTTTGTTTCGGTTTATTTTCAAGAATAGGCAATAAACTTTTGCCATCAATTTGCTTTGGGAGCTGGCAACCAGATGCATCAATAGCGGTTGGCAATATATCCATTGTAGAAACCAATAAATCTGAAACTCTCGGTTGGTTTATATGACCTGGCCAACTAACAAACATGGGAACTCTAAAACCGCCTTGGTAAAAGTTACCTTTATGCCCTGAAAAGGGTGTATTTCCTGGTAATGGCGACCCTGTTTTATGCCCATCATAAGAACCACCAGCCATAGCTCCGTTATCTGAAGTAAAAATGACAATCGTATTTTCATATTGCCCCTCTGATTTTAAATAATCCATAATACGTTGCACATTTTCATCAACGGCATTTATATGTGCGTAGAAATTATTCAAATCATAAGAATCCGCATTAAATTTTTTAAAATACTTTTCTGGAGCCTTAGGCTCTAAAGAATCATGAACCGCATGATAATGTAATTGTACATAAAAAGGATCCTTGTTTTTTATGGCCCCCTTCATGGCGTTTATGGCTTTTGTTGTAAAGACATCTGTATTATAATTGGGTTGATTACCTGTATATTTAAAATCTTCCCAAACGTTTTTTGCATTGTAAAAATCTGATGACCAATGATTGTACCCATAATAGTAATCAAAACCATTATTCAATGGGTGCTGTTCATTTACTACCGAACCAATATAACCAGTCTTAGTAATTTTTTTAAAGACTTCGGGGTGTGATTTTTTTAAATTATTATAACTGGTTTGTTCATCAATATTCGCTTCACTTAAAATATTATTAATAATTTGTTTATCGCGTTTACCTATATGCCATTTTCCAATATGAGCTGTTTTATAGTTCTGCTTCTTCAAGATCTCTGCTAGATGAGTTCCAGTCTCTAAACCTTGCTTTTCACAATCAGTATTGGTGTAAACTCCAAATTTATTTTGAATCATCCCTGTTGCTATACCCATTCTGGAAGGCGCACAAATATTGCTAGAAGTAAAAGCCTTATTAAAAATAATACCCTCTTTAGCCAGTGTTGTTAAATTTGGAATAGCAATTTTAGAAAATTCAAGTGATTTTTCTAGAGAATAACCTTGTAAGCTATCTACCAAACTCACAAAATAGGGGTCAAAATCTGATGTAGAAATGGTATCATTATAAATACCAAATTGCCCATAACCCAAATCATCCATCATTATAAATAATACATTTGTTTTTTTTATATTTTGATTTTGATTTGCACATCCGCAAAGAAAGGCTGCTAACAAAATATACCCCCATAAATTCTTCATAATTTTTACTTATAAATTATTAATATGCTTTTTAGCTTCTTCAAATTCTAATATGATGTCTTCAACAATTTGTCTCACAGATTTAATATCGTGTATTAATCCTGAAATTTGACCAATTTCTAATTCGCCTTCATCTAAATCGCCTTCAAACATGCCTTTTTTTGAACGCGCCCTACCTAATAGGCTTTTTAATTGTTCTGGTGTTGGCGCTATTTTATAAAGTGCTTGAATATCGTTATAAAATTTATTCTTAATTAATCTTACCGGAGCTAATTCTTTCAATGTTAATTGGGTATCCCCTTCTTTAGCATCAACAACAACCTTTTTAAATGCTTCATGAGCAGAACTTTCTTCGCTTGCAACAAACCTGCTTCCAATTTGAACACCATCAGCTCCTAAAATCATAGTTGCTAACATCGCTTTACCTGTGGCAATACCCCCTGCGGCGATTAAAGGAATTTGTATGTGCTCCTTCACCATAGGAATAAGCGTAAGTGTGGTTGTTTCATCACGTCCATTATGGCCACCAGCTTCAAAACCTTCAGCAACAATAGCATCAACACCTGCTTCTTGGGCTTTTAAAGCAAACTTTACACTACTCACAACATGTACAACTGTAATACCGCGTTCTTTTAACCAAGAGGTCCATGTTTTAGGGTTTCCAGCAGAAGTGAAAACGATTTTAACACCTTCTTCTTCTATAATATCCATAATCTCCTGAATGTTTGGATATAGCATAGGTACATTAACTCCAAATGGTTTATCTGTAGCTTTTGTACATTTTTGAATATGCTCACGTAAAACTTCAGGATACATAGAGCCTGCTCCAATTAGCCCTAATATACCAGAGTTACTTGAAGCTGAAGCTAATCGCCAACCACTATTCCAAATCATTCCTGCTTGAACAATAGGATATTTAATTTTGAAAAGCTCAGTAATTCTATTAGACATTATTGTTTAATAAGTTTAAATGTTCTTGATATAGTATCAAAATCTAATTTAACAATATAAATCCCTTTTTGTATGGAGCTAAAATCTAATCTATTCATATTACGCGAAACGTTATAGCTTTTAATTTCTTTCCCAAGCATATCGTAAAGTTCCAATGTTCCTATAGTTTCTACTTGAGGTAATTCTAAATATAAATTATCTTTTACGGGATTAGGGTATATATGAATGTTACTATTAGTTCGAGATTTAACAAACAAAGTTTCATTTAAAGCCAATTCAAGATTAGGTATACCATACCCTAAAAAGTAATCTGGTGTATTGAATTGTGAAGCAGATTCTCTAACTAATTGCATTATTTCTGCATTTGTTTTATTAGGAAAAGCTTGCCATAAGCATGTAATACCACCAGCTAAGATTGGAGAACTAAACGATGTACCATTTAATGTTCTAACAACATCATTAGTACCAATAACGTAACTCGCTTGTCCTTGAGCCACAACATCTGGTTTTTGATTAGGCTGAGTGGTATTTCCTCTAGAACTAAAAGCGGCATAAGTCCCATTCAAATCCACTGCACCAATAGTTAATACACCTGATGCATCAGCGGGAGCACCAACAATTCCCCAAGAATTATTTCCAGAATTCCCAGCAGAGGTTATTAATAAAAGGCCTTTTTCAAAAGCAATATTTGCACCTTTAGTAATAAAGGTGGTATTTCCATCCATATCAGCTTGTGTATAACTGTATTTTGGATTATCGTATGTGGTATACCCTAAAGATGTATTAATCACATCTACACCTAAACTATCGGCACGTTCTGCGGCTTCAACCCAATAACTTTCTTCAACAGGATTCTCATTAGGTGCATCTTCAGTAATAAATAAATAATAAGACGCATCTGGTGCGCTACCAACAAATTCATCATCAATAAAACCAGCCATATCACTTAAAACCAAAGTACCATGACTACTTGTTGTATTGTTATAAACATCAACATCTCGATTTACAAAATCATAGCTTCCTAATAAATTTCCTGCATCTCGCAATCTTGCAAACGACGTCATGATATCCACATTAGGGAACCCTGAATCTAAAACAGCTATAGTCATTCCAGTTCCTGTATAATCAGCAAGATGTAACTTATCACCATTAAACATCTCTATTTGATTAGAAGCATCTCCGTAATTAAATGTTGTAAATGTGCTTTCTAATTTGGATTGTTTTTTTTGTTTACCGCTTTTAATAATGCTCTTGGTGTTTAAACTTTTATCAGCAAAATCAATAGTATTTACAAAACCTAAACTTGTTAATGCCTGAATATCTGCTTGAAGGCCTCTTACATGCACTGTATTAAACCATTTCGATTTTGCTAAAACAGTAACGCCTGTAGCATTTTTAATTTGTGAGATATAGGTTTCATTAACAGGAACATCACGAGCATCAATGGCTACACCATGTGCATTTTTTCTATCAATAGCTTTTTGAGTAAGTATACTAATGGGGTTATTTATAGAGGCCGTTACATTTTGTTTATCTGCTAGATAAATCCAAGCATCTTCAACTTGAGCAAATAAACTAAAATAGAAGCATGTAAAAACGGAAAATAATAGTATTGTTTTTTTCATAACATTACGATTTGGTAATGCTAAGTTATGAAATTACTCCGGAACCTATAAGCTCATCTTTTATATACCAAGCTACAAACTGTCCTTCAGTAATTGCAGATTGTAGGTTTTTAAACTCAACATACATTCCAGAATCTACTTTATGCAATACAGCACTTTCTAATGTTTGACGGTAACGAATTCTAGCTTTTACTTGCATCGTCTCATCAACTTTTAAAGCTAAATCTTCTCGAACCCAATGCAATTCTTCATGACGCACAAATAATACTTTTTTGTATAATCCTGGGTGCTCTTTGCCTTGTCCGGTATAAATTACATTCTCCTTAACATCAGTATCAATAACAAATAAAGGTTCTACGGTGCCGCCTACAGCAAGTCCTTTTCGTTGACCTTTAGTAAAGTAATGCGCACCTTGATGCTTACCTACTATTTTACCATAATCGACTTGATACTCAATTTTTCGAGATAAATAAGCTAGTTTGTCTTCTTCAGTATTAAATTCAGTTTTAACTGTATTGAATATCTCTTGTTCTTTAGGAATTTCAACAATAAGGCCTTCTTTAGGTTTTAGCTGTTGCTGAAGAAAATCTGGCAATTTCACTTTACCTATAAAACATAAGCCTTGTGAGTCTTTCTTCTCTGCAGTTACTAAATCCAGTTTTGTAGCAATTTCTCTTACTTCAGGTTTTGTTAATTCACCAATTGGAAACAATGCTTTGGATAATTGCTCTTGAGATAACTGGCATAAAAAATACGATTGATCTTTATTATTGTCAACTCCAGCTAAAAGTTGATATATTTCCTTACCATCCTTTTCAATAATTCCTTTTCTGCAATAATGACCAGTAGCCACGTAATCAGCTCCAAGTTCTAAAGCTATTTTCATAAAAACATCAAACTTAATCTCTCTATTACAAAGCACATCAGGGTTTGGTGTTCGTCCTTTTTCATATTCATGGAACATATAATCTACTATACGTTCTTTATATTGTTCACTTAAATCAACCGTTTGAAATGGAATACCTAATTTTTCAGCAACTAGCATCGCATCATTACTATCATCTAACCAAGGGCATTCATTAGATATAGTAACCGAATCATCATGCCAGTTTTTCATAAACAAACCAATAACTTCATAACCTTGCTTCTTTAATAAATAAGCAGCAACGCTAGAATCTACCCCACCAGAAAGACCAATAATTACACGTTTCATTTCTAAAAAATTAGTTTACAAAGATACATAATATACTAAGATTTATAGAGTCATAAATTTTCTAATAAAATCGATGAAAAACATTTTTGTTTAAATTTTTGTTAAAATTATTAAACATTATTTGCTTTTATGTTTAATGTTTTTCTGTATTTGTCAAACAAAATAAAACCTTACATATTATGAAGACATTAAATTATTTAAAAAAATTAACGGCAATCCTACTTCTAACGGTTGCTTTCACATCATGCAGTGATGATGACAATGACATCGTTGAGTTTGTGCCAACAGAAAGTATTGTAGATATTGCTTTTGCTACGCAAGACTTATCAGATTTGTATTCTGCTTTAACAAAATATCCTGATTTAGTAGATTTGTTAAGCAACAGTGGAAATTTTACTGTTTTTGCACCTAACAATGATGCATTCGATGACTTACTTGTTGCTTTAGGTCAAACTTCAATAGATGATATCCCTGAAGACGTCTTAAAAAATGTTTTACAGTATCATGTATTTACCGGTGCGGCGTTAGAGGCTAGTCAAGTAATGACTGGTACAATCACTATGGCAAGCGGAGAAGATGCAGATGTTGTAGCAGATACTAATGGTGTGACTATAGCAAATGCTACAGTAGTGGCCATAGATGGTATAGGGACTAATGGTGTGGTACACATCATTGATAGTGTTATGGTTCCACCTTCCATATTACCTATTGTAGGAACCATTGTTGCTCCTGCATATTTTAATAAGAATTTTTCAACTTTAATAGCTGCTGTTCAAGCTGCTGACCCAAGCATTTTAGAACTTTTACTAGGTAACGGACCAACTGACGAAGGATTAACTTTGTTTGCTCCAACTAACGATGCTTTTACTGCTGCTGGTATAACAGATTTGGCAGACGTTGCAGCTGTTGTGAATGAAGTTCTAGCTTATCACGTAGTTAATGGTACTGTTCTTTCTACTGATTTACCTTTTACCACTATAGCATCAGCCCCAATTCCAACTTTATTAGAAGGTTCAAGCTTTTATTTAACGAATAAAGAAGGAGCGGGTAGTGTTAGTATAAATGGAACAACCCAAGTTGTTTTAGAAGCAGCTAACATCACGGCGTCAAACGGTGTCGTTCACGTTATTGATAAAACCTTAGTTCCACCAACTCAGGATATAGTTGATATTGTTGTTGACTTTACACAGGCTAGTAACCCACAGTTTACTCTACTTGCAGCGGCACTAACAAAAGCAAATTTAATTAGCGCTTTACAAGCTGATGGTCCAATTACAGTATTTGCCCCTACAGATGCAGCTTTTCTAGCCGCTGGAGTAGATCAAGCATTTATTGATGCCGCGACTCCTGCTCAGTTACAACCTATTTTATTACACCATGCAGTAGAACCAAGTGTAGCTGTATTCTCAAGTGATGTAGCTGATGGTGCTGTACCCATGTTGAATGGAACAAGCGTAACTATAAGTGGTTTAACTATATTAGATGGAGGTGGAAATACACCAGCAGCTAATTTAATAACTGATTTACTTAATGTTCATGCAACTAATGGCGTTATTCATGTTATTGACAAGGTATTGTTACCATAAGAATAACAATAAAATTTAACTAATGAAAAAGATAAATATAATTTTACAAATTTAGTTTGGTTTGTTGATTGTAGACAAACATTAGTAATTCCCACTAAATATTGTCTATGAAAAAGAGCGCCTTAAGAAATTAAGGCGTTTTTTTTATGTATTTAGGTTTATACGTAAAGTCTTTTTCTTCAACTAATTTACTGTTTGCATAGTACTTCCAAATTCCATCTTTCTTTCCTCTTTTATATTGGCCTTCAGATAACAACTCACCTTTAGGATTATAGAATTTTGCGGCACCATGTAACTCACCATTTTCATAGCTATATGTTTTAAGAGTCACATTTTTTTGTGATAACCAAAACGATTCGCCATTTAGCTTTCCATTTATATAGTTTTGCTTTTCAGCTATCTGTCCGTTTGGGTAATACACCAAGCGCTCTCCTATTAATTCACCTTTATCATTATAATGTTCTAAGGTTAGCAACTTATCAGAGTTTTTTTGGTAATACTTCCATGTACCAATGTATTTTTTACCATCCATATTCCCTTCACTAATCACTTTTCCGTTAGATGCTAAAAAAATCACCTCAGCTATTTTATTATTTTTATTAAACAATTTCGTAGCAGATAAAATGGCTTTATTTTATAATGCTTATAAAATTTAAACAGCCCAATTTCTTTTCCATGAAAAAACTGTCCTTCATACCTTATAATATTAGTATCCTCAAAGTTTTTTTTCCAAATTCCATGGCGTTCTCCGTTAGCATCGAATTGATTAATGTTTTGGGCAAAAATGAAACCGCAAGACATTAAAAGAAATAATACAATATAAACTCTTTTCATTTTTAATTTTGCTTTTATAAATTTCCTGGAAATGATACTTAAGTAACGAATAAACTTTTGATTTGTTATAACAAAAAAGCTGCCAAAATGATTTTCTTGACAGCTTTTTTAATTTCATAATACCTACAAGGTATTGAAAACCTCGCAGGATAAAATTACTTATATAATTTATTTACGTTTTTGTTGTGCTTGTTTTTGCTTTTCTGCCTGCTCCATCATATCAGCCATTTTTTTCTGAAAACGATTTTGCTTTTTAGGTTGCTTTTTCTTCTCTTGAATCTGTGCGTGAATTTTATCTTCATCAAGAATAAAGTTTTTAATAACCAAGATGATTCCAATACTAATTAAGTTTGAAATAAAGTAATATAAACTTAAACCAGACGCATAATTATTAAAGAAAAACAACATCATGATTGGTGAGAAATACATCATGTATTTCATCATTTTCCCCATATCTGGCATCCCTTCTTGCTGTGGTGCCGATTGCATATTTTGCCCTGTAGTTAAACGCATGTAAAAGAAAATAGCAATAGATGCTAAAATCGGGAATAAACTAACGTGGTTACCATAAAAAGGAATATTGAATGGCAAGTTAGCTATCACGTCGTATGATGATAAATCTTTTACCCAAAGGAACGATTTTTGTCTCAAATCAAACGCAGAAGGGAAGAATTGAAATAATGCATAAAATACAGGCAACTGAACTAAGGCTGGTAAACATCCAGCCATAGGGCTTGCTCCCGCTTTGGTTTGCAACGCCATAGTTTCTTGTTGCGCTTTCATTTTGTTATCCTTATGCTTTTCTCTAATTTCGTCAAGTTCAGGCTTTAAAATTTTCATTTTTGCCTGAGATAAAAACTGTTTGTACTGCACAAAGGATAATAATATCTTCACTAAAATGGTCATTACTACAATCGCAATACCATAAGGCATAAATCCACCTAAAAAGCCAAAAAGAGGCATAAAAATATATCGGTTTATCCAACCAAATAATCCCCAACCAAATGGGACTAATTCATCTAAATTTCTATTGTAAGTATCTAGAACTTTAAAATCACTAGGACCATAATACCAATCCATGGATTGATTAATTTCGCCACCTTGCAATTCTAAAGGAATTGTAGTTGCAAAGCTTTTAGTATAAACGGTATCTATAGTTTCTTCTTTTACTAAATTTTCAGTTTTAACTTTTACATTTTTAAAACGTGTATCTGTTAATAACACTGAAGAGAAAAAGTGTTGTTTATAGCCAACCCATGCTACATCTTCTATATCATCCTCACCATCTCTAGTATAATCTGCTTTTCCATCTTCATAATCATAGTGGACATCTGTATATCTATTTTCATAAGAAATACTCTTAGCATGACGATAACCTTTCAATTTCCAATCTAAATTAATAGCTTGAGAACTATTAATAATACTACTTAAACCTTGAGAACGGATTGTAAAATCTATCATATAATCGCCCGCTTTCAACTCATAACGATACTCTAAAAACTGACTTTCAGAAACCTTAAGTTTCATAGAAACCACAGTGATATCGCCTCTTTTAGTTACGGAAGGAACAAATGGTAAATCTTTGGTATTAAGGATTCGACTATCAGTAGTTCCAAAATTAATATTGAAAGAGGCATTATTATCCTTAATCATATAGATTGGAATGGAGTCGTAATCTACAAATTGTTTTAATCTTACTTCAGAAAGATATCCACCTTTGTTATTAAACGTAAGCGCTAACAAATCACTTTCAACAACCGTTTCTTTATCTGTTGATTGCATTGCTGAGTATGCGAACGCACCTAATTTATTATTTAACTGAACCATTTGAAGAGAATCTGCTCCAGAACCAACAACATAATCCTTAGCATTAGTTACAAAGGTTTGCTCTTGATTTTTAACTTTCTGTTCTGCTTCAACTTGTTCTTGCTTAGCTTTTTCTTGAGCTTCTAATTCTTCTGGCGTAGGTTGATTTTGCCAAAGCATATATGCTAAAATTCCGAATATAAGTACAAACCCTATAATCGAATTAATATCTAATTTTTTCTCTTCCATGTATTTATTCCGTATCGGTTAAAAAGATTCTTGCTTGCGCAGGAATGACAATAGCTTATCAAAAAACTATCCACTATTTATATTATGCCATAGTGGCACTTTTCTTTTTTTTCTTATGTGTAAAAGCTGCTTTTACAAATGCCACAAATAATGGGTGTGGATTTGCAACTGTACTTTTATATTCTGGATGATATTGTACTCCAACAAACCAAGGGTGTTCTGGAATTTCAACAATCTCTACTAAGCCTGTATCTGGATTTAAACCTGTAGCTTTCATACCTGCAGCCTCAATCTGTGCTTTAAATTTGCTATTAAATTCGTAACGATGTCTGTGACGTTCAGTAATACTTTCTGCTTTATAAATATCGCGAACTTTACTTCCTGTTTTCAAGTCACAAGCCCAAGCTCCTAATCGCATAGTACCGCCTTTATCTGTAATTGTTTTTTGGTCTTCCATTAAACCAATTACTGCGTTTTTGGTGTCAGAGTTCATTTCAGTAGAATCTGCATCACTAATTCCTAAAACATTTCGAGAGAACTCAATAACCGCCATTTGCATACCTAAACAAATTCCTAAAAAAGGCACATTGTTTTCACGTACAAACTTAACGGCATCTATTTTACCATCAATACCACGCTCTCCAAAACCTGGTGCCACCAATACACCATCTAAATGTCCTAACTTTAGTTTTGCATTATCACTGTTTATATATTCTGAATGAATAGATTCCACATTAACTTTTACTTCATTTTCTGCGCCAGCGTGAATGAATGCTTCTAATATTGATTTATAAGAATCTTGTAATTCTACATACTTACCAATTAGACCAATAGTAATTTCGGTTTTTGGATTTTTATGACGATGTACAAACTTATTCCATAAATCTATATCTGGTTTTGAGCTTTTAAGTTTTAACTTTTCAAGAACCACCTTATCTAAACCTTCTTCCAGCATTAAATTAGGTACATCATAAATTGTAGATGCATCTATAGACTGAATCACAGCTTCTTCCTTAACGTTACAAAATAAGGCTAGTTTACGACGTAATTCTTTTGGCAAATCGTATTCTGTTCTACAGACTAAAATATCGGCTTGCACACCACTTTCCATGAGTGTTTTTACGCTATGTTGCGTAGGTTTTGTTTTTAATTCGCCGGCAGCAGATAAATAGGGCACTAAGGTTAAATGAATAACTATACCGTTATTTTCTCCTAAATCCCAACGTAATTGACGTACGGCTTCTATATATGGCAAGGACTCAATATCACCTACAGTTCCACCAATCTCTGTTATAACAATATCATAATCACCAGATTTACCTAAAATCTGAATACGTTCTTTAATCTCGTTGGTAATATGTGGAACTACCTGAACTGTTTTTCCTAAAAACTCACCACGACGCTCTTTTTCAATCACACTTTGGTAAATTCTACCAGTGGTTACGTTATTAGCCTGACTTGTTGGTCGGTTTAAAAAACGCTCATAGTGTCCTAAATCTAAATCTGTTTCAGCGCCATCTTCAGTTACATAACATTCTCCGTGCTCATATGGATTTAAAGTTCCCGGATCTACGTTTATATAGGGGTCTAATTTCTGAATGGTTACTCTATAGCCTTGTGCTTGAAGTAGTTTAGCAAGAGAAGCTGCTATGATGCCTTTTCCTAAGGAAGATGTAACACCGCCGGTTACAAATATGTATTTTGCTGTAGTTGTCATGATGCGCTTATAAACGCAGGCAAATTTACAAAATTTAAATAGTTATTAGGGAATTGTTTTTTAGTTATTTAAAAGGTAATTATTAACAATTAAATTTGATGTTTTCTATTTTAAACACACTAAACCTCAATCACTTCCGCCTCCTTCTGAAACACATAGGTTAAAAGCCACATAATTGTAAAAGTTGGAATAATATCAAATCCTGGTATAATTTCTTCAATAAAAGATACAACACCAGCTATTTTACCTTTAGTGCCTTTATACATTTTACTCATTAAATAGCCAGATAAAGGAGCCCAAATAATATCGAAGATGGTGAGCATACCTATAGCATCAAATACAAGACTTAATCCTAACTTTTTATATTTACTTAATTTCTCTAAATTCATTATAGTTTATTTTACTAAAAATATAACAAGAAACATACCAAGTTTATTTTCCAATAAGCTTTAAAAATTCATTTCTAGTTTCAATTTTTTCAAACTGCCCTCTAAACCCAGAAGTTGTAGTAATAGAGTTTTGCTTTTGCACACCACGCATCATCATACACATGTGAGATGCTTCAATAACGACGGCAACACCTAAAGGTTTTAATGTGTCATTTATACAGTCTAAAACTTGTTCTGTTAACCGTTCTTGTACTTGTAAGCGTCTTGCAAAAACATCAACTATTCTCGGTAATTTACTTAAACCAACAATTTGTCCGTTTGGAATGTAGGCAATATGTGCTTTTCCAAAAAACGGTAAAATATGATGTTCACAAAGCGAATAGAGTTCAATATCTTTTACAATAACCATTTCGTTATATGACTCTTTAAACATGGCGCTTTTAAGAATTTCAACCGGATCTTGTTCGTAGCCTTGTGTTAAAAACTGCATCGCTTTTGCGGCACGTTCAGGTGTTTTTAAAAGACCATCACGCGCAGTATCTTCGCCTAAATCCTTAATAATGTCTTCATATCTTTTCTTAACATCCTCCGTTACTTCATTATTGTATTCCTCGAAACTCCTGTATGGCATATCTAATTATTTGTAGTGTAAAAACTAATTTTTATTTAAATATAAGCATAATATGGTTTTTACAATAAAAAGTAATCTTAATTGTTCTTAACAGTATAAAGTAGTAATTTCACAGCTGTTATTTTTTTACAGATGATTCAAGCAAAAAACATTCATAAATATTACGGTGATTTACAAGTTTTAAAAGGTGTGGATATCCACATTAAAAAAGGCGATATTGTATCGATTGTTGGTGCTTCTGGTGCTGGAAAAACAACATTACTTCATATCTTAGGTACATTAGATAAAGCGACTTCAATAAATGGTTATGAATTAATAATAAATAACACCAATATAAATTCTCTTAAAGACAAAACTTTAGCTAAATTTAGGAACGAACATATTGGTTTTATATTTCAGTTTCATCAATTGCTTCCTGAATTTACGGCTATTGAAAATGTTTGTTTACCCGCATTTATAAAAGGTACAAAAAAGACGGATGCGGAAAAAAGAGCTAAAGAGCTTCTAGATTTTTTAGGATTATCGCAGCGTTATGATCATAAACCAAATGAACTTTCTGGAGGAGAACAACAACGTGTTGCCGTGGCTAGAGCATTAATTAACAATCCTGATTTAATTTTTGCCGATGAACCTTCTGGAAATTTGGATAGCGAATCTGCTGAAAATTTACACAACTTATTTTTTAAACTCCGTGATGAGTTTGGTCAAACCTTTGTAATTGTAACCCACAATGAAGAGTTAGCAAATATGGCTGATAGAAAACTGACTATGGTTGATGGTTTAATTGTTAATCAATAAGCAAAAATTTTGAATAAAGCCGAACTCAAAGAATTTCTTGACGCAAAAGTCCAGCAATATAACAACCCGAAATTTATTAAGAGTGATCCCATTCAAATCCCGCATCAATTCACTAAAAAAGAAGATATTGAGATTTCAGGGTTTTTAACCGCAACTATAGCATGGGGAAACCGAAAAAGTATTATAAATAACAGTAAGCGAATTACGCAATTATTGGATAATGCGCCGCATGATTTTATAATGAATCATCAAGAGACAGATTTAGAAAAGCTTTTAACCTTTGTACACAGAACTTTTAACGGCGACGATTTTATTCAGTTTATAAAATCACTTCAGCATATTTACACCAAATATAATGGCTTAGAATCGGTGTTTTCAAAACATATTGAAAACAACTCACTTCAAAAATCCATTTCAAGTTTTAAATCCACTTTTTTTGAAATAGAACATTTAAAGCGTACCGAAAAACATGTTAGCGATCCTTTAAAAAACTCTGCTGCCAAACGTATCAATATGTTTTTACGTTGGATGGTTAGAAACGACCACGCTGGCGTAGATTTTGGTATATGGAAAAGCATCTCTCCTAGCCTATTATCCTGTCCACTAGATGTGCATTCTGGAAATGTAGCTAGAAAATTAGGCTTATTAAAAAGAAAACAAAACGATGCCAAAGCCTTATTAGAATTAGATACTGCTTTAAGAAATCTAGACGCTAAAGACCCTGTTAAATATGATTTTGCTTTATTTGGTTTGGGTGTTTTTGAAGGATTTTAATATTATTTAAATACAGTTTATCAATTCGAAATGAAGCAGGATTGAGACATCTCGTAGAATTAATCATATTAGATTTTGATTATAAGATTTCCTACCTCCGAAATGACAAAGAGTGATTTTTTCAAGTACACTAAATATTTTCGGATTTATGAGAAAAAACTGCGGGCCAAACCGCGTTAGGGATTGAAGCGGCATCCTTTTTAAAGCTTAAAAAAAGATGCCTTTTATAGGGCTAAAATTTAAAAGATTGCCATGTTGTTCGTCTTCGCAATACGCTTTAAAAAGATACAGCGGAAAGCCCGACCCTTTTGGGTAACGCCATAAAAAAAAAAACGACCGACAAATATAAAATTTATCAATCGTTATTTTCAAATTGTAGATTATAAATTGGTTTATCCTTTTAACCAAGCTTCGCGTAATGCATTTTGGGCATCTGTAGCGTTTTCTTTTACCTTTAATGCTTTTCCAGTTGTGTAACCTTGAGTGGTGGTTGTTTTAATAATAACTTCTTTACCATCTCTTTCTAATTTTACCTCTATATCTCTTCCTAGTTTCCAACCGAAAACTTCACCTAAAATAGCGTTAGCATTTTGAAGTGTTACTTCTTTTCCATCAATAGATTTTATAATATCGTTGGGTTGGGCGCCTTGCTCTTTCCAAAAACTATTTTCTAAAACGCTCTCTACAAAAAAGATGCCTCTATTTGGGTCTCCACTAACTATTGGTGCTCCGTTTAACAGTATATAATTTGTTTCAACTTTACCATCTGCTATTTCTAAACCTACTTTTTCGAAAAAGTTATTGTAATTAATTGGAAGGTCTCCAACCACATGTGTGGTTAAAAATTCGCCTACAGATGGATACGTCATTGCTGTAATTTCTTCAATAAGCTTATCGTCTTCAAACGGTTTGTTTTTTCCGTATTTATTGGATAACTCTTTCATTAACGACAGGATGCCTCTGTTTCCGTTACTTGCTTCGCGCATCAAAATGTCTATACACATACCTATTAATGCGCCTTTTTGGTACACGTTTAAATACTGGTCTTTGTAAGGGGCTTTTAAAATATTTTCGCTCATAATCGTAAAACTCATAGCGTCGTTTAAACTCTTTGAGCGCTGAATTTTACTCAATATTTTGGCGTAGAATTCTGATTCTTCAACTAAACCTTGGTCAACTTGAAATAAGGTTGCAAAATATTCGGTTACACCTTCGTACATCCATAAATGCTTTGAAAATGTTGGATTGTTATAATCGAAATAATGCACATCTTCTGAATGCACACTTAACGGTGTTACAATATGAAAAAACTCATGAGACACAACATCTGTCATGCTTTCTGCTAAAGCAACTTCATCCATTGATTCTGGTAATACTACTACGGTTGATGTGTGGTGTTCTAGAGCACCAAATCCTTTAGGAGAATCTTCTTCACCTTCAGATAAATACAAGTAAATATCATAACGTGGCGTAGAATTAATATCGCCTAAGTAAGCTTTTTGAGCTTTCATCATTTTAAAAACAACGTCTTTAAGTGATTTTGCTGAGTGCACTTTGTTTGGAGAATAAACACTTAATACAATTTTGATATCGCCAACCAGAAATTCTTCAACATCCAAATTACCATACATCATAGGGTTATCTGTTATGTCGAAATATCTTGGTGCTACATAACTTGTTGTTGTAGATGTTCCATCTTCACTCGGTTTTGAACTAACATTTTGTAAAGCTGAAGTACGAACAAAATCTGATGAGGCGGTAACATCTAGTTTATATTGATTGTTTTTTAATGAATCAAAATAACCAATAAATCCATGTAGGTTTAAAACGTAATTATTAGGTTCTAAATTTGTTCCTGACGGCGAAAAGGGTGTGTCTTTGCCTATACCTCCACTAACTTCAATATCATAAGTATCATTAACTAAATACGAAATTTTGTCTAATTGTTTGGCATTAGCAATGGTCCAAGAATTAGTATCTATTTTATTTACAACCATTTCGTTTCCTTGATAATCAAAGGCCTTAAAATCGTCTATATATCTACCAAAATCACTTACAGAGTATGTCCCTTGCACCACTCTAGGAAGTCTATAAGTGACCGTTTCAACCGTAAAACGACCTGGATTAATTGTAACAGGTGCTTTATCATCTGTAATATCAGATAAATTTATTGAAGTTTCAATAGGCAAACTTGTTGCTAAATCATTAGCTGTATTTTTAGTTGTTCCACAGGCAACTAACAAAGCACCAGCGAAAAAAGCGAATAGTGTTTTTGTATTCATTAAATTGTTTTTTATATTTTTTTAATTGACGTGCAAATTACCATATTGTTACCGTCTCCTTTCTTAAGGTTTTGTTAAATTCGCAGTATGCAAAATCTGTTAATTAGCATATTAATTCCGTTTAAGAATACTGAAGCATTTATAGGGGGTTGTTTAAAATCTATTATAGATCAAACCTACACCCATTGGGAGTTAATCATTATTGATGATAACTCTACAGACAACAGTTTTTCTGTAGTAGATGATTTTGCCAAAAATGACGAAAGAATTACGCTTTTAAAAAACTCTGGAAGTGGTATTATTGATGCTTTACAATTGGCTTTTAAAACAAGTTCTGGGGCATTAATAACGCGTATGGATAGTGATGATTTAATGCAACCCAACAAACTAGAAGTATTGGCTGGTAATTTATTGAATCATGGAAAAGGATATCTTTCAGTGGGTTTGGTTAATTATTTTTCTGCAGAAGGTATTAAAGCAGGTTATAAAAGTTATGAGATTTGGCTGAATACCTTAACTAAAAAAGGCACTAACTTTTCTGAAATCTATAAAGAATGTGTTATCCCCTCTCCGTGTTGGATGATTCACAGAACCGATTTAATAGCTTGCGATGCATTTAACCCTAATAAATATCCTGAGGACTACGATTTAGCCTTTCGGTTTTATAAACATGATTTTAAGTGCATTCCCTGTGATGTTGTCTTACATGATTGGAGAGATTATGGCCATCGTACCTCAAGAACCGATGCGCATTATGCTGAGAATCATTTTATACCTTTAAAACTAGATTATTTTTTAGAATTAGATTATAATTCAAAAAAAACACTTGTGGTTTGGGGCGCAGGAAACAAAGGAAAGTTTATTGCTAAATCGCTTGTTGAAAAAAATATGGAGTTTGAATGGATTTGCGATAACCCAAAAAAAATTGGAAAAGATATTTATGGTAAAATATTAAGACCTTTTTGTGATTTAGATGCTATTGAAAATACGCAGAGTATTATTACTGTTGCTAATAAAGAAGCGCAATTTGAAATTAGAGCATATTTGAGTAAATTGAAAATGAAGTCTTTGGATGATTATGTTTTCTTTTGTTAATTTCGTTCTTATAACTTTTTGATTTTAAGATAAATAACGCCTTATTATACATTTCAGGTTTGGCACACAGAAATGTTTTAGTGTCTTTGTGATACGCCCCTTAAGTCCCGTCAAGGGAAAAACTGTTATGGTTAGGCTATTCGTATAGGTTTGTGATTTGGTTGTTTTTGTTAAAGCTTTTTTTTATTTTTTTCTACTGAATAGAACTTAATAGTTATAAACTATAATGCTTTCATTTTAAACTTCTTGGTTTGGATTGTCCCCTTGAGCGGACTTTAGAGGTGTTTTTGCAATTATTAATAATTTAATTACCAAAAAGCACCTTTATAAATTCAATTGCATTTTCTATATTTGGGCAATCTAAAAAAGACATGCAGTTTAAACACCCAGAACTTCTTTACGCATTATTTTTACTGCTCATTCCTATTATTATTCATTTATTTCAGCTTCGTAAGTTCCAAAAAGTGGCATTCACAAATGTGGCTTTTCTTAAAGAAGCAACACTTCAAACTCGTAAAAGTTCGCAAATAAAAAAGTGGTTAATTCTTTTAACTCGAATGCTTTTACTTGCGGCTTTAGTTTTTGCTTTTGCCCAACCTTTTACTTCAAAATCTGATGCCTTTAAAACCGAAAAAGAAACGGTTATTTATTTAGATAATTCGTTTAGTATGCAAGCTAAAGGGAATCAAGGTGAGTTATTAAAACGTGCTGTACAAGACATTATTTCTAACGTCCCAGAAAATGAAAATATATCGATTTTTACTAATGATGCTATTTTTAAAAACACCTCTTTAAAGGCTATTAAAAATGACTTATTAAAACTTAATTATTCATCAAACGCATTAACATCTGAAGCTGCTTTATTAAAAAGCAAGACCTTTTTAAATGAAAAAACAAATACTTTAAATAATATTATATTAATAACTGATTTTCAAGAAGATGAATCCAATATTGAAATTAAATCAGACTCGTTAAACAACTTAAATTTTGTAAAATTAAACCCTGTTAATAAAAACAATATTGCCATTGATAGCCTTTATATTTCTGAGACCAATCCCACTGCAATTGAATTAAAAGTAACACTGAAAAATAGCGGTACAGCTATTGATAATTTACCCGTTTCGTTATATCATGATGATAAGCTAATTGCTAAAACTTCAGTAGCTATTGAGCGTGAAGCTGAAACCGTATTTTCACTTCCTACTAATCAAATAATAAATGGAAAAATAACAATTAATGATTCTAATTTGCAGTTTGACAATACGTTATTTTTCAACATAAATAAACCTTCAAAAATTAATGTTTTGGTTATTAATGGTGATGATGATGCCTTCCTAAAACGGATTTATACAAATACTGAATTTAATTACACATCAACTCCGGAACGTCAACTAAATTACAATTTGATTGATAAGCAAAACCTTATCATTTTAAATGAACTAAATAGTATTCCAGTGGCTTTAACTTCGGCCTTAAAACAGTTTACCAATCAAGGAGGTTCTATAATCGTAATCCCTTCAAAAAATAGTAATACCGAATCATACAATCAATTATTAGTTAATTACAATAGCGCTTTTAATGATTTAGTAAGCTCTGAAAAACGCATCACCACTATAAAATACTCACATCCATTATATAGCAATGGCGTTTTTGAAAAGCAAGTAAAAAACTTTCAATACCCAAAAGTGAATAGTTTTTACGGCATCGTTTCAAATAATTTAACCTCCGTTTTAAAATTTGAAGATGATAAACCCTTTCTAGGTCAGCATAAAAATGCCTTTATTTTTACATCCCCTTTAAACCAAAAAAATTCAAGTTTTAAAAATTCGCCTTTAATCGTTCCTACGCTATACAACATTGCAAAACAAAGTTTTAAAATTCCAGAGTTATATTACACTATAGGTAAAGAAAACTCCTTTGATGTGGATACAGAAATGCAACAAGACGCAGTTTTATCATTAGAAAAGGATAACATTAGTATCATCCCAAAACAGCAATATTTTAATAATAAGGTTGTCGTAAATACTGCTGAAGCACCAACAGAAGCAGGTACTTACGCCGTAATTAATAAAAATGAAGTTGTAAAAAATGTGAGTTATAATTTTAGTAGAACCGAAAGTGAGTTAGCTTACAAAGACCTTTCTTCATTAGAGCATGCAACCGTTAGTGATTCCATTACAGAAATTTTCGATACCATAAAAAGTGACACAAAAGTTAACGCCTTATGGAAATGGTTTGTTATTTTTGCATTAGCGTTATTGATTATTGAAATGCTCATCTTAAAATTCTTTAAATGAACATACTTATAAAATCTGCCACAATTATAGACTCAAAAAGCGAGTTTCATAATACAACTCAAGATTTGTTAATTGAAAATGGCAAGATTACTAAGATTTCCAGCAGCATTAAAAACCCTAAAAACTACAAAGAAATTAATCTTGACAACCTCCATATTTCTCAAGGCTGGTTTGATAGTAGTGTGAGTTTTGGAGAACCTGGATTTGAAGAACGCGAAACCATACAAAACGGACTCAAAACAGCAGCACATTCAGGTTTTACTGCCGTTGCTGTAAATGCTAATACAAATCCTGTAATAGATTCCAATTCAGACATTACGTTTTTAAATTCTAAAGCGAATAACAATGCGGTTAGCTTATTACCAATGGGCGCGTTAACAGTTGCTAGTAAAGGCGAACACTTAGCAGAACTTTATGATATGAGTACTGCTGGCGCAGTAGCATTTTATGATTACAAAAGCCCCATTTCAAATCCTAACTTAATGAAAATTGCTTTGCAATATGCTAGTAATTTTGATGGTTTAGTATGCTCCTTTCCTCAAGAACATAAAATTTCTGGAAACGGCGTTATGAATGAGAACCTCACGAGTACCAAATTAGGCTTAAAAGGGATTCCTGCTTTAGCAGAAGAGTTACAAGTAGCTAGAGATTTGTTTTTGCTAGAATATACTGGCGGAAAATTACACATCCCAACCATTTCAACAGCCACATCAGTAGCTTTGATTAGAGAAGCTAAAAAGAAGAAATTAGATATTACTTGTAGTGTGGCCATCCATAACTTATACTTCTCTGATGCTGTTTTAACGGATTTTGACACCAACTATAAAGTATTACCGCCACTTAGAACACAAACAGATATAGATGCTTTAATTTATGGCTTAAAAGATGGCACCATAGATATGGTAACTACAGACCATAACCCTATTGATATTGAAGATAAAAAAATAGAGTTTGATCATGCTAGTTACGGGACGATTGGTCTAGAAAGTGCTTTTGGAGCTTTACAAAGTATATTCACTACTAAAAAAACAATTGATCTTTTAACAAAAGGAAAAACTAGATTTGGTATTGAAGCGGTACCAATAGCTGTTGGTAATACTGCAAATATCGCACTCTTTAATCCAGTTACTAAATACACATTTTCTAAAAACGATATCGTATCAAAATCTAAAAACGCTATTTTTTTAAATGCATCTTTAAAAGGAAAGGCTTATGGTATTATTGCAAACAACCAAGCCGTTTTAAATTCTTAATCATGACAGAACAAGATATAGATAAGGGCCGCCAAAACGCCATTATAAGTTATATAACCATATTTGGGGTTATTATAGCCTATTACTTAAATAATGAAGACGGTAAAATGAGTCCGTTTGCTAGTTTTCATATTAGACAATCTCTAGGTTTATGGCTTACTTTTTTTGCTTTAGGCTATATCATTGGGAGCTTTAATAGCTGGTTAATTACTTCGGCATTTTATCTGTTTTTTGCTGTTCTTTTCATTTATGGTTTTACAAATGCTATTGGAAGAAAAACACAAGCAGTTCCATTAGTGGGTAGCTTCTACCAAAAAATATTTTCAAACCTTGGTTCATAAATGGTAAATACTAACCTCTCTTTGCAACATATTATTCGTAAATCTAGTTTAACCGAAAATGCACCGCTACTCATTATGTTGCATGGTTATGGTAGCGATGAAAACGATTTATTTTCTTTTGCTTCTGAATTACCAGAAGAACTTTTTATCATTTCATTAAAAGCACCATACCCTATGCAACCTTATGGAAATGCTTGGTACGCTATAAATTTTGATGCTGATAAAGGCAAGTGGAGCGATAATGAACAAGCAAAAGCATCTCGGGATTTAATTGCCAAATTTATTGACGAAGCCGTTGCCGCCTACCCTGTTAACAAAAACAATGTGTCGCTTTTAGGTTTTAGTCAAGGGTCTATTTTAAGTTATGCCGTGGCACTTACCTATCCTGAAAAAGTAAAAAACATTGTTGCGCTTAGTGGTTATATTAATAAAGATATTTACCCTGAAGGTTTTGAAACTAGAGATTATTCTAGTTTAGATTTTTACTGCTCTCACGGAAGCGCAGACCAAGTGATTCCTATTAATTGGGCGAGACTTACACCACCTTTTTTGGACGGACTAAACATTAAGTTCAAGTATTCAGAGTTTCCTGTGGGACATGGTGTTGCGCCTCAAAATTTCTATGAGTTTAAGGATTGGTTGATGAAACGTCTTTGATATTGGTGACATAAAAAAATCCAGCACGAAGCTGGATTTTAAATATCATAAAATTAGATTTTCTAACTGTTTACTACCAATCTGAAACCTTCACCGTGGATGTTAAGTATTTCTACTTTATCGTCTAATTTCATATACTTACGTAGTTTCGCGATGTATACATCCATACTTCGTGATGTAAAATAGTTATCGTCGCGCCATATTTTGGTTAATGCCAATTCTCGTGGCATTAAATCGTTTTCATGCAATGCTAATAAACGCAATAACTCATTTTCTTTTGGCGATAATTTTACTGGATCTTGTCCATCGAACTTTAGAAAACGTAGTTTTGAGTTTAAATCGAAACGACCGATTTTAAACTCGAATTGCTTACTATCTGAAATGGTTTCAGTCGCCTTTCTTTGGATAATGGCTTTGATTTTCATTAAAAGCACCTCGCTATCAAAAGGTTTATTTAGGTAATCGTCTGCCCCTACTTTATACCCTCTTAAAACGTCTTCTTTCATCGTTTTAGCAGTTAGAAATATAATGGGAACATCGGTGTTTTTTTCTCTGATTTCTTTTGCCAAAGTAAAGCCATCTTTATAAGGCATCATAACATCTAGAATACATAAATCGAAATCGTCTTTCTTGAATTTCTCAAAGCCTTCCATCCCATTTTTGGCATGTGTAACTTCGTAATCATTCATCATTAAATAATCTTTAAGAACGGTTCCGAAATTTGGATCGTCTTCTACTAATAATATTCTTTTTTTATGTTCTTCCATAGTTTATGATATTAGTGGAAGCTTTATTATAAAAGTGCTTCCTTTGTCTTTTTCTGATTCTACTGATACATGACCTTGATGGTCTTCTACAATTCTCTTAACGTAAGCCAAACCTAAACCATGGCCTTTTACGTTATGAATATTTCCTGTGTGTTCTCTATAAAACTTTTCGAACACTCTTTTGGCAGCTGCTTTACTCATACCGCTACCATAATCTTTAATTTTTAATATAATATTAGTACCTACATTTTCAGTATATACTTCAATTTTTGGTGCTTCTGGAGAATATTTAATAGCATTATCCAGAATATTTACTACTACATTGGTAAAGTGCGTTTCGTTTGCTAAAACCGAGGTTTTATCTGCTTTAAAAAACGTTTTCATAGAGCCTTGTCTGTCTTCAACTATTAACTCAACATGCGTTAATGCATCTTCTAGTAAGTCGTGTAAATCGACTCTATCCTTACTAATATTTAACTCATTCTTTTCTAGTTTAGATATTCTCAATACATTTTCAACTTGCGAATGCATACGTTTATTTTCTTCCTTTATCATTCTAAGGTATCGCAACACCTTCTCTTTATCATCAATCACTTTTGGATTCCGAATAGCATCTAAAGCTAGATTTATAGTTGCAATTGGTGTTTTAAACTCATGCGTCATATTATTGATGAAATCTGTTTTTATTTCTGAAATTTTACGCTGCTTTACCAACTGAAACAAAGCACTTGAATACGCTAATATGATAATAGATGTAAAAATTATTGATAATAATATCATACCTATAATTCCAGATAAAATAAACTTTCTATCGTCTGGAAAGTTTACTAAGAGCCTATATGGTGTTTGATTGTTTTCATCATAAAATATAGGAACTTTAAAGTTGGATTTTGGATCATATTCAAAGTTATCACTACTTACTTTAGTTGCTAAATCGTTACTGTAAATTGCAAAATCGAAATCAATATCAATACCATCTTTTCTGAGTTTTTGTACTAATAATTTTTTAATCTCTGCTTCAGAGACACGTTTATGAATTGGTGTTCTTTTAGAGATTTCTTTAAAACTCTTATCAAAACTTAAACGTTGTGCTTCATCAATGGTACCGCTTCTAATAATCTTAGAAATAGGACTTTTAATATCCTTATTGTCTGTTCCTGAGTTATTATATATTTCAGCTGTTGATTGTGCTGTAATATTTTTAATATCAAGGCTGTCTAAACCAATGTCAAAGAGCGAAGAAGATAGTTTATAGTTTTCTTCTAAAACATTACTTCTATATATGAGCGTTTCTTTTGTGCTGTTATTTTTTTGGTAAATCAGTAATTGAGAAACAGCATCTTCATCTGATTTTTTATCACTATCTAAATTAATAAACTTAGAAAAATATTTTTCAGATTCGTTTTCTTCAATGGTATTAGACACATAATTTAATGCTTTTACAACATTAAATTTAAAACGTTCCTTTTCGTTATTTACCGAATCATTAATATAATAAGCTTGAATTGCAATAATACCAACTAGAGACAAGCTCATGAGTATTATTAACAGAATAAATAACTTTTTGCCCATTATTCAAAATTAACATTTTAACATTTAGCAATCTTATGTTTTAACCTTACATTAACACAAATGTTAAAATTTAAGATACTACGTTTTATTAAGAAGTTTCTCATGAATTTTTAAGACTTGTTGTTTCGTATTTTCAAGTTGTATATTTTCAATTACGAAATGAGAATGCTTGACTTTTTCTTCATCTGTCCATTGATTTTTCATAATGGCTTCAATTTTTTCTTTTGAAGTATGATCACGTTTAAGTAAACGTTTTATTTTTGTTTCTATTGGAGCTGTTACTGTAATTACAAAATCGCATGCTTTTTGCCCTCCATTTTCAAATAGTATAGCAACTTCTTTAATAACGTAAGGGGCTTGTTGTTTAAGCACCCATTTTTCAAAATGCCTAGCTACTTTAGGGTGTACTATGGCATTCATTTTTTGCAAATAACTTTTATCATTAAAGATAAGATTAGCTAAGAATGGTTTGTTTAACTCACCATTAACATAAGCTTCTTTTCCAAATAATTTGATGAGTTTTCTTTTAATGATTTTTGATCTTCGCATCAATTTTTTTGCTTCCTCATCAGCTATATAAACAGGAATACCTAATTCAGAAAACTGCTTTGCTACAGTTGTCTTACCACTTCCTATACCTCCTGTAAGTCCTACAATAATCATTTTGTTAATATAAATTCAATGCGTTGCTGCTTTATTTTTGCGTTTTTTACAGCTTCTGGGGATTTAATAAGCTCTGGCACAAAAAATGACTGACTCTCATTAATTTTGTTAAAATCACAAACCACCTTAAAATCTTTGACTGAAATCGTATTGAAGTTTGTTAAACTTACATAATACGAAACACTTACAACTTTTGGAAAGTATTTTAGTTTTGTGTTTTTTGGAGCGTTTATTATAAAAACAGGAACTTTAAGAGTGCCCTCAGTAAACTTTTCTACTTGTCCTTTTAATATAATTTGTTTTGAAGAAAATTTTAAATCTGAAGCATTTTTTGGTAATTTTAATTTTACTGTTTCTGATATATTTGCTCTTATATCATTTAAAATAATGGGTTCAGCTTCAAGAGCAGTAATTTGAGAAACTAGTATATTTGGACCTACAACAATAATAGAATCTGGTTCTGAAAACACATCATTAGACATATCAAAACCAGGACTAAAACTAAGTTTTGTATTCAATACAACCGGTACTTTTTTTACCATATTTACACCATATCTAAACGTTACTGGATCTGGTGATATACTTAAAAGCTCAACCTGTTTTTCAAATTGCGTGTTATTTAAATAGGATTTTGATTTATTCCAAACAAAAACGCCCTCTTTTTTATAAACATCTTTACTAAAATCTATTTTAATTTTTGGCTTAGACATGTAGTACTTCAACCAATTAAAACCATGGGTTTTTAATGTTATATTTAATTTTACAGAATCATTTAATATAACATTTTCTTGAGGCACATTTAGTTTTTCAATCTCAAAAGGCAAAGTATTTGTGTAGTATTTTGAAAGCTTAGTAAATATTAAAATAACAAAAGCAGAGAGTAAAAACAAAATGAATACATTAATTCTTTTATTCTTAAATGATGCTATAATATCTGCTTTTAATTTTCTCATTACTTCAGATTAAAGAATAATTTAGGGAAGTGCGTTTCTGGATTTTTATTCAATATAGAAACCGCAAAAGTAGAATTTAAAAACCCGAAACCATAACCTAAAAACTGAATCAAAATAGCGGGTATTACTAATATTGATGCCATAATATTTTTAGTGCTAAATAATGCTAAAAAAAGTGCAATTATAAAATAAAGTCCATAACAAATCAATAGCCATTTAAATCCAAAAACAAATAGAAAAATAGCTATTATTAAACCTAAACAAAATAAGGTTGGAAACCAATACGTTATTTTTTTTGTTGATGGGTGCCACTTATTTAAAATTGGACGAACCATTCCGAACTTATTAACTTGTTTATAGAAATTAGCCCAAGAAATACGTCGTTTATGATATACAAAAGCTTCTGGAATTAGTTTTGTTTTATAGCCTAATTTCCATAACCTGATTGACAAGTCTGGGTCTTCACCAGGATGGATACAGCCAAATCCCTTTGAATCTTCAAATGCTTTTTTTGAAAGCCCCATATTGAAACTTCTAGGCTGAAATTTACCAACACTTTTTTTATTTCCTCTAATACCTCCTGTAGTTATAAAAGAAGTCATCGAGAAATTAATCGCTTTTTGAAGGTTTGAAAACGACTGGTGAGCCGCATCTGGACCTCCAAAACAATCTACATAATCTGTTTTTAAACTTTTATCTACTTCAATTAAATAGGATGCAGGAAGGATACAATCAGAATCTAAAATGATAAAATAGTTTCCTTTGGCCTGTTGCATTCCAAAATTTCTTGAATCGCCTGGTCCAGAATTTTCTTTGAAGAAATAAGAGATATTCAATTTGCTATTAAACGCATCAACTACATCTTTTGATGTTTTGGTTGAACCATCTTCAATTATTACAATTTCATAGTCGATATTACCATCTAATGCTTCAAAACTTTGTAAAAGTTCTTGAATTTCATTTGGTCGATTATAGACTGGAATTATAAATGAATACTGTAATTGCATACTACAAATGTAATTAATCTTGTTACATTTATTAGCAAACTAGCAAGTGCTTTTCGATTGGACAGGTAATTTGCGGACACCTGCGAGAGTGATAGTAGTGGTTAGCTTTTGGCGAGGCGCGCATCGAGCCAAAACTAGTAACGGATAGCGCGGTTTTTTTAAAACTCGCCATAAAAAAAGCCACCCTTTTCAAGATGGCGCTTTACATTATATAAATTGTTGTTCTATTCTTCTCCTACAAACGTACTCATTACTGCATCACTTACACCCATGTTGCTAAAACCGCCATCATGAAATAAGTTTTGTAATGTTACGCGTTTTGTTAAATCACTAAATAAAGACACTGTGTAATTTGCACAATCTAGAGCAGTAGCATTACCAAGTGGCGACATTTTTTCTGCGTAAGCAATAAAACCATCAAAACCTTTAACGCCACTACCTGCTGTTGTTGGTGTTGGTGATTGTGAAATGGTATTTACACGAACTTTTTTATCTCTACCAAAGAAATACCCAAAACTACGTGCAATACTTTCTAAATAGGCTTTATTATCAGCCATATCATTATAATCTGGAAAAACACGTTGTGCGGCCATATAGGTTAAAGCGACGATACTTCCCCACTCATTCATAGCATCAGATTTATACAAAGTCTGCATTAATTTATGAAAAGACATAGCAGAAACATCAGTTCCTTTTTGAGTCCATTCATAATTTTGATCTGTATAATGTTTTCCTTTTCTAACATTTATAGACATACCAATGGAATGCAATACAAAATCAATTTTTCCTCCAAGAATTTCTTGAGATTTATCAATTAAATTCTGTAAATCTTCAAGAGAAGTGGCATCAGCAGGAATAATTTGAGAACCTGTTTTTTCTGCTAACTCATTAATTTGCCCCATTCTCATCGCTACTGGCGCGTTAGTAAGTACAAATTGTCCGCCTTCTTCATGCACACGTTCAGCAGTTTTCCAAGCAATTGAATTTGAATCTAATGCTCCGAAAATGATTCCTTTTTTTCCTTTTAGTAAGTTATACATATTAGTTAGTTATTTATTCTTATTTGTTGATTAGGGTGCAAATATAATAATTAAAATTCTGATTTTATTCGCCTAAAGTCTTGGATAGGACATTAAGTTAATTTAATAATTCTTTAGCATGCGCAATAGCTGATGAAGACATTTCTGAACCTCCAAGCATTTGAGCAATCTCTACAATACGATCATCATGATTTAATTTAATCAAATTGGTTTGAGTTATCTCATTAACATCTTCTTTAAAAACTTTAAAATGTGAATGCCCTTTAGCTGCAATTTGTGGTAGGTGTGTAATAGAAAATACTTGCATGGTTTTACTCATTTGCAACATAATATCGCCCATTTTATTCGAAATTTCTCCAGAAACACCAGTATCAATCTCATCAAACATAATAGTTGGTAATTGAATATATTTTGTTAAAACAGATTTTATAGCTAACATAATTCGAGAAAGCTCACCTCCTGATGCAGCTTTTTTCAACTCATTAAAACTTCCACCTTTATTTGCTGAAAACAGGAATGATAAATCATCTTTTCCGTTAGCATAAAACATATCACTTTCTAAAACGCTTATTTCAAACTGCGCATTTGGCATTCCTAAATCTACTAAAATAGTTTCTAATTGTTTTTTTAACTCTGGAATAACTTCAGAACGATTTTTATGAATGGTCTTAGAAATAACATTTAATTCACTTTTTTTTGAATCAATTTCTATTAGTTTCTTTTTAATCGTTTCGTCTAAATTTTCGGTAACTAAAACTTTGTCTTCAAGTTGATTTTTAATTGTAATTAATTCTGAAACATTAGCTGCTACATGTTTTTGCATCAAACTATGAATCGTTTTTAACTTAGCATCTACAACTTCTAACCTCTTTGGATCGGCATCTAAGCCATCTTGTAATTGATCAACTTCACTAAATAAATCATCCATATCTATCAAGCTACTATGAGCTCTATTGAATAATTCTTGGTACTTTGAAGACATACCAGATAGCTTTTGTAACGTATTTTTTAATAAGGTAAGCGACGTTATAACACCCATTTGTTCATCACTTAAAAGCTGATAAGCTTCAGCAAGTTTTTCTTGAATACCTTCAATATTATTAAGGGTTTCGTATTCTTCTTCTAAAGTTTCAACCTCACCTTCTACTAAATTAGCTTCTACTAATTCGTTTAATAAAAAAGCGTTATAATCATGCTCCTTAATGGCTTCTGCTTGAAAAGTTATAAGTTCTTTATAGTCTTTTTGAAGCGTTTTATAAGCCTTTAATTCTACTTTATAATTTTGAAGTAAATCTTCATTTTTCGCCAAAGCATCAATGACCTGAAATTGAAAAGCGTTACTAGTAAGTTGCAAGGTTTGGTGTTGCGAATGGATATCTATTAAACGCTCTCCAAGTAATTGCAAACTTGTTAAATTAACAGGCGAATCGTTTACAAAAGCTCTAGACTTTCCAGAAGGCAAGATTTCTCTTCTTATAATAGTTTGCGTTTCAAAATCAAAATCTTCAGCATCAAAAAGTGATTTTAAATTATAATTTGAAATATCAAAAATTGCTTCAATAATGCATTTTTTCGAGTTGTCTTTTAGGCTACTCAAATCAGCACGCTTCCCTAAAATTAAGGATAAACCACCTAATAAAATAGATTTACCAGCACCGGTCTCTCCTGTTATTATGGAAAGTCCGTTATTAAAATTGACGTGAAGATTATCAATTAAGGCGTAGTTTTTTATAGATAGTGAAGTTAACATGTCTTTAAATAATTTTCATAATAAAATATGCTACATGTATTTTCTGCAACCGCAAAACAACCCACTTAAAACTTAATATTTTGCCATTTGCTATTATGCATGGGTGCAATTCTTCGTAATGTTTCTTTTAAACTAGCTATGTTTACATTTGGACCATCTGTAAAAATTTGTTCAATTTCTTCAGCCTTAGCATCAAAAAACGTTCGAAGTAAAAAAGAGTTTGGTCTACGGCTATTCATGGCTTGTAATGTAATTAATGAAGTTGCAATTTCTTCCTTACCAGCTTTAACATCTTTACTCATAATATCCAAACCACTTCTGTGGTAGCTGTATAGCACAGTTCTGTATTCCTTAAAGGTAGGCGACAACACATTGTCGATAAGTGTGAATTTACTTTGCAATCCGTCTTCTAACTTCCAGCCTTTAAAATTTCCTTGCTGCGAATAATTAGTAATTATTTGAGCTTGCTTATAATATTCATCGCCACCTTTGGCTTCAAAAGAATCCGCATCAATGCCCAAAATCATATTTATATGAAATGCTAAAACAGAAATTAAATTAGATTCAAATTGTGTGGCATTGTAAATTAAATTCTGAAATTCAAGATATTTAAAATTGAAATCTTTATCGTTGAAATTGTAAATAGGTGAACTTAAAGAAGAACCGTAAATTGGTCGAGAAGACTGAACTTGTAAAGTAGCTTGAAAATTTTCACCACTATAATTAATAATATTTATAAACATATTACAATTAATACGCTCTTGATCTTTAAACGTTTTTTTAGTCCATTTTGTATTATTAATAAACTCTGTAAGCTGTTTTTCAAGGGTTTTGAATATAGGAAAATTTTCATTACCCGTTTGTTCTGCATTTACAACAACATTGCAATTCAGCTCTTGTGAATACCCCTTTAATCCTAGGCAAATTATTAATACAACTATAAGATTACGCATCAATTTCTTTTATAATTTTGTTTAATAAATCTTTAGCTACTTCTGTTTTCGATTTTAATTGAAATTCCGTAATATGTTCTTTATTATCAATAAAAGTTACTTTATTCGTATCGGTTTTAAAGCCTGCTCCTTTATCATTTAACGAATTTAAGACAATTAAATTTAAATTCTTTCTTTTTAATTTTCCTTTTGCATTTTCTAATTCATTATTAGTTTCTAATGCAAACCCAACAAGATATTGTTGCTTTTTAATAGCTCCTAACGACGCTAAAATATCTTTTGTTTTCTCTAACTCCAAAGTTAACGTATCTGACTTCTTTTTTATTTTCTGAGACGCGACTTCTTTTGGTTTATAATCTGACACTGCCGCAGATAAAATAGCAATGTTTGATGTTTCAAAATGTTTATATACTTCATCATACATGCTTTGAGCATTTACAACAGGTTTAACATTTATTAGAGCATGAGATACTTTTTGATGTGTTGGACCAGTAACTAAAATAACCTGAGCCCCTAAATTAGCAGCTACTTTAGCAATTTCAAATCCCATTTTACCACTAGAGTGGTTACCAATAAAACGAACAGGATCAATAGCTTCGTAAGTGGGACCCGCAGTAATTAATACTTTTTTTCCACGCAGCGGAAGTTTACCTAAAACATCTTGTTGTATAAAAGCTAATATAGCCTCAGGTTCAGCCATTCTACCCTCACCTACTAAACCGCTTGCTAATTCTCCACTAGTAGCCGGAATCATAATATTACCAAAGTTATTCAGTCTCTCAAAAGAACGCAGTGTAGAAGGATGCTTATACATATCCAAATCCATTGTCGGCGCAAAATAAATAGGACATTTAGCAGATAAATAAGTAGCTAATAATAAGTTATCGCAAACACCATTTGCCATTTTAGATAAGGTATTAGCTGTTGCTGGTGCTACTACAAATAAATCTGCCCATAATCCTAAATCTACATGATTATTCCAAACGGCATTATCATCTTCTTCATTTGTAAAAGAAGAATACACAGGATGCTTAGATAGCGTTGATAATGTTAAAGGAGTTACAAAATCTTTAGCAGAAGGCGTCATAACAACTTTTACTTGAGCTCCAGATTTTATAAATAACCTAACTAACGAAGCTGTTTTATAAGCAGCAATGCCACCTGTTACGCCTAATAGAATATTTTTTCCGTTTAGTATACTCATAAAAACCTTTGTTTAATAACCAAACAAACTCCAATACCATTTAAAAAAAGGCATTGGAGTTTATTTAATGGTGTTTAAATTTAGAAATTATTCTTGAGAATCCTCGTCTGTATTTCTAAAATAAATTTTATCTGTTAACCATTCTTGAACAGCTAAAGCATGAGGTTTTGGTAATTTTTCATAAAATTTTGAGACCTCAATTTGCTCTTTATTTTCAAAAATTTCTTCTAGACTATCATTGTAAGTAGCAAATTCTTCTAACTTATCAATAAGTTCTTTTTTAATCTCTGTGTTAATTTGATCTGCACGTCTTGAAATGATTGAAATTGACTCATAGATATTCTCTGTTGGCTCATCTATTTGATTTCTATCATACGTTACCGTATTAACAGGAGCATTAGTTTTTTTTAAATCCATTCTTATTATAATTTAACTTTTTGTGCTGTAACTTTTTAGTTGATTGTTTATAGCTGATGCCATTTCATTAACATCTTCCATATATTTTGAATTGGCATAACTCTTTTTGAATGCCTCAGAATATTCTTTTGCAGTCTCTAACCGTTCTTTTTTTAAGTATACCATTCCGTTTTGAAGTGTATTCTTATATTCTACACTTCTAATTGCTAATTTATATGCAGAATCTAATCTATAAAACAAGGCGTCTTCACGCAATTTAGAGCCAGGGAAATCAAATATAAAATTATCAAAAGATCTTACTGAGGCAGGATAATCTGATATTAGGTTATATTGTTTAGCTATTCCATAAGCCTTTTTTTCAAGCTTAAAATCTAGTTCTTGAATTAATGTATTTGCTTCCGAAACATATTCTGATTCTGGAAACAAATTAATAAATTCTTGAAGTTTTTCAATAGCATCTTTTGTTTCTGTTTGGTCTTTACTAAATACGGGAGAGAGTTGGTAATAACTTTTTGCACTAATAAATGAGGCTTCTTCTAACTTCTCACTCTTTGGATAGCTTGATGCAAAACGCTCAAATTGATAACCAGCTACATAATAATCATGCATTTGGTAAAATGTATTTGAATATAAATACATTAATTTTTCAGCTTGTGGTTTACCTCTGTAATTAGGAACAATTTGAGCAAAAAGCTTATTAGCCTTAGCAAATTTACCCTCGTTGTATAAGGCTTCTCCAATTTTAAATTTTTTAGCTATAGCATCTTCTCCTTCAGCCTTTAAAGCCTTTTGATATTCGTTACAACTACTTAAAAAAGTAAAAGCAATTAGTATGTAAAAAAATTTAGTCATAGATTTTTTAATACAGCACGCAAAAATACGCTATTAATATGGATTTTAAAAATATTATTTTAAGGCTAAAATAGTAGCATAATGCTAGCAATTAAAAGGTTTAAGTAATATTTAACAAACTAAAAGGCATTTACAAAATCTGTAATTTTTGCTTTTAAGTTAATTGATGCTGTAACTAAAGGTAATCTAACCGTATCTTGACATAAATTTAAAGCTTCAAAAACAGCTTTAATTCCTGCTGGATTATTTTCTTCAAAAATATAACCTATAATATCTATAAGTCTATTATGGAGTTTGTAAGCTGCCTTATCGTCGCCCTTTAACCCTAATCGAATCATATTAGAAAATTCTTTTGGAAACGCTTGCCCAATCACAGAAATAACACCCGATCCCCCAGCTAGGGTAACCGCTAGAGCTAAATCATCATCACCAGATAGTATTAAAAAATCTTCTGGTTTATTTTTTATTAGCTCTAAATATTGAGCCATATTATTTCCAGCTTCTTTAATAGCTACTATGTTGTCAAAATCTTTAGCTAACCTTAAAGTTGTATCAGCCTCAACATTTTTTGAAGTACGCCCAGGGACATTATATAGTATGATATCTATCGGCGAAGCTTCAGATATAGCCTTAAAATGCTGATAAATACCTTCTTGAGTTGGCTTACTGTAATATGGCGAAACTGATAAAATGGCATCAATACCACTTAAATCGGTAGTTTTTATTTCTTCTATAACAGCCATAGTATTGTTTCCACCAATACCTAGAACTAATGGTAATCTGCCATTATTAGCCCTAGAAATAGTATCAATTACTTCCTTTTTTTCTTGCTTAGTAAGTGTTACGCTCTCCCCTGTTGTTCCACAAATAACGAGGTAATCTGTACCATTTTCAACATTATAATTTACAATGTTAGTTAATGCATTATGGTCTATACTCAAATCAGAATTAAATGGTGTAACCAAAGCTACTCCAGTTCCTACAAACTTACTATTCATTATTACTTAATTTTTTTAAAAATGTTTAGATATTTAAAAACTTCCTCCTTAAAAAGGTTAAATTGTTTCAAATTAGTTTTGATAATTAAATCATTTAAACGCTCATCAGATTGTAAAATTCCAATTTTAAATTTAGATTTAGATTGGGCTGTAATCAATTTTAACTCCAAAATTTCTTTTTCATAATAGCTGATTAATACGTCAAATTCAGTATCTATAAAAGATTGTAATTCAATGTTTTTAATAATGCCTTTCCAACCGAAATCTTTTGGATTATAACATTCATCCCATGAATTTAAATCGTTTTTTTTACTTGGAGAATACGCTATAATTTTTAATTTATTTGGCCTTACCTTAATATATTCAGCAAGTTTCCTAAACGCTTCAAAATCATCAATTTCATCAATATTCAAGATAACACCTAAACTTATAACTCTGTTATTATTAACATTTACTGTGCGTTCTGCTAACAATTTGTTTAAGTACTTTTTATTAGATTTTTCTCTTAAACCCTGCAAAATCATTTATCTTTATACTTTGCGCAAAGGTAGCAAAAGTACATTCAAAAATTAGCTTTATAGATGAGGTTTACACATTTCTTTTTTTTGTTATATTTTTTTGTTTTTCTAAATTGTAAAGAAGAAAAACTCCAACTCTCAAAAATTGAAGGCGTACAAATTGAAATTACTGATGCTCTTACTGTTAATTCTGAAATTGAAGCCTTTATTAAACCCTACAGGAATCATATTAAAAAAGATTTAGACAGTGTTTTAGCCTTTTCATATGCAACCTATTCAAAAAATGATGGCAAGTTTAATACCGCAATTGGCAATTTTATTGCAGATGCTGTCTATAGTGAAGCAAATCCAATATTTAAAAGTAGAACAGGAAAAGACATTGATATGGTACTGCTAAACCATGGTGGTATAAGATCGACTTTAAACAAAGGAAATATATCAAAAAAAACAGCCTTTGAATTAATCCCATTTGAAAATAGTGTTGTTATTATAGCGCTAAAAGGCACTCAAATGAATAGCTTAATTGATTATTTACGCAAAATGAAAACAGCACATCCAATCTCTAAATTAAATTTAATTTTAAACAAAGATTTTGAGGTTGTTGAGGCAAAAATAAAAGGAGAAGACATTAAAAATAGTAAAACTTATTTCGTGGCCACTAACGATTATCTTTATAACGGTGGCGACAATATGCGTTTTTTTAAACCAAACGATAGTGCTTATTATTTAAATTATAAAATCAGAACTATTTTAATAGATAAATTCAATAAAATGGACACCATAAAACCTGTTATTGATAACAGATTTATTCAAATAAAATAAATTATGAAGCGTAGAGATTTTATTCAACAAACAACTGCAGGAGCTGCTCTAGTTAGCTTAGGAGGTTTAGGGTTACAATCTTTTGAAAGCGCTTCAAAATTCACTAAAATCACCATTCTCCATACAAATGATGTACATAGCCATATTGATGCTTTTGGTCCAGAAAACGAAAAACACCCCAACCAAGGAGGTGTTTCAAGACGCGCCAGTTTAATTGAATCTATTAGAAAAGAAACCCCAAATACACTATTATTAGATGCTGGTGATATTTTCCAAGGAACCCCCTATTTTAATTACTATGGTGGTGAGTTAGAGTTTAAATTAATGAGTAAATTAAAGTATGATGCGGCAACTATTGGTAACCATGATTTTGATAATGGCATTGATGGTCTGTACGCACAACTTCCGCATGCAGAATTTCAATTTATAACTGCTAATTATGATTTTTCAAATACCGTTTTAGATACGCACACAAAACCCTATAAAGTGTTTAGAATAGCTGGTGTTAAAATAGGTGTTTTTGGCTTAGGAATTGAGCTTGATGGACTGGTTGACTCCGCCATGTTTAAAGAAACCAAATATTTAGACCCTATTGAAATCAGTCAAGACATGGTTCGTGTTTTAAAAACAGAAGAAGCTTGTGATTTAGTAATTTGTTTATCTCATTTAGGCTATCATTACAAAAATGAATTAAATAAAATTAGCGATTTATCTTTGGCTAAAGCAACTAAAGACATCGATTTAATAATTGGAGGACATACCCATACGTTTCTTCCAAAACCAACCGTAGTTAAGAATATTGATGACAAAAATATGCTAGTTAATCAAGTTGGATGCTATGGTATTAATTTAGGTAGAATCGATTTTTATTTTGATTCAAACAAGAACAAATCTGCAAACGGAACATCTATTTTTGTTTAGACACTTAAAAGAATTGTTAAGAAATTCAGGTTATAACGTCTAAGTTTTTAACTAAACAATCCTAACATGAAAAAATATACCCCTCTAACTTTACGGCTCATTGTAGCCATTATTTTAATTCAGACCTTACGATTCAAATTTTCTGCACACCCCGATAGTGTTTACATATTTGAAACCATTGGCTTAGAACCCATAGGAAGAATAGCTATTGGCATTTTAGAGGGTATTGCTGGAATACTTTTACTTATCCCAAAAACGGTTTGGATGGGAGCTATTTTAACTTTAGGTGTTATAGGTGGAGCAATCATGATGCACTTAACACAATTAGGAATTGAAGTGAAAAATGATGGAGGTTTACTTTTTATTACAGCTTTGTTAACATTTACACTAACTGTAGTGATTCTTATTTTACATAAAAAAGACATTCCATTTTTAAATAAAACATAACCATTATTCTGTAATAAAATACTCTTTTTCTTTATTAACAACATTTAATAATTTTGATTGTTGATAAAAGAAATAAAAGGCACCAAGAGCTAAAGTTGTAGCTAAAAAGTTTAAAATACATCTTTGAGTTATATAAATATATGCTACATCTAATACCTCAGAAAACACAATACATAAAGCCCCTAAGAACAAGTAAAGCGACTTGATATTATCATTATAAAAATAATTTAACAAAGCCATAGATAATAATATAAGCAATACTATATTATAAACCAGTTCTAAATAATAATCACTTTCAAATACCAGATTCGGGTTAATTATAGCATGCAAAACATATAATAAATAAGCATTTAAAATTGTTAAAACTAAAAAATGCAATTTGAAATTTTTAATAACATATTTAAAATCAAGTGATTTTCCAATTTTGATTATTAAAAATATATACGCAAATATATATAATGCATTACCAAAATAATATTGAAAATCGTAAAGCTGTTGTGGGTCATTATAAGACAAATTATCAAGCACTACTCCCAAAACATCAGATAAAGAATAGAATATCAAAAACAATAAAAATAATTTGCTTTTCCTTTTAACAAAAAATATATAAATAACTGTTATTAGTGGCACAATAAAAGAATGAAAATAATATGCCAACGTTTCATTACCGCTAAATTCAAAAATAGCAAATAAAACGTAGCATACTAAAACAAATCCGACCAAGACTTTCGACTTGTACATATTAGTAATTTATTATTGAAGTACAAATATATACAAATTTTACAATTAAACGTTAAAAACTTACATTTAATCGATAAAAAACTGAAATTAATCTACTTTTTGTAAGAATTCATTCTCTGAAATCAGTGGTATACTAAGTTTGTCAGCCTTTTCTTTTTTACTTGGCCCCATATTATCACCTGCAACTATATAGCTTGTTTTTGAAGAAATAGAACTACTCACCTTTCCTCCGTTATCTTCAATAATTTTTTTAAGCTCAGTTCTCGAAACTGAATGAAAAACTCCAGAAACAACAACAATATCGCCTTTAAGCAATTCTGTTTGCCCACTGAGTGCTTCGGCAGACATTTCTAACTGAACACCAAAACCTTTCAATCTATTAATTGTATCTATATTTTCTTCTGAAGCAAAAAAAGCAGTCACACTTTCTGCTATTTTAATTCCGATTTCATCTACATTAATCAATTCTTCTTGTGATGCAGCAATTATCGCATCAATATTTTTGTAATGTTTAACTAGTTTTTTTGCAACAGTTTCTCCTACATATCGAATTCCTAATGCAAACATAACACGCTCAAAAGGAATATTTTTGGACTGCTCAATACCTTGAATCAAGTTATCCGCACTTTTTTCAGCCATACGTTCCAATGGAATGATTTGCGCTTTAGTTAATTCATATAAATCTGAATAATTTGTAATTAAGCCTTCATTTACTAACAGCGCTACAGTTTCTCCTCCTAATCCATCAATATCCATAGCTTTTCTAGAAATAAAATGCTGAATTCTACCAATAATTTGAGGTTTACAACCATTATAATTAGGGCAATAGTGTTGTGCTTCACCTTCTTGTCTAACTAGTTCTGTTTCACATTCAGGACATTGAGTTAGATAAATTGTAGGTTCAGAATTTGCTGGACGCTTACTTAAATCTACTCCAAGAATTTTTGGAATAATTTCACCTCCTTTTTCAACATACACTTCGTCTCCTACGCGTATATCTAGTTTCTTTATTTGGTCGGCATTGTGTAAAGAAGCTCTTTTTACAGTAGTTCCTGCTAATTCTACAGGTTCTAAATTCGCCACAGGTGTTATAGCTCCAGTGCGCCCTACTTGGTATGTAATACTATTTAGTTTTGTTGAAACTTGCTCCGCTTTAAATTTATAAGCCATAGCCCATCGGGGCGCTTTAGCAGTATACCCTAACTCTTCTTGTTGTTGTAAATTATTTACTTTAACAACGACACCGTCAGTCTCGTATGGTAAATTATGACGATGCACATCCCAATATTCAATAAATCCTAAAACTTCATCTATAGAATGTGCTAATTTAGCTGCCTCAGGCACTTTAAAACCCCATTGTCTTGCTTTGTCTAGACTTTCAAATTGTGTTTTAACACCTAAATTAGTACCTGTTAAGTTATAAAGTAAACACTCCAAAGGACGTTTAGCCACCTCTGCACTATCTTGTAATTTTAAACTTCCTGACGCTGTATTTCTTGGGTTTCTATAAGGTTCTTCTCCAATTTCAATGCGTTCTTCATTCATTTTATTAAATCCTTCAAACGGCAAAACAATTTCACCTCGGATATCAAATTTAGGTGGATAATCGCCTTTTAATTGCAAGGGTACCGATTTAATGGTTTTTATATTTGCGGTTACATTATCGCCTTGAAACCCATCTCCTCGGGTAACTGCTTTTATTAAGTTACCATATTCGTAGGTTAAACTTATTGATGCGCCATCGTATTTTAACTCACAGGTATATTGAATATCGCCATCGACTAATTTTTTAATACGCATTTCCCAATCTTCTAAATCGTCTTTCGAATAGGAATTATCTAAAGAATACATACGATGCTCATGCACAGTAGTTTCAAAATTCTTGGTTATAGTCCCTCCTACGCGTTGCGTTGGCGAATTAGCATCAAAAAACTCAGGATGTTTAGCTTCTAATTCTTGAAGTGTTTTCAATTTAACATCAAAATCATAATCTGAAATGGTCGCATTATCAAGTACATAATAATTATAATTGTGCGCTCTTAATTCGTCTCGAAGGTTTTGTATTTTTTTTTCTATAATATGCATTAGCGTTTTATCCCTTTTATCATTCTATCTTTTTTGAAGATATCTTGTTTTAATTCTATATCTCTAAAATTATTATCATTTAGCAATTCAATCATATTCTTCCCTAAATATTCATTGATTTCAAAATACAACATGCCCTGTTCTATCAAATTTGATACTGCAAAGTGGGTTATGGCTTCATAAAAAATTAAAGGATTTTCATCTTGTACAAATAACGCTAAATGTGGTTCGTTATTTAAAACATTAGGTTTCATAAACGTTTTCTCTTGCTCGCGTATGTAGGGCGGATTGGATACAATAATATCAAATTTTAAATCCTGTACATGCCTAATTTTTAAAATATCAGCTTCAACAAACTCAATATGAACAGCATTAAACTCGGCATTATATTTTGCTATTTTTAACGCTTTTGTAGAAACATCCAAAGCATAAACTTCAGCATTGGGTAAATTTTTAGCTAACGCAATAGCAATGCATCCACTTCCAGTACCAATATCTAGAATTTTAATATGCTTACTATGGTCTGCCTGTTTTATAACGCGTTCAACCAACTCTTCCGTTTCTGGTCTTGGTATTAAAACATTTTTGTTGACTTTAAAAGGTAAACCGAAAAATTCCGTTTCTCCAATTATATATTGAATTGGTTTTTGTTGTTGTAATAGCTCTAAAGCTTTTAAAATAGATTCAGTATCATCTATCGTATAATCAGGCTCAATAACTAAAGTGATTCTTGGGATGTTATAATAATGATCAATTAGCATGTAAAAGAAACTATTTACCTCTTCCGAAGGGTATATAACATCCAATTCTTGATGAAATGTGCTTTTAATTTCTTTTAGTTTCATTTTACAAATTCAATCTTTTAAATCCTTTAACATCCAAACACCACAAGAATAGTGACCTGTATTCCCTAGCGCTCCTTTTAAATGCTTAAAACCATAACTTTCATAAATATGAATAGCAGCTTTAAGTTGTGGCGCAGACTCTACATAACACTGTTTGTAACCCAATTTCTGGGCTGTTTGTATACATTTTTCAAACAATGCTTTACCATAACCTTTCCCTCTTACTTTTGGAGAGAAATACATTTTTTGAATTTCGCATATCTCATTTTCAAAATCTGTTAACGGTTTTACACCGCCGCCGCCTAAAATTTCACCATTTAAATCAATAACATAATATATATCGTTAGTATTTTGATAAGACTCATACATTTTTGGAGTTTCAGAATCTGAATATGCTGTACCTTCTAAAGGTATTTTAAACTCATAAAAGCACGCTCGAATAACTTGTTCTAATTGTACATTATCCTGAGGTTCAATTTCTCGTATAACTATAGTATCTTTAACCACTTTAATTGGTACTTTTGAGGTAGTGAAGATACGTTAAATAGAAAAAAACTAGAATGAAAAAACTTATAATCTTATCAACAATTTGCAGCTTATTCATGAGCTGTTCTATAAATGAAAAACCACAATTTATTGCTATAGAAAACATTAAGGTTTTAGAATCGACTTCTAAATATATCACTTTTTCTGCTGATGCTCATTTTATAAACCCCAACGACATTAGTGGTGAATTACAAACCGATGAGATAAAAGTTTTTGTAAATAACAATGAAATGGCATCAGTTTCCACAGAAAGCTTCCAAGTACCGGCAAAAAAAGAATTTTCTATTCCTTTAAAAACAAATATTCCAACTGATAGTATATTTAGCAACAAAAGTATTGGTGGCTTAATAGGAAGTTTATTTAGTAAAAAAGTAAAAGTGCAATATAAAGGTGAAATAAAATATAAAGTTTTAGGCTTTTCTCATTACTATAATATTGACCAAACCGAAGACGTAAAAATTAAATTTTAGTATTGAATATTCATGAAACTTACATAAAACGCTGCCTTGAAATTGCAAAAAATGGTTTAGGCAACACGAGACCAAATCCTATGGTTGGTAGTGTTATTATTCACAATAATACTATTATTGGTGAAGGTTTTACTCATCCTTACGGGGGAAATCATGCCGAAGTAAATGCGATAAACTCAGTTTCAAATAAAAATTTATTAAAAGAGGCCACGCTATATGTTACTTTAGAACCCTGTTCGCATTTCGGAAAAACACCACCTTGCAGTGATTTGATTATTAAACACAATATACCAAACGTAGTTATTGGTTGCATTGACGATCATGAAAAAGTTGCCGGCAAAGGCATTGAAAAATTAAAAAATGCTGGCTGCCATGTCACTGTTGGAGTTTTAGAAAATGAATGTAAAAACCATCATAAACGCTTTTTTACATTTCATAATAAGAAACGGCCTTATATTATTTTGAAATGGGCTGAAACTAATGATGGTTTTATTGCTCCAGAATATAAAAATGAACAAAAACCAGTTTGGATTACAAACTCGTTTTCCAGACAATTCGTTCATAAATGGCGTACAGAAGAGCAAGCTATTTTAGTAGGAACAAACACGGTTCTTGAAGACAACCCAAGTTTAACAACTAGAGATTGGGCTGGTAATAATCCCATAAGAATAGTTATAGATAAAAATGAAAAGCTCTCAAAAAAATATCCCGTTTTTAATGCTGAAGCTGAAAGTATTTTAATTTCGAAAAACAATATCGATTTTTCAAAACATATAGCGAAACAGATATGCAATCTACTATTCCAAAAAAGCATCAATTCGGTGATTATTGAAGGTGGCGCAAAAACACTTCAAACCTTTATAGATGAAAATCTTTGGGATGAAGCTAGAGTTTTTAAAGGTCAAGTTAAATTTGAAAAAGGTGTAAAAGCACCCAAACTTAAAGGCAGGCTAATGTCTGAAATAAACATAATTACTGATACTCTAAAAATATATAAGAATGATTAAAGCCCTCATTTTCGATTTTGGCAATGTATTCATTAATCTAAATATTGAAGCAGCACATAAGCATGCTTTAGAAATGTTTCAAATTGAAGAGCTTTCAGAAGAAATGTTAGGATTCAATAGCTTTTATGAACAAGGGCTAATTTCTACAGATGAATTTCTTGAGTTCTACTCTGATAACTTCCCAAAATTATCAAAAGAAGAACTTATCAATATTTGGAATTTCATGTTAAAAGATTTTCCACAAAGGCGATTGAATTTTTTAAAAGAACTCCAACAATCTTCAAAATACAAATTGATTTTATTGAGCAATACCAATGTGCTCCATATTGATTACATAAAAAAACATGTTCCGTTTTATGAAGCGTTTAAAAATTGTTTTGATGCTTTCTACCTTTCTCACGAAATACAGTTGGTAAAACCGAATCAAGATATTTTTGAATTTGTTTTAAACGAAAATAAGCTCAAAGCTGAAGCCTGTGTTTTTATAGATGATAATAAAGATAATATTGACGCTGCAAATGCTTTAAACATTAAAACATGGCATATTAACCCTGAAACAGAAGATGTAATCAACTTATTTACTACAAGAAAAGAATTGTTTTTATAATGATTAAATTTAATGGAAAACGATATTTACAAAACCATTACAAAACCTTCGGAAGAAGTTTTATTTAAAGATAAAAATTCTAAGTTTTTTGGTTATGCATTTCCAGTAAAAACAGAGGAAGACACTAAATTTCATTTAGAACTTCTAAAAAAGCAACATCACCAAGCCAGACATTGGTGCTATGCGTACCAATTAGGAACTGAAACTATAACGTATCGAGCTAATGATGATGGCGAACCAAACAATAGTTCAGGAATGCCAATTTATGGTCAAATTCAATCTTTTGAAGTTACCAATATTTTGATTGTTATTGTGCGTTATTTTGGCGGTGTTAAATTAGGTGTTGGAGGTTTAATAAACGCCTATAGAACAACTGCACAAATGGTTCTTGAAGGATCTGATATTATTGAAAAAACCATTAATATTGACTATTTAATTTCTTTTGATTACAAAAACATGAATACCGTAATGCGTGTTATAAAAGAAAACCAGCTTACTATCATTCATCAAAAACTAGAGATGGATTGTAGGATAACTATTGCTGTAAGAAAAAATAACGCTGAACTAGTTTTTAATATGTTTAACCATATTTATGAAGTTGAAATAAAAAAACTATAAATTAATTATCAATTAAGTCCAAAATATACTGAGGCGCTTTAATTGGTTTGTTTGTTTTCGTATCAACAAACACCAAAACCGTACTTGCAGTAGTCAAAATCTCACCCGTTTCATTAGTTATTTCATATTCAAATTCAATCTTAGCTGTGGGTCTATTTTTTAGTTCAGTTTTTACATTAATTACATCATCATAACCAGCTGATTTTTTATAGTTTATAGCTAATGAAACAACTGGTAACATGATACCATTTTCTTCCATAGATTTATAAGAAACCCCTAATTTCCTCAACCACTCAATACGGCCCATTTCAAGATATAATGCATAGTTACCGTGATATACTACACCCATTTGGTCTGTTTCACCATATCTCACTCTAATTTGTATTTCATCGATTTTCATAAGTTTTATTGAATATTTTTTTGTAGTTTCGAAAAGTGTTAAACATGAGGAAATATTTCTTAAAATTCAATAGTAAATCATTTTTTTTTTAAGAATTTTATTCACATATTTGCCGCGTATTAAAAGGGGGATATGAAAAGTCATTTTTCATATATAATATAATCAACAAATACTACAAAATATAAACATGAGTGTAACTGTGGAATCGGTATGGGGAAATTGTTTGGAATTCATAAAGGATAACATTCAACCGCAAGCATACAAAACTTGGTTTGAACCAATAAAAGCAGTTAAACTTACTGATAAAGCTTTAAGCATTCAAGTACCTAGTAAATTCTTTTACGAATGGCTTGAAGAGCATTATGTCAAAATCCTTAAAGTTTCACTTACTAAAGAACTAGGAGAAACTGCCAAACTTGTTTACATTATTAAAATGGAAAACACCTATGGCAACAAGCAGCCTTTTACTGAAAAAATTCCTAGCTCCAATAGAGGTGCATTAAAATCTCAAGATGTTGATGCTCCTTTAAATAATAAAAGCCCAGAATTACGTAATCCGTTTGTAATTCCTGGTATTAGAAATGTAAAAATTGAATCTCAGCTTAATCCAAATTATAGTTTTGAAAATTTCTTAGAAGGCGATTCTAATAGATTGGCGCGTAGTGCTGGATTAGCAGTGGCGAATAAACCAGGTGGCACATCCTTCAATCCATTACTAATATTTGGGGGTGTTGGTTTAGGAAAAACACACTTGGCACATGCTATTGGTGTTGATATTAAAGATAAATATCCAGAAAAAACAGTTTTATATATTTCTGCTGAAAAGTTCACACAACAATATATTGATGCTGTAAAAAAGAATAATAGAAATGATTTTATTCATTTTTATCAAATCATCGATGTTCTGATTATTGATGATGTACAGTTCTTATCAGGAAAAACGGGAACACAAGATGTATTTTTCCATATATTCAATCATTTACATCAAAATGGGAAGCAAGTTATTTTAACTAGCGACAAGGCACCTGTTGATATGCAAGATATCGAGCAACGTTTATTATCACGCTTTAAATGGGGGTTATCTGCAGAATTACAAAATCCTGATTTCGAAACTCGTGTTTCTATATTAAAAAACAAATTATATCGTGATGGTGTTGAAATGCCTGAAGATATTATTGAATATGTTGCTAAAAACATTAAATCTAATGTTAGAGAACTTGAAGGTGAAAACATTTCATTAATTGCACAATCATCATTCAATAAAAAAGAAATCACTCTTGATTTAGCACGTATTATAGTTGAAAAATTTGTAAAAAACACCAAACGCGAAGTTTCTATAGATTATATCCAAAAAATAGTATCTGATTACTTTCAAATGGATGTTGATACTTTACAATCAAAAACTAGAAAGCGCCATATTGTTCAAGCACGTCAATTAGCCATGTTTTTTGCTAAAAAATTAACTAAAGCGTCTTTAGCAAGTATTGGGTCTCAAATTGGAAAACGCGACCATGCCACTGTTTTACATGCCTGCAAAACAGTAGATAACTTATCTTCAACTGACAAACAATTCAGAAAATATGTTGAAGACATCACGAAAAAACTTTCTGTTTAAATAACCGCATCATGACTAAAATTTTGATGGTTTGCCTAGGAAACATTTGTCGTTCTCCTCTAGCTGAGGGTATATTGCAATCAAAACTTTCAAAAGATTTCATAGTAGATTCTGCAGGAACCGCTAACTATCATGTAAATAGTACGCCTGATAAACGCTCTATTGCAGTGGCAAGAAAATACGGATTGGATATTTCAAACTTAAGAGGACGTCAATTTGATATTTCAGATTTCGACCTTTTTGATTTCATATATGTTATGGACGAATCTAATTTTCAAAATGTGGTTAAGCTAGCAAGAAATGCCGAAGATATTGCTAAAGTAAAATTAATTTTGAATGAAGTCCACCCAGGAAAAAACTATGAAGTTCCAGACCCGTATTATGGAGGGGATAATGGTTTTGAAAATGTATATCAAATGCTAGATGAAGCTTGTGATAATATTGCTAAAAACGTATTGTAGACTAAATGAATAATCAAATTGGCAAATTATATCTTATACCAACAACTCTAGGTGACAACGAACCCTTAGAGGTTTTACCGATTACAGTTAAAGATGCCATTGATAATATTGACACCTTTATTGTTGAAAATGACAAAACAGCAAGACGGTTTATAAAAAAAATTAGCCCAGACAAATCACAGCCTTCGCTAAAAATGTTTCATTTAAACAAGTTTACAGAGGAATCTGATTTACCGTCGTTTTTAAACCCTTGTTTAAACGGCACTAATGTTGGCTTATTATCTGAAGCTGGCTGCCCTGGTGTTGCTGATCCTGGTGCTGATATAGTAAAATTAGCACATCAAAAAAACATAAAAGTTGTTCCTTTGGTTGGCCCGTCTTCTATTTTAATGGCTATGATGAGCTCTGGTATGAATGGCCAAAGCTTTACGTTTAATGGCTACCTGCCTATTGATAAAGATGCACGTAAGAATGAAATTAAAAGACTAGAACGATTATCATTTGAATATAATCAGTCTCAAATATTTATTGAAACACCTTATAGAAATAATAAGATTCTAGAGGTTTTATCTGCAGTTTTAGAAAACAATACCAATGTCTGTGTGGCTTGTGATATAACTTTAAGTACTGAGTTTATAAAAACACAATCTGCAAATCAATGGAAAAAAAATAAGGTAGACCTCCACAAGAGACCTACCATATTTATTATTCATAAAAGCTAACTAAAAACCTAAATAGCTTTTGCTCTCTGATTAGGTTTAACAAAAGATGTATCGTACCCTGAAAAACGCTTCATATAATAATGTACTGTAGTACCGTATCCATCAGCAAAATTATCTAGACCGTAACTTCTTAAGTATTTTTTCACACTTCCAGGACCTGCAAGGTGCGCAGCCGCTAGTATTCCAGATTCTGTTATTATGATTCCGTTGATTCGTTTTCCAACAAAATTCTTTATATCGCGTCTTAAAATCCATTTGTTACGAGCTGCATTTGCAATAAATGCTTTTTCTTGTAATTTAGGATTCGTTAAAAACTTTTCAGGATTATTTATCCCAATAAGTTTTAAAGTTTCAGAACCAAATTGATATTTACCTAAATACCCATACGTATTTACTGATGCATAATCGCCACCAGACTCTTTAAAAGCCAAAGCTTCTTTAAAACCAACAAATGATTTCCCTAAATAAGGAGAAAACTCAAAATCAGAATCAGTTAATAGAGATTGATTTTCATTCACAATAGCATCAATGCTTACTGTGTAATTTAAGTTTAAGCCTTCTGTAGAATACTTACTTAAACCAATAGTTTCATTAGATTGAAACGATACATACAATAGAACTAATATTGTAAGCGTCAATGACGTGTAACTTGCAATATTCCTTATCATAATTTTAAATTTTTTCAGTATATTATTTTTAATAAATACACCTTGAAATTTGAGGGCGCAAAATTAAACTTTTTTTAAATAACTTCAAAATTAATCGTTTATGTGCTATTTTTAATTGTAGAATAGATAAAATACAGCTCTTTTTTTATTGAATTCTATGGTGGGAAGCGGTATTTTTATCATATTAAAAACATCAAAAATAGACCTTAACAATTTTGAATTTGTCCTAATCGCATTCAAATTTAAATCAAAACTTAAATAATACTGCCTGTAACGCTGATTAGTTGTTAACAGCTCATTGTCAACATCTTTTGTTCCAGAGAGCATCCCTTCTCCTCCATAGCCTACAGCCACATTTAACCATTTAGGAATTTTACTCTCTTTAAAAAATGCATGTAAATTAGCACTAAGCCAATAGGTTTGCCCATTGTAGTCTTTCAAGATTTGCTCTAAGTAGGTTTCTCCAAGCTTATCTGGACGTCGATTTGCATATTTTGTTTGATGAAAAGAGTATTTTAAGGCAATTCGTTGTTCTTTCCAAAGTAATTCTTGACCAACATAGAGACTTGTTCCTGCGCCATTAGCTAAAATATCTCCCCATGAAAACCCCCATTCTGAAGAATACCCATCTAACATTTCCACAGCTGATAAAAACGTAAATCCTAATGTTGCTCCATATAATAATTGGTCGCGCTCACTAACCCCACTCCAGTTTAATAATTGAGCCCCATGTTTCCCGAGTTGATAAGATGTAAAAACATGACCTAACTTGTCCATTTGTAACCACTCACTATTATCATTAATGGTCTGGAATTTTGAGCGCTCAAAATCAGCATACCAAAGTTGATTAAGTCCAATAAGGGTTAAAGCTCCTAAAGAAGCCTCTGCAAGAATTACAGCATTACGCCTAGTTTTATTTAGCGTATCACTAGGAGTTAAAAAGGTATCTAGTTTAGATTGTGAAAAAGAAACTATTGGTAATAAAATAAAAAGAATAATATGTTTTATTACCGAAAAACGCACTATTTATTTATCCCTTGAGATGACAAATACCTATGGTATTCTCTAGCATTTACATTATGCTGCGCTAAATTTTTTGCAAATTTATGGAAGCCAAAATTTTTAGCATCGGCAGCAAAATATAAGTATTTGTGGTTTTCATGATTTAATACTGCATTTATTGCTGAGATATCTGGCATAGCAATTAATCCTGGTGGCAAACCTCTATTTTTATATGTATTATAAGGTGATTCTATTTCTTTATGAACATTTAAAACACGTTTTATAACCGTATTCTTATACTTTGGAAGTTGGTATGCTGCAAATTTTAAAGTAGGATCAGCTTGCAGTGGCATGCCTATTCTTAATCGATTTAAATAAACACCTGCAATTCTTGGTTGCTCTGAAGCTTGTTTTGATTCTTCATAAACTATAGAAGCCAGTGTAATAACCTGATCTTGAGATAAACCAATAGCATGCGCTTTTTTTATTCTAGTTTCTGTCCAAAAACGAGAATATTCTTTAAGCATTCTTTTACGGAAGGTTTCAGCTGAAGTATTCCAGAAAAACTCATAACTATTAGGCAAATACATCCCTAAAGCGGTTTCTGCTTTAAAATTATTTTTAGCTAAAAAAGAGTTGTCTTTCATAGCTTTTAAAAGCGAAATACTGTCTGCTTCAATTTGGCTAGCAACACGTCCTGCAAGCTTCTCTAAAGTTTCTTGGTTATTAAAAGACAATATAATTGGTAGGTTTCTACTTCTTATAGAATTTATAATATCATTGTTAGTCATTCCGTTTTTAATTTCAAAACGACCTGCTTTTATGTTGGTTGTGTATTTTTTTTGTTCCGCTAAATCATCAAAAGATTCAATATCTTCCAATAAAGGTTCTAATTGATTACGAACCACCTCATAACTTGCATTTGATGGAATATACAAATAAGCTATTTCATTATTAAAAGCTGTATTGGGTTTCAACATCGCCTTATAAACAAAATTTGCAAAAAAAGCAGCCACAATAAGGCCAATGACTAAAATTGCTAAAAGAATCTTTTTTATATACATTTAATTTTTAATAAGCTGAAATAAATATTCGTTTTTGAAAGAACCGTTTACATAGTTCCAATCTTTTTTAAGTCCAATTTTTTTAAATCCCTGATTAGAAAACAATTTTACACTCGCATCATTTTCTTCAGAAATATTGCAATATAATTGATGTAGATCTAATTGCGTAAAACTATAATCAATTAGTAATTTTAAGGCTTCACGACCGTAACCTTTTAATCTATCATGAGGTTCTTTAACTAAAACACCAACTCCTGCCCTTCTATGTTTAAAATCAAAATCGAATAAATCAATCATACCCAAAGCTACATTATCATAATCTGAAATAACCAAACGCAATTGCTTGACTTCAAAAATATCTTTATGCGCATGGTCTAAATACTGTTTGATTAAAAACTTAGAATATGGGGTGTTGGTATTACTAATTTCCCAGATGGACTCATCGTTTTCAATGGCATGTATAAACTCTAAATCTTCAGGCTCTAAAGCACGTAAATATATGTTTTCGCCTTTTAAAGTTATCATATAGACCCTTTATAAACAAATGTTGCAGGACCAATAAGCCACACATTTTTATAGATGTTATTTTCAACATTAAAACACACCTCTAATTTTCCACCTTCCACATTAAGGGTTACATGATTTTTTTCGGTTTCCCCCATATAATACATGGCAATAGCAACGGCGGTAACGCCTGTTCCACAAGATAAGGTTTCGTCTTCTACGCCACGTTCGTAGGTTCTTACTCTAAACGCTTCGTCGGTTTGTTTCTTAACAAAGTTGACGTTAGTACCTGCTTCATTATAAGGCGCACCGTAACGAATATTGGCCCCTTTAGCTTTTATATCGAAATCTTCAATATCATTTTCAAATTGTACGTGATGCGGAGAACCTGTATTTAAAAATATGTGATTTTTATAGGCTTCGACAACATCAACATCTTGCATTTGAAGCTTAACGGTACCATTAGCTATGGTTGCATGATGCAAACCATCAATGGCCTCGAAAATGGCTTTATCTTTTATAACGCCTAATTGTTTTGCAAATGCCACTAAACAACGCCCGCCGTTTCCGCACATAGAACTTTCATTTCCATCTGCATTGTAGTATACCATTTTAAAATCGTACTCTGGATGATTCTCTAATAATATGAGTCCATCTGCTCCTATGCCAAAACGTCTGTCGCATAAAAACGCGATACGTTTGGTATCATTTTTGTCGAATATTTGTTGACGATTATCAATCATCACAAAATCGTTTCCTGTGCCTTGGTATTTATAAAAGGTTTGTTGCATAATATGTTGCAAAGATAAAGAAGTGATTTAAATTTTTTGATGCTTAGTGAGAATTTTGGCTGGTACACTAAAAGCTTGTTGTTTTTGAATAAATTTGAATAGGAAGCGCGTTAGGGATAGCAGTGAAAAGCCCACAGGGAGGTACGACCGAGGACTTGTAACGGATAGCCCGACACTTGTGGTAACGCCCAAATAATTATTGAGAGTAGGGTTGTTAAATCGTCGTTAAAGTTGAATTTTTGATTCAATAAATAATTATTTTTAATCGTTAATAAAACTTAAACTGAAAATTATGAAGAAGATTTTAACACTAGTATTGGTTTCTGCGTTAGGTGGCATTTTTACATTAGGCACCTACAAACTTTATTTGGAAGAAGAGCAACCTATTTTGGTTTCGGCAGAAAATACAAACGCCACATTTTTACCTACCACTAATATGAATACCTTATTTAGTGCGGAGGATAAAATAGATTTTACTGTTGCTGCTGAAAACACGGTTAATGCTGTTGTACACGTAAAAAATGTAACGCTAAGTTCGGGACAATTTACGCTACAAGATTTGTTTTCTGGAAGACCTTCACAACGGGCACAAATGGGTACGGGTTCTGGTGTAATTATTAATGCTAATGGGTATATAGTTACTAATAATCATGTGATTAAAAATGCGCATGAATTATCGGTTACTTTAAATAATAATAAAACATACACTGCGGAATTGATTGGTGCAGATTCGAAAACGGATATTGCCTTACTAAAAATTGAAGCTGATGAGGAATTACCGTTTGTAACTTTTGCAGACTCTGATAATGCCAAAATTGGCGAGTGGGTTTTAGCTGTTGGGAATCCTTTTAATTTAACATCTACGGTTACTGCGGGAATAATTAGCGCAAAATCTAGGGATTTATCTGGTACAAGCAGACAGTCTTTTATTCAAACAGATGCTGCGGTAAATCCGGGTAATTCTGGGGGTGCTTTAGTGAATACTAATGGTGAGTTGGTTGGTATAAATACAGCTATTTCCTCTCAAACAGGCTCTTATGTTGGCTATTCTTTTGCGGTACCTAGTAATATTGCCAGAAAGGTGATTGAAGATATTATGGAATATGGCAATGTACAAAATGGTATTTTAGGCATTCAAGGGGGCGCTTTAAATAGTATGATGGCTGAAAAAATTGGTGTTGCAGATACTGAAGGTGTTTATATTGATAGTGTGGTTGAAGATTCTGGGGCTGATATTGGAGGTGTACAAAAAGGGGATATAATAAAAGAAATAGATAATATTAAAGTTTCTAAATTTTCTGATTTAACTGGGTATTTAAGTGCTAAACGACCTGATGATGTGGTAAGCTTAAAAGTGTCAAGAGATGGAGATATTAAAACGATACCTGTAAAACTTGCTAAAAATGATACATTTATGATGCCTTTAGTAGGTAGAATTAAGAATGCTAAATCTGCTGATTTGAAGAAGTTTAAAACGCCATATGGTGTAAAAATAACGGATTTAAATTCTCAGTATGCTGATTATTGGAAAAGAAATGGCATTGAAGAAGGCTGCATTATTACATCTGTAAATGATGTGAAAGTAAAATCTGTTGATGATGTTCAAAATGCCATTAAAAACACTGATTCTGATGCTTTAAGAATAGAGCTTATAAATTCTAACGGCGAAAAAGAGCGTTATAATTTTAGATAAAATAGTTCGTTTAACGAATTAATTAACCCTTCGAATGTTTAAATTTTCGAAGGGTTATTTTTTTATTATAATAGCTTACGAAAACGTTTGAAATATGGTGTTTTTACTATAATAATACTAAATAAATTTAATTATCATTTAGTACAAACACACCTCAAACTAAACTATTAAGCCATGGGTTCTAACAACACTTATGAAAAAGAACTAGCCTTTCAAGCAGATCGTAGAAAAGCAACGGTAGAATTTATTAAAGCTGTAAGTGATTTATGGTATGACAAATCGATTGAATTGGTACTCTTTAGAAACCAATTAATTGATAGAAATGTAAGTCAGATTTTAAGCTTACATGAATATGCTGCCCAATTTGTTCAAAAACCAATTTCAATTTTTGATTCTGTAGAAATTGCTCAAGCTATTAAAGCTCTGAATGTTCCTCCAGCAAAATTAGATATTGGGAAACTTACTTACGAATATCATTTAGAAGATAATAAACACAACAATGCCAAAGCATTTGTAGCCTCTAAGTTAAAAGATGCTCGTAAAAATGGAAGTATTAAACCAAAAGATGTTGTGCTTTATGGTTTTGGTAGAATTGGTAGATTAGTCGCTAGAGAGCTTATGACTAGAACTGGAAAAGGTAGCCAACTACGTTTAAGAGCTATTGTTACAAGAGGCGTTATTGACGCCCAGATACTTGAAAAAAGAGCTTCATTGTTACGAAACGATTCTGTTCATGGTGATTTTTCAGGAACCGTTTCAATTGATGCTAAAAAAAGCGCTCTGATCATTAATGGTACAACGGTAAAAATTATTACGGCAAATACACCTGAGGATATTGATTATACTAAATTCGGCATTAATAATGCATTAGTGATAGATAATACAGGTGCTTTTAGAGCTAAAGAAACGTTGAGTAAACATTTAAAATCTAAAGGCGTAGAAAAGGTTTTATTAACCGCACCAGGAATTGAAGTACCAAACATTGTATATGGCGTAAACCACAGAGAACATAATCCAGATGAAGTCAACATATTTTCTGCGGCATCTTGTACAACTAATGCTATTACGCCAGTTTTAAAAGCCATTGAAGATTCTTTTGGTGTTAAAAGCGGCCATTTAGAAACGATTCACGCATATACAAACGACCAAAATTTAGTTGATAATTTTCATAAAAAATACCGTCGTGGTAGAGCAGCTGCACTCAATATGGTAATAACAGAAACTGGGGCTGGAAGCGCTGTTGCAAAAGCTCTACCAAGTTTGGAAGGTAAATTAACTTCTAATGCTATTCGTGTGCCTGTTCCAAATGGGTCTTTGGCTATTCTTAATTTAGAATTAGAAACCAAAACATCACTTAATAGAATCAATACTATTTTAAAAAAATATGCTTTAGAAGGCGATTTAGTTGAACAAATAAAATATGTCACTAGTGTCCACTTAAAACAAGTTGAAAACCAGTTGATTAGTATTTAGTTCTTTGACATTATTGTAATCTGATTTCATAAGTAATTCATTTACAGGTGTTTTATCAAGTAATGATGCTGATAAAATTTGTATGATTTC
>NZ_JAQWOO010000078.1 GCF_029245835.1 Algibacter sp. | reverse complement strand
TGGCGGACCTTAAAGTTGTCCGATGATTTGAAAGCAGCCTCTAAACTGGATATACTTTCTTTGATCTTTAAATTTGATGTCATTCCCATGACTGAAATATACAAAAAATTAGGCTCGTTTTAAAATATAATTGGTATTATTTCTCGAATAACAATAATATATCGTAATTAATAAATTCAAAGCCTAAAATTTATACGCGGCAAAAACTAAACTATTGTTTATTTGAATTAGTCACTCTATAAATTATAATATTTAGAATTGCTAGTAAAAAAGTAGGATTTAATGCTAGTTATAGTCGCAAGAAATTGCGACTATTTTTTATGCTTTTATGTGGTCCAGAATTGGTTAAATACCTTTAAATAGGATTAGTGTGGATCAAGACTAATTGTTGCGTTTAGGTGGCTTTGGGAAGTATTTTTTGCAAATAGTTTTCATTGAGTTAGCCATATCAAGAGTAATCTCCTTTACCATAGCGCGCTTTTTTGCTGATATTTTTAATAGTTGTTCTATGATAGGTTCCACTTTAGTGCCAGCAAAAATGGCAACAATACTTCCTTTTTTTTGTTTGGCTTTTTTGTTGGTAATAATAGTATAGAGTTCTCCTTTAGACAGGGCTGTCTAATCAATAGATAAAAAGGAACCTATATTTTCTGGAAAGATGAGATATTGCTTTGCGTGTTTCTTTTGATCCCAGTTTTTAAAATCACTTAGGTAGTCTTTATACTGGCGTTGTAATTTTTTACCAAATACACTGTAAAAATACCCTATGGTATGACAGTTTGAAGCTCTAGTATTGATTAATTTCTTTTAAAGAAGCAGCGAACTCTGTGGTCATACGTGTTCCCTGCGCTACTAAGTTCCAATCTCTTTGCATTACCTGTTTGAAGGTCTTGTCTAGCCATCTACGTCGTTTTACGTGCAGATACACTGTGTTTCCCATAAGCGGAAAATCTTGAATAGTCACTTCTTTATGGAATCCATGTGCAATTAATGTGCGTTTAGATTCTTCTTTAGGTGTTACATTTAGTTCTTCAAAGTAAAGATGCATTATTTCTCTTTTTTTAGTATGTTTTACAAGATCAAAATGGTTGATTATAAATTCTGGAAGAATAATTTTGAGTAGTTCTAGATAATGGTCCAAAGTTTTTTTTGCAAAAATCAGAAAACTATATGTAATTCACACACAACTTTTGAAATTAATCCATTAGTGCTCCAGTATTAGAAGTTTTTTTAATAAAAATTCTTCCATATCTGGATTTATATTTGATGACGATAATAAATCTTTCAAAAATTCAATTTCATCACGATTTAATTCAAGTTTGCAATTGTTTTCTTCTTTAAGTCCAATAAAATATTTATTATTTTTTGTTTTTTCTACTCCGTAACCCAGTTGATCTATTAAATACAAATACCTATATACACTACGCTCTGATATCAAAAAGTGAGCCGATATATATTTTATAGATTTCGGAGGTTCTGTTTTTAAGAAAGAAATCAATTCCAGAACACGATATACTTTGTTTTGATTAAACATAACAGCACGTAAAACAAATCAAATTATTAGCTTTACACAAGTGTGTGACCCTAGTTGTCAAAAAAAAATTGGGGAATTGATAAAAAAAAAAAAAATAAGGGCTCAAATTGTTAACTTAGATGCATCAATATATAATTAGTTAATTTTATGCTTGAAAAACACATTTCTATTTTCTATTATTTTTATTACTTTTCGTATAATAATTATAATTCATTAGAAAAAAATATTTTAGATAAATATGCTGAATTTTTCGGATTTGTACCTGTTATAGCAGATGAATATATTTTGTCAAATGATATTAGTTGTTTCTCTTTCGAGATCAAGTTAGAGTTTGTTTATTCTATACATAAAGTGGTTTTAATTAATTATTATTTAGATAATGAGATTAGAAAGATATTAAAGCATTTTTTTTTAAAAATTGGCTTTTTTAATATTGATATAGAGGAATTTTCGTTTTTTATGATTGAATCAGCACTTCTTGGAAAATCATTTAAACAATTAATGACAGAAATTAGTTTGGGTTAAGATTTACTTTAGTAAATAATTAATTGAGTTTTACTAAACAACATCAAATTATAAATATTATTTATATAAAAAAAAGGCGGAATAAATAAATATTCCGCCTAGCCCCAAATCGTTACCTTACTATTAATGAAAGCATCATAAGATAATGGCAAATTTATTCATTATCTATTACACTTTGGTTTTTTTTCAGCAAATGGCTTTTTACTGTAATATTCGATTTTTTTTGAGTATTCAAACTATTGGATTATAATAATTACAGATCTCAGGCAGAACTATCCACCTTTTCTTGGATAGAAACTTGGTACAACAAAAGAAGAATACACTCTACTTAAGGGTATAACACTATTAACGAATTTGAAATGGAAATGTATAACCAAAATGTAGCAGTTTAAATATCGCAATTAATTGTCAATCTTTTTGTTGCAAGTCCACAATGTCATCGGTGCTTTGTGGGAAGCCACCATTACAATAGCCTATGACCAATAATATTCTTTTGATGGTTTTTATAATGTTGTAACCCGTTGTGCATTATGATTTAAAAGGAAAAAGTTGTTCATCTTACTGATAATCAGCAACTTGTTTTAGCTATAAAACATTAACAATGAACAACTTAAACGCAAATTACGAAAGAATTTTGGAAGTATTGAGAAAAATATCAAAAGAACAGCTTTTAGCCTATCAAAGACGACAACCAAAGCTTAGCGATTTAGAACTTATTAGTTTGAGTTTAACGGCTGAATTTATGGGTATAGATAGCGAGAATGACCTTTTTAGAAAACTTCCAAAAACCATATCGGAAAAAATAGAACGTAGTGTTTACAACAGAAGACGAAGAAAACTAGCCGATAATCTCAATACTATTCGGCTAAAATTAGCTTCTCTTTTTAATGAGTTTGAAGATTACTTTGTAGTAGATAGTATGCCTTTAGAAGTTTGTAAATTATCTAGAAGTTCTCGATCAAAAATCTGTAAAGAAGATACTTATACATTTCCAGATAAGGGCTACTGTGCTGCACAAAGCGCAAATTATTACGGTTATAAACTTCATGCTGTTTGTTCTATAAACGGTGTTTTTCAAAGTATTGATTTGAGTCCTGCTTAGGTTCACGACATCAATTATTTAAAAGACATTAAAATACAAATAAGTGATTGTACATTAATTGGAGACAGAGGGTATTTATCCGCAGAAATACAACTCAACTTATTTGAAACCTGCAATATCACTCTGAATACTCCTATCAGAGGTAATCAGAAAGATTACAAAGAACAACCTTTTGTGTTTAGAAAAAAGAGAAAAAGAATAGAGACATTGTTCTCTCAACTATGTGATCAATTTATGATAAGACGCAATTACGCCAAGTCTTTTAAAGGATTTAAAACTAGAATACTCTCTAAAATAACAGCTTTAACAACCGTTCAATATATCAACAAGTTTATATATGGTAGAAACATTAACAATATTAAAATAAGCATTATTTAAAATGCACAACGGGTATGTTGTAATATAATTAAAACAAAAATCCTCTCATTTCTGAAAGGATTTTTTACCTAAAGCTAAATTTAATAACGATTAAGTAATTAGAGATTAGTAGTTAGTTATTAATTCGGTTCTATTCTTCAAACCAGCGAGATATTCTTTGCAATCTAGGTCTGATTTAAACCGATTAGAGAACTCTAGAAGATTTTGGCCCTTAAATATGTTCATAATTCAAAATATTTATTAATCTTAAAGTTAAGCATTTATCTACAGACCTCTATTAAGTTATTAATAATTAACCTATTAATTTCTTCATTACACAATAATTAGTTATGTTTAATTTGCTAAAATCAGTCATTAAAAGGTTAAATCTTAATTGCTTTCTGATTGAAGCAATGTTATTTTTTTATAAATATATTGGTATAGTACCACTTACCTTCAGCATTTTCTTCTGCTGAAACATCAAAGTTTGTATAATCACCTTCTATATTGGCTTTATGACCCTCGCTTTTTAACCAAGCTCTTACAACAGATTCTGCTGAACTGTAACCATAAGCTACATTTTCTGATACTGTTTTAGCACCTGCATTTTCTTTCAAATAGGTGCTTCTAGTAAAAAAATTAGCGTGTGATACCTCATTATTATCTATCATATAATCGGTATGTGTGAAGGCTACAGATTTAACTAACGCCATTTTATCTAATGGATTTAAACCTAAAGATAACCTATGGTCATTTATAAGTTCTAAAATTTCAACCTCAATAGTTTTTGTCTTGGGGCTTAGAACTTTTAACTGAAGAGATTCAGCTTTTTCGTCAATGCTGTAGGTAGTACAAGAAATAAATGTAAATACAGCAAGTGCCAATAATGGCAATTTTATTAAAAACTTCATAAGTAGGTAAATTTAGTTTTGACCCTATAAAATATATCAATTAGAAAATAGATACTAATAGGAGAGGATGTAATACATGAATTGTAATTACCATATAAGACTAGAGGTTCAACATAAATAAACTCTTTTTTGTAACGTTCTCTAATCTCTTTTGATTGATTGGCAAGTAACGCTACTTTTTTAAGATATTTTGTTACTGTTTCTTTATTTAATTCTGACAAGACATTCGTTTCAAAATGACTAATTTTAATAACTTTTCTAATGGGGTACGCATTACCGATTTGTGTTTTTTGATTTAAAAATACGATGAATTAGCTAGTGCAAAAATATTTTGTAATAAATGAATGAAATACGTATTAAAAGCTGTTTTTTTATTTTTAGGTATGGGTCTTATGTTTAATAAATATGAGTTAGAGTTTGTAAACCTAAACAAATTAAGAATAATAAAGTATTCAAAGGCATTGCCAATACTGGAAAATACACTACGGGATGGTTTCATAGTTTTAAATTGCATATCCTTATAAAAATGATAAAGGTGAAATACTAAACTTCTGCATAACCCAAGCTAATGTTGATTATAGAACACCTTTAAAAAAAAGCCTTTTTTAGGTAAAATTTATCGAAAACTATTTGCAGATAAAGGCTATTTCGGAAAAGATTTAATGCAGATGCTTTTTGCTGATGGATTACATTTAATTACCTAAATTAAAAATAATATGAAGAATTCGTTAATGACAATGAGTGATAAAATTTTACTCAGAAAACGCTCTGTTATTGAAACCGTAAATGATGAACTTAAAAACATCTATCAAATTGAACACTCTAGGCATAGAAGCTTTACTAATTTCTTATCAAATATAGTCGCAGGTCTTATAACATATAGTTTTTTACCTAAAAAGCCTACTCTAAAATACCAAACAGTAAAACCTAATCAGTTGGCTCTTTATTAATCGAACTTAGGTTAGTAAAAGCTCAACATGTATTTGGGTATTTTTATGTGCTTAAAACGTTCAACTATCGAATAATGATACTTGTCAGAACAAAAAAACATCATATTAGTTGTGATTTAAGGTCACTAGTGTCCACTTAAAACAAGTTGAAAACCAGTTGATTAGTATTTAGTTCTTTGACATTATTGTAATCTGATTTCATAAGTAATTCATTTACAGGTGTTTTATCAAGTAATGATGCTGATAAAATTTGTATGATTTC
>NZ_JAQWOO010000077.1 GCF_029245835.1 Algibacter sp. | reverse complement strand
GTAACCAATATGAAGGAGATGTTCTTCTTTTCAGGTAGTTTCAATCAAGATATTAGCGGTTGGCAAGTTAGCAATGTTGAGAACATGAACCATATGTTTTATGTGGCACGTGAGTTTAATGCAAACATTAGTGGTTGGGATATGTCAAGTGTAACGGATATGGGAGGTATGTTCAACAGTGCCTTTGAATTCAATCAGGACATAGGTGGCTGGACGACTAGTTCTGTGACAGATATTTCAAAGATGTTTGAGAACGCTACGGTGTTCGATCAGGATTTGGGTAGTTGGGATGTTTCTCAGGTAATAGATGCTACGCGCATGTTCCAGGGTATTGCATTATCCACATCAAATTATGATGCTTTACTATTAGGTTGGTCAGCCCAAACGCTACAACCTAATGTGATTTTTGCAGGCGGTAATAGCGAATTTTGTGCTGGTGTGGATGCCAAACAATCAATAGTAGATACCTATGCATGGGTAATTAGCGATAGAGGAATCTTACCAGAAGGGTTTTTAAATGGTGCTGGAAATTTAAGTATTGAAGATAGTTGTGGAGTTACCAATGATGTGTTTGCTATATCCTCTGATGGAAATAACTTTATTTTAAATAATGCTTCTTCACCAATTGAAATTTCAGGAAATGGTATTGTACAACAAGATGACAATACGGTATTGATACCTGTTTCTGGAATTACCAACGGGCTTAATATTGATGCTGGACAAGGAGATAATTCAATAACACTTGATAGTTCTTTGGAACTTAGCGGTGCAAATAACAACCTCTCCCTTACAAATTTGGATATCACTATTGAAGGGGCTGACGACTTAATGATAAATGCATTAGAGGTAAATGATGGAGATTTTAGTACTAATGGTTCTAGTACTGTAGTAGCTACTGAAGCAAATTTTAACGATAACGCAACATTGAGCGGAGACGGTAGTTTATCTGGAGATATAAATATGAACGCAAACTCGAATCTTGACCCAGGAAATAGTCCAGGTGCATTAACAATTAATGGTAATCTTACCTTAGATAACAATAATAATGATTTTGAAGTTAATGGCATTATACCAGGAACAGATCATGATCAAGTAATAGTTAATGGTACAGTTACTATTATTGCAGGAACCACTTTAAACCTAATTGGTGGCTATACAAATAATAATGGAGATGAAATTGTTTTAATTGCTAACGATGGAACGGACGCAATTACAGGTGTTTTTGATAATTTAGCAGAAGGAGCAACAGTTACTATTGGGGATTACAATGGAACAATTACCTATGTTGGAGGTGATGGGAACGATTTTGTGTTGGTTGGAAGTTCTTTAGGTATTAGTTTACAACCTAAAGTTTATTTACAAGGGGCAAAAATTAACCCAATTAGTGGCGAAGAAAACTTAATGCGTGATGATTTACGCGAGCAAGGTCTAATTCCAACCACAAGTCCTTATCCCGATGTTTTAACTTGCGATCCCATTGTTTTTACACCAACTGGAGCAAATGCTATTTTAGACTGGGTATTGGTAGAATTACGTGACGAAAATGACAATACTAGTATAATAGACTCACAATCTGCTTTATTACAACGTGATGGTGATGTGGTAGCTCTTGATGGAGTAAGTGCATTAAGTTTCGCCTTAGAGGCTGGCAATTATTTTGTTGCCATAAATCATCGTAATCATTTAGGTATTATGAGTGCTAATCCTATAGGGTTATCAAGCACATCTACCATAGTTGATTTTACAGATGTCATTACGCCAACTTATGGTACACATGCACAAATAGACTTATCGTTTAGTGGAGCAGGACCAATGTCAATGTTAGCAGGAGATGCCGATGGTAATGGCGTTGTTAACATATTAGGTCTGGGAGACTCTGGAAAAATATCAACTAAAATCTATTCAGAACCTAGTAATACATCATTCAGTTTAAGTTATGTGGCAACTGAAGGCTACCATAACGAAGATTTGGATCTGGATGGTAAAGTACTTTACACATCCGGTGGAGATTTTACACAATTACAGACTATGGTATATACCCATCCAGGTAATATTGGGTTTAGCTTATCCTTTGCTGGTTATACTACGCAATTGCCAACAGGAGAAACAGCTGCCAAATCATCGGAAACAAAACAAAATAGAAATACATTAAAAACCAAAACAGTTGAATACATAACTATAAACAAGAATCATGAGAAAGAATCTATATTTATTACTTATACTATTAAGCATTAGTTTTAATAGTTTAACAGCACAAACGTTAACATACGCCCTAGAGTGGAATGCTACTGAGAACTACTATGAAATATGGGCAACACCAAATTTCTCTCCTAATGAACTAGTACATAACACGGCAGGGTCAAGAATATCTATAGCAGTACCTGCCTTGGATACTCCTAGAACTTTTACGCATACTAGTCCTTCGGGAATAAACTATACAGCAGAGTTTTTTAGCATCCATAAACCCGGTGCAGCTCCATCTCAGGAATTCTTCTCTTGGGCAGATATTTCAGGAGGCACAAGTGTAAAAACTCCATTTTTTACAGATGGTGTACCAGTATTGCTATTAACCTTTACTCTAAGCGACGGAAAGAATGACTGTATTACGTTATGGGACAATACAACTGACCCAGAACCAGGAGATGCTGACATGGCTTTCAGGCAATTTGACAATAACTTTACTACACAAGCTTTCCCAACCTTTGTAGGTGTAGAGCGGTATGCAGGTAATACGGATTCCACTACGTTTATTTACAATTGTACAACGCTAAATAGTAATACTATAAATGATTTTGTTACATTGATTTTATACCCTAATCCAGTAATGGATAAGATTTATATAAAGGGCTTAATAGAAAAATCGACTATAAGTATTTTTGACTTAAAAGGAAGGTTGGTAAAAAAAGAGACAGAATATTTGGATGCAGCAATAGATGTATCTCGATTGGAAAGTGCCATGTACTTAGTAAGGATAGAAAACAGACAAGGGCTGATTACAAAACAATTGGTAAAGCACTAATTTTGATTTTTATTTCATTGATAATAATACACCTCAAGGTTTGTTTTTGAGGTGTATTACATAAATAATTTTATACTGGTAAATACCTGCATATTTAAAAAAAGAGTAGTCCCCTAACTAATCCCTGTTTGCCAAAAAAGTTGCCAAATACATTCTAAAAGGTTTTTCACGAGAACCTTTTCTGTATGATTTATCTTTTTATTTGTGACAAATTAAAATTATTTTAAAAATCTTCAGAATATTTGAAAAGAGTTTGATTATTTACCGATACAAAAATTAGCAAAAATATTCCCCAATAAATCATCATTCGTAATTTCACCTGTTATTTCTCCAAAATGGTAAAGGGCCTGTCGAATATCAATAGCTAACAAATCACCAGACAAACCAGTATCTAATCCGTCCTTAACTTTCTCAATTTCTTCAAAAGCCTTTAATAAAGAATCGTAATGACGAGAATTGGTTACAATAGTATCGTTATTTCTCAACGCCCCTGTATTAACAAAACTTAAAAGTTTGTCTTTTAGCTCCTCTACGCCTATGCCATGCTTTGCAGATAATAAATGAATTTCTGGTATATCTTTTTTCACAAATTCAATTTGGTTTTCATTTAACTTATCAACTTTATTGGCGATAATAAGCAATGGCTTGAGCGGATATTTATTTTTAATCTTCTCAACTTCAATTTTAAAAGAATGCACAAAAGATTCATCTTTAAAGTTTGTGCTATCAGCAATAAAAACAATTACTTGAGCTTGATCTATTTTTTCGAATGTTTTTTTAATTCCTATACTCTCAACAACATCTTTGGTTTCACGAATACCTGCTGTATCAATAAACCTAAAACCTATCCCGCCTATAGAAATTTCATCTTCTATAGTGTCTCTTGTGGTTCCCGCTATTTCTGAAACAATGGCGCGTTCTTCATTTAACAAAGTATTTAAAAGTGTAGATTTCCCCACATTAGGTTCTCCTACAATGGCTACAGGAATACCATTTTTAATGACATTACCAACAGCAAAAGAATCTATCAATCGTTTTAAAACAAATCGAATACGTTCCACTAAATCTTTAAATTGAGTTCTATCTGCAAACTCAACATCTTCTTCAGCAAAATCAAGTTCCAACTCAATTAAAGATGCAAAATTTAGAAGTTCCTCACGGAGTTTAGCTATTTCTGAAGAAAAGCCACCGCGCATTTGTTGCATAGCAATTTGATGAGAGGCTTCATTATCACTAGAAATTAAATCCGCTACAGCTTCCGCTTGCGATAAATCTAACTTCGCATTTAAAAAAGCACGAAGGGTAAATTCGCCTGCCGTAGCCATTCTAGAACCTTGCCGAAGGAATAATTGAATAATTTCTTGCTGAATATAATTAGAGCCATGGCATGATACTTCCACGACATCTTCACCAGTATATGAGTTTGGATTTTTAAAAACAGACACTAAAACTTCATCTATAGTACGTTTACCATCAATAATGTGCCCTAAATGAATGGTATGAGACTTTTGATTTCTCAGCGTCTTTTTAGAGATAACAGATTTAAAACACGAATCTGCAATTTTTATAGCATCATTACCAGATAGTCTAATTACAGCAATAGCCCCAGCACCAGATGGTGTTGCTAAAGCTACAATGGTGTCTTGATTTATCATAAAAAAATTACTGAACTAAATAAATCCCATCAGATTTAATTTCTATTAAGCGTTTTTTATACAACGTACCTACGGCTTTCTTAAAATTCTTTTTACTCATTTGTAGTAAATCTTTAATAGCTTCAGGACTCGATTTGTCAGTCAACTTCATAAAACCACTATTATCGTGGAGTTCTTTCATAATGCGGTCTGCATTAGGTTCTATATTTCTATAACCAATTTGCCCTAAAGCAATATCAAGCTTATTTCCAGGGCGTATTTTTTTTACAATGCCTTTAAGCTTATCTCCAATACTTAGATCTCTAAAAATACTGTCTTTATAAATTAAGCCAACATGTTTTTTATTCACAATAACATTCATCCCTATATCTGATGGATGAGATACAATTAAATCAACCTCTTCAAACTCACTAACCGTTAACGCTTTGTTATCTAAAAAACGATTCGTTTTACTGGATGCCACTAACCTATCCGTTTTCTCATCCAAATAACAATGCACTAAATACCAACCACCAGCTTTCATTTTAAAAGCTTGCTCACTAAACGGACAAAACAACTCTTTAACTAAACCCCAATCTAAAAAAGCACCAAAATCGGTAGCTTGGTTACAACGTAATAAAGCAAATTCGCCACGCTTGATATAAGGCATATCAGTGGTAGCAACCGGACGTTGCTCATTATCTAAATACACAAAAACATCAAGCTTTTCCCAAATTTTAAATGCCTCCGGAACGTAACGATTAGGCAATAACACCTGGTTTTCCTCATCATCAATTAAATAAGCTCCGTGGTCGGTTTCACGAAGTATTTCTAGTGTATTAATTTCCCCTAATTTTATCATGCCGCAAAGGTAATAAATTTTCATTCGCACACTAAGTTTACAAGTACGCAACTTTATAGCTTTTATATATTAATTTTTTGGGCGCATCACCTTCTTAGTTCGGCGTCGGGCTATACGCTGCAAGTCCTCGCTCGTACCTAGCTGTGGGCTTTTATTCATGCTTTTCTATCTTATATTATTGAATTCATGAACTTAAATGTTTCACTTCTATCCCTTGCGCATTCCATCGCAACAAAAGTTTTAAAATGCCTTCTTAATTTTAAACTTCGTGTTTATTCAATTTCAGCACAAAAAAAAAGCGCTACAATTATGCAGCGCTTAAATACTTTATATAACTAAGTTCTAGTATACAGACTCTTTTCCAAAATGTTTAGTCAATAAATAATAAACAACAGCTCTGTATTTATTACGGTTAGATTTACCGTATTTTTCCATCACAGCGTTAATACCATCATCCAAGTTAGCACCATCACTCAAACCTAATTTTTTAATTAAGAAGTTATTTTTAACGGTAGCTAACTCAGATTCATCTGAACCTGAAACCGTAGCTGCATCTTTGTTATAAATAGATGGTCCGCAACCAATAGTAACTTTTGTTAATAAATCCATGTCTGCGTTAACACCGCATTTTTCCTTTAAATCTGCAGCATATTTTGTAATAAGCTCATCTCTTTTACTCATAATGATTTCGTTTAATGTGTTAATAAAATAATTGAATTAATAGCTGTCTTAAAGATAACTAATTTTTAGACACAAAAAAGGATAGAAAGTCACATTCTACCTAACAAATTCAAAGTAGTTTAAAAGCACCTCGTCATTAATTCGCTTAGGCGTAAATACTTCTAATAATTTAGGTTGATTTTCATCTTTATAAAATGTTTCTAAAGCCGATTTTAAAGTGTCTTCATCTTTAGCAGTTTCATAATTGAAACCATACATCTTACATAAATGTTCTGCAGTTAAATCATGATTTGTTTCAAAATAGGTATCAAAATTTTCGGTGTTTTTATGTCCTGGTAAAATTCTAAAAATACCCCCTCCTTCATTATTCACAATTATGATTCTAAAGTTGTTTGGAATATAATTATTCCAAAGCGCATTACTATCGTAGAAAAAACTTAAATCACCTGTTATAAAAACAGTTGCTCTATTTTTGGCTACAGCACAACCAATAGCTGTAGATGTACTTCCATCAATGCCGCTAGTGCCTCGGTTACAAAACACCTCTACCGTTTTATTTAGCTTAAATAACTGTGTGTATCGAATTGTTGAACTATTACCAGATTGTAAAATATAGCGCTCTGGAATCGTTTTTAAAACTTTACTAAACACCTTAAAATCACTAAACGGAATAGTTTCCAAATACGCTTTATGTCTTTTAGTCCTGTGTTGCTTAACGGCTGTCCAAGTGGACTTATAATTACTTTTAACGTAATGTGTAACTCTTGGTAAAAAGACTTCAAAAAATTCGTTTGGCGTATTTTTAATATGATTATCTAAACAGAAAAATGTATCGTTTGCCATTTTTCTATCAATATGCCAATGGTGTTTTGGCGGATGCTTCCGTAATAATTGTTTTATTTTTTTTGAAACAATTAAACCACCAAAAGTCAAAAGGATATCCGGACTTAGTTGTTCCTTTTCTTGATCATTTAGTGGCGCAATTAACTTATCAATGCTATGAAAAAAACTAGGGTGATGTAAATTCGATGTCGTTTCAGTAAGCACTACTACGCTATCATCTTCGGCCAATTCATTTAACCATTTTTGTTCAATTTGGTTGGGAGAACTAACACCAACTAAAATCATTTTTTTAGAAGCGGCATTCCACTCTTCAAAACAAGATTGCAATAAATAATCTTCAATAATTTCAGGCTTTACTTCTAAATCAATAATTTTTGGAACTATGCTTAATGTGTCAACTGTTTCGTAAAGCGGTTCATCAAAAGGGACATTAATATGTACGGGGCCTTTTTTAAAAGTAGCAAAATTAATGGCAGTATTAATAGTTTCTTCATTATGTGTCTGAATATCTTTTTGTAAACCTAACAAACGTTCAAATTTATCTTCTAAGTTTTTAAAAATAGGGAGTTCTTGATGGCTAGGGACTTGCTTTTCATCTTTTAAATCTAACTTCAAATTAGCAGAATATAAAACATGATTTTCAAAAACATTTTTCTGATTAATGGTTTGCCCATCTCCTATACCAACAAGGTGCTTCGGTCTATCTGCAGATAAAACTACCAAAGGAATATCGCTATAAAAAGCTTCCGAAACTGCTGGATAATAGTTTAGTAAAGCACTTCCAGAAGTACACACCACAGCAGTTGGTTCTTGCAACTGTTGTGCAATACCTAAAGCAAAAAACGCAGCACAACGCTCGTCAACTATACTGTAACATTTAAAAAAGGGGTCGTTGGTAAAACCAATAGTTAATGGCGCATTTCTACTTCCAGGAGAAATAATAATATGTTTTATGTTTTTCGCTTTGCAAAGTTGTGTAACCGTTTGTGCAAGCGGAATTTTTGGGTAAATCATGTAGCAATTTTGTTATACAAAAATACAAAATAGCCTAGATAAAATGAACTATAACACCGATTTAATAACTAAGGATTTTGATACGGTTTCGTCCCATTCACTTTCAGCATTGGAGCTTTCAGTAATGCCTCCACCAACATAAATAATTGCTTGCTGGTTTTTTAGTTGCATACAACGTAAATTTACATACAATTGGGTGCTTTTTCGTGTTACAGAATAAGCTCTATTTTCAATATTTCGTTTACCAGAACGCGGTGCAATAGTTATTTCACAGTTTAATTCGCCTAAAAAACCTGTATAAAATTCCCTGTTATAATTTTCATGTTTTAAAATGAATTGTTTGGCAATTAGCTTTGGTAATCCACAAACCGCAGGAGTTGGATGCAGTGCTTTAATAACATTTTTTAAAGGTGTAGCTGGTTTTAACTGGGCTGAAATCATGGTTTTTAAATGCACCAAATTACCAGCTTTTACGGTTTCAACATTCGATACTTTAAAACTATCTACTGATGGTTTTAAGTTATCAATTATAAAATCGGTTACAAACTGCTGCTCTTGTTGTTCTTTGTTTTTCCAAACGACATCTAAACTGCCATTATAATCTTGCGTACCTGCCAATGCCATGATTGAAAACCGATTGCCTTCAATTTTTATTAAGGTTTCTGGTGTAGCGCCCAACCACAACCCTACTTTTGGGTGATACCAACAATATACAAATGCCGATTTATAAAGTTTTAAAAGGCGTTTAAAAATGGAAATGGGGTTGGTTTCAGAACCGTTTACTGTTTCCTGTCTGGATAAAACCACCTTTTTTAAGTCTGAAGTATGTATAGCTTCAACACCTTTTTTTACAAGATTGATGTGATTAGTTTTAGAATCTGTAGGGGCTGAATTGGCATTTAATTGAGAGGTATCGACAGAGTTTATACCGAGCGAAGTCGAGGTGCTAGATGAGACATAAGATGTTGTAATTACATCCGAAACTTCATTTGGAATTAAAATCGTTTTTTCGTTATCATCAAAAGGTGAAAACACAAAGCCTTTTTCTGTAAAATTTTCGGTAAAATGTAAGTGAGTATTACTTTGAAGTCGTGCACTACCTTTTTCTTGATGTGGCTTTCTATAAATAACAAAAGGGAGTTGCTTATTAAAATGCGTTTCAATACGCTTAAAAAAATCGTCTGAGGTCATGCTTATTTTTTAGGTAAAGAAATCGTAGATAACTTACAAATCGAAATTAAATTATCAGCTTCATCGGTAACACGAATATCTAATAACTGTGTGGTTCTTCCTCTATGTAAAAAAGTAGCCTTTGCATATATAAATCCCTCTTTTACGCTTTTTAAATGATTTGCAGAAATCTCAATACCACGAACAAAAAATTTCTCAGTATCTGTGAAAATATGCGAAGCAAAACTACCCACGCTTTCCGCTAAAGCCACAGTAGCGCCTCCATGTAAAACACCATCGGGTTGATATACTCTAGAGTTTACAGGCATTCTAGCTACTAAAAAATCATCACCAAAATCTACAATCTCAATATTTAAGGTTTCCATTAAGGTGTTTTTACAAGCTTTATTGGCTTCCTCTAAAACATCTTTTTTAGATAATTGCATGGAATACTGTGTTTTTGTTAAATAAGATTTCTCGATATTTTACATCGAGATTTTCTTTTAAATTATCTTTCCCATATAAACGGAAAACTAAATAAAGATTTTCTTTATTTCTGATTGTAAAAATACGAAATGCATAGATAATGATAAGTAAATTTAAGTTCAATTTAAGAGTTTCCCTGCTTCAATAGCAAGATAAAATAGAAGTTTTGATAAACATACTAGCCCTGAAAAATAAGCGCATAAAACTTAGCCCTTTAAGTTTATGTATTAGGTTTCGATAAAATTAATAGCATGTTTTTCTAAATGTGTCAACACTTTATTTTTGGCTCTTCCTTTAGAATAACCATATAGTTGCGAAGTTGGGATTCATTTTCAATTTTCATAATAAAAGCATAGATCAATAATCAAATTTAATGAATTATAATCACCTTAAACCCATTAAAAAGGTTGTTCATCAAGTATTTATAACTCGAATGCCATAAAATATTTAAAATTATATCTTGTAAAAATCTTTTTAAATGAAAGGCTTAATAATTATTCTCGCATTCGTTTTCACAAGTTTATCTAATGCACAATATATATCTGGAGACGACAAACTTCACTTTGGTGCTGGTTTCTTAATTTCTAGCGGAACTTATACCTTGGTGTATTTAAAAACTAAAAATAAAAAGAAAGCCTTTTGGTATAGTATTGCAGCTTCCTCTTTAGCAGGTTTATCTAAAGAAATATATGATGGCCATATTATTAACGGTCGTTTCGACACTGGAGAAGGCATTTCTACAGCTATTGGAGGTTTAACAGCAAGCACAACTTTTAATTTGTTTGTTGGAAATAACAGAAAAAATAATGTGAAAAACGTGGTCTTAGTTAACTAAACGTCTTATAATATCTTTTGTTGGTAAAATTTTATCAGTAGACTCAATGCTTGGTCCTGCAACCCAAACAGTTTTATAAGTGGCTTTTGTAGCCGCATTTTTTGTCGCATTCATGCCAATTGAAAAGCGAATCATTTTTACCCATTTTTTAAGTTTTTTATTCTTATTTAAAACAGATTCTAACCACGTTTGTTTCGTACCTATTTTTTGAACATATGGCGTATTGATAACTGTACAAGGTGTTCCTGAAATTCGTTCGGTCATTACAATATCTTCAGCACCATAATCAACACAAGCCTGTTTGTATTCTTCTGTAACACCAGCTTCTACAGAAGCTATAAACGGACTACCAACAGAGACTCCAGCTGCACCATAACTTAGCATTTCATCAATATCCGCCTTACGTCCAACACCTCCAGCAGAAATTATTGGTATTTTACAGTTAGTACTTAATTCTCTAGTTAAATCTTCTGGTGATCTATCGCCTCTATGCCCTCCTGCTTGATTATTTACAGCAATCACTGCATCGGCTCCTAACCCTTCAACTTTTTTTGCGAATTTCAAATCTACCACATCACAAAATACTTTAATGCCCACTTTTTTTGCTTGCTTTATGGTTTCTTCAGGGCTACCTAAAGAGGTGATTATAAAATCGCAACCTTCTTCACAAATCACTTGTAATTGCCCTTTATACTTCATATTAGATTTATTCACAATGAGATTAAAACCAAATGAACCGCCATCTGGCTTTGCTGCTTTTAATTCGCGCAAAGCAACTCTTAATTCATCTAAAGTTCTATAATTTAATGCTGGAATACAGCCTGCAATGCCCCCATACATGGCTTCTTTTACCATGGCTACATTAGAAACCAAAAACATAGGTGCTTGAATTATAGGGTATTTAATGTTTAAAAGTTTAGTGAGTTTAGTTTCCATAAATTATATTTTTTCAAATATAGTAAAATATTATGCATGCATAATAACTGATATTCAATTAGTTACATTTTAAAAGACAAAAAAAACGCTTAAACATCTGGTTTTATGATATTTATCATCTTATTACTATGCGTGCATAGTTAATTTTGTTATTGTAAAATAAATATATCATGAAAAAAATAGTCCTAGGTTTATTAATTTTTGGATTAACCATCCAAGTCAATGCTCAAACAGTTGAGTTAAATGAAACTTTAATCTCAGTAAATTACAAGTATTTAGATGCTGTAGATGTAGATAATATTCCTGAACGCGTTAAGAAATTAGAAGAAGAAGTTCTTAACTATAAAAATGTAGAACAATCTAAACTTTACGATGATAAACACGACACTTATAGTGTATCTTTTTATGTTCCTGAAGGAAAAATAGTTGCTGCTTATGATATCAATGGAAAAATTATAAGAACTATTGAAAAATACAATAATGTAAGATTGCCTTTAGTTGTTATGCAAGCGGTTTCAAAGCGATTTCCTAATTGGGGGATTGTTGAAGATATTTATTATATTAGATATCATATAGACAGAGATTCCTTAAAACAGGAATACAAAATTAAGCTTAAAAATGAAGATGAAACCATTACTGTTAAGACCAATGAAAAAGGTACATTCTTATAAGAATCACTGAATAACTAATTGACACAGAAAAGCGCATCCAAATCATTTTAGTGCGCTTTTTTATTAATTCTATTCTTTAAAAAATCTAATTAATAATTTAGAGACTAAATTTAATCTGTAAAACGATAATACCCACATTTTAAGTATGCCCCCTCTAGAAAACTAATAGGATGATCTGTATCATGTTGAGTATTTAAAACCTCTTTATAGCGTCTTTTTGTTGAAGCTAATTTTTTATTATTAATCTCTAAAAACTCTTCTGCTAAAACTCTAGATGAACAAGATGCCAAAACTAAAAGGCCGTTTTTAGCGGTTAGTTTCTCTCCTAATTCTGCCAATTGTGTGTATTTCTTTTTGGCTAAATCAATTTCTGAAGCTTGTTTTGCAAAACTTGGTGGGTCTATAACCACAACATCAAACGTAACTTTATTTTTAATGAGATTTTTTAATTCTGCGAAAGCGTCACCAGCAATTATTTTGTGTTTTCCAGAATATGTATTCAACTTCCCATTTTGAATAGCAATTTCTAGAGCTTGTTTACTAATATCTAAACTGGTTACTTCTTTAGCGCCATTTGCTAAAGCATGAACAGAAAAACCACCTGCATAACTAAAAACATCTAAAACCGTTTTTCCTTTACTCCACTCGCCTACTTGTTTTCTGTTAGCACGATGGTCTAAAAAATAACCCGTTTTATGGCCTTTAATCACATTTGCAGAAAAGTTAACGCCGTGTTCAACAAATTCAACAACTTCATTTTCTAGCATACCATAAACAACTTCACCATTTTGAAGTTGATGTAATTTTGATTTTTCTAAACCTCTACTTAACCGGATGACAACCGTTTCTGCTGCTGATGTTTCTTGTAAACTTGGTATAATAGTTTCTAAATAAGGTAACCAGATTTCGGAATATATTTTTACTACTAGAACGGATGCATAAACATCAGCTATTAATCCCGGAAAGCCATCATTTTCTCCAAATAATAATCGATAACTATTGGTCTTTGTTTTTAATAAAGACTGCCTTTTATTAAAAGCTGCTTCTATTTTATTTTGAAAAAACACTGTGTTAATTTCAGCTTTCTCATAACTACTATGCAACATCTTAATTCGAATTGGCGAATTGGCATCATACAAACCTAAACCAACAACTCTATTTTTATTTTTGCTAAATATGATAGCTAAATCACCAGACTTTGCATCATCGTTAATTTTAATGATGTTATTAGAAAACACCCAAGGGTGTCCTTGAACCACAAACTGTTCCCCTTTTGAGTTTAGTTTAACTGCCAAACGTTTTGGAGTATAATTTGAGTCTATTTGAGATGAAAAGGACATATAGTTTTTGCTAGCATTCAAAAGTATGTGTTTTAAACAGATTAAAAAATTATCGTTTTCTAAAAATATTTTGCATCTTGGTTAAAACTAGTTTTATGAAAAATTGCACATATTTGATTTTATCACTTTTAATTAGCTTATGTTTTTCCTGTACAAGTGATGATGCTCAAATAACTGAATTACTTTGGGTAGATTCCGAACGGGTTAATTTCACAGGTGTAGGTGAACAAACATGCTATAATATTCAAGAAAACAGAAGCATTAATGAAGATGAATGGCTATTATTTTATGATGGTATTGAAGGGTTTGACGATTTATATGAAGCAGGTTATATTTATAAAATAAGTCACTAGTGTCCACTTAAAACAAGTTGAAAACCAGTTGATTAGTATTTAGTTCTTTGACATTATTGTAATCTGATTTCATAAGTAATTCATTTACAGGTGTTTTATCAAGTAATGATGCTGATAAAATTTGTATGATTTC
>NZ_JAQWOO010000076.1 GCF_029245835.1 Algibacter sp. | reverse complement strand
GAAATCATACAAATTTTATCAGCATCATTACTTGATAAAACACCTGTAAATGAATTACTTATGAAATCAGATTACAATAATGTCAAAGAACTAAATACTAATCAACTGGTTTTCAACTTGTTTTAAGTGGACACTAGTGATAATTTATTTGTAATTAAAAACTTTGACGAAGATTTTGACCCACAAATTCAGGGTTCAGATCAAGGTTGGGTATACCCACAAACAAAATCGATAACCTTTGGTATTAACGTAACACTTTAAAAAAATGCTTACTATGAAACATATAAATTTAATATTAGCGCTTATAACGCTTACACTATTTAGCTGTGGTGACGATTTTTTGAATGAACCACCATTAGACAGAATAACAGATGCCGATGTATGGAGTGATAAGGCTTTAACAGATGCTTATCTCTTTCAAATTTATGAGAACATGCCTTGGGATTATTTAAAAGATTTTGGTGGGGGCGCTGGAGGTGGTGCACATCGTGATGTGTTATCAGATTTAGCTATGAGCACCTATTCTTGGACGCCAGCAACCAATCAATTTAGACCAGGTATCTGGGGTACAGCAAACAATTCTTGGCCCATGGATTGGTGGGGTTATGGTAATTTATGGAAAATAAATTATGCCATTGAAAACATTGAGAGTGCTGGCAGTGATGTGTTTACTGATGAAGAACGAAATAATAGATTAGGCGAGCTTCATTTTTTAAGAGCTTTTAGTTATTTTGAGATGGCTAAGCGTTATGGAGGTGTTCCAATTATTTTGGAAGCACAAGACCCTGATACGACACCAGAAGCTGAACTTTTTCCTCCAAGAAATACAGAGAAAGAAGTGTACGATCAGGTTCTTTCAGATACGCAATTGGCTTTTGATTTATTACCTAATAGATGGACCGACCAAAAGGGTAGAGCAGACCGATGGGCAGCTAAATCTTTAGAATCAAGATCGGCTTTATATGCGGCTAGTATCGCTAAGTATAGTACGGTTCAGTTAAACGGGTTAGTTGGTGTGCCTGCTTCAGATGCTGATAGCTACTACCAAGTATCGCTAAATGCATCAAACAAAATACTTTCAGAAGGGGGATATACCTTGTTTGATAGGTATCCGAACAAATCAGATAACTATGCAAATCTATTTGTTGATGAAACTGAGGATGAAACTATTTTTAGAAAAATTTGGTTGCCTTTTGAAAAAGGACATTCTTATGATTTACGTAATGTACCTTACAGCTACAGAGTGGATTGGGGTGCAAGTATGTCGCCTACTAAGCAACTCGTAGATAGTTACGAAGTTTTAAGTACAGGGTTATTACCAAGCGAACCAGGATCTGGATATGATGAAAATAATCCATGGGAAAATAGAGACCCGCGTTTAAAAGGCACCATACTAACCAATGCAGATCCGTTCCAAGGATCTCGAGTAGAGATTTGGTACGGTACCGATAGAGGAGATGGTATAGATACAGAGAGCGGAACAGGTATTGGTAAAGATGGTATAGGAGTTCATCCTGATGCTACCAAAACAGGGTTTTATGTTAGAAAATATCTTCAAGATGGAGGCGCTCCTCTATTTATAAAACAATATTACTCTGGTCAAGATTGTATCTTATTTAGATTAGGTGAAATATATCTAAACGCCGCAGAAGCAGCTTTTGAACTAGGATTAGAGGATGCTGCAAGAGATTATATTGAACCTATTAGAACGAGAGCTGGTTTACAACAAAACCTGCGTTTACAAGCACAGTCAGGAATTGAGTTAAGAGATAGAATAAGACATGAAAGAAAGTTAGAATTAGCTTTTGAAGATCAAAGATACTGGGATGTAAGAAGATGGCGAATAGCTACAGAGGCTTTAAGTATTCAAGTTGAAGGCGTTAGAACTTTGAGGTCTATTGATGGATTCGGGAACGAAACATTTACTTATGAAACTTTTGATGCCGAAGCTTTACCAATGAATTTTGATGAGCGTCATTATTACATGCCAATTGGTCAAGGAAGAATAAATAATAACACTAAGTTGATTGAGAATCCTTTATACGATTAAACAATAATTTAAAAAAAAAGACATGAAAACAATACAATTTTTAAGCAGATTATTAATGCTGGGAATTATTTTAATTTCTACTGGCTGTGCTGATGATGATAAATTTACAGCGTATGTTCCTACAAGTGAGGACGCAGCATTTTCATTTACATTTGATCAAGAAAACCCAAATAAAGTCATATTCACTGCGAATACAGACGTAGAAACCTGGTATACACATTGGGATTTTGGCGATAATTCTTCTGCAGAAGGTATGGAGGCTAATAAAACTTTTTTAAGAAAGGGTGATTACGATGTAAGATTTAAAATTTTTACGGATGGAGGTGAGGCTGAATCTATTCAAACCATAGTCATTAACGAAGATTTTCAAGGACCTAATATTTTATTAAATGGCGAATTTAATGGTGGTGAGAATTGGACTATTTTACCTATTTCAGGTGGGGTTGAAGTAAACTTTACCGGAGATAAAGCCGTTTGGACTGGCGGAAGCTGGGGACAAGAAGGCATCTATCAACCGGTGCATGTTGAAGCAGGTGTCCCTTATCAAATTGATATGAAAGTGTCAGGAAACGGATTGTCAGATTCTTGGTATGAGGTATATATTGGGGCAGAAATTCCAGTACCAGGTCAAGATTATGTTGATGGAGGCATCCGTATGGGGCTGAATACTTGGGCTGGATGTGGTAGTGAACCTTTCGATGGCTCACTTATTGATATTAGTTGTGTTGGTGAAGGTGGTGGATTGGTTGAATTCGAGACTACAGGTACAGTATATTTTGTTATTAGAGGTGGTGGAAGTAGCTATAACGATGGCCTATCTTTGGATAATGTTACTATGACGCCATTGGTGCCTGGTATCGAAATAACCCCTCCTTCATTCCCTCCTATCGCAGATTTTGCAATTTCAAAATCTGATTTCACAGTAACTTTTACAAATCAATCTCTTCTTGGGGAATCTTATTTGTGGGACTTTGGAGATAATGTAGGGACTTCTACTGATGAAAACCCAACATATACTTATGCTGAAGAAGGTACATATACCGTTAAATTAACGGTTACTAATGGTGATGGTTCTGATGAATTTTTAAAAGATGTAACCATTGGAACTTCTCTTAATCTTATTCAGAATGGAACGTTTAGTGATGCAAGTGGTTGGACCATTATTAACATAGATGCAACTGATAATGGAAAAGGGGCTGTGGCTATTGCAAACGGAGTAGTGAAATTTACAGAATCAGAAACGCCTACGGACCCATGGAAACATTGGGCGGTCTATACTGCCGTAACTTTAGAGGCAGGAACCTATCAATTTGATATGGATATGACTTATACCAATATCAATGATGTTTGGGGCGAAGTCTATATCGGCGCTGCTCAACCTGTAGATAATGCTGGTCAAGATTACAATGGAGACCAACAAGTATTGAGAGCTTATAACGCTTGGGACTGTGGTAATTTAAAAACCTATTCTGGTTCGGCAGTTGCTGGTGGTTGCGATCCAGAGGCTAACCCTGGTGAATTTGAAATTGCAGCAGCTGGGACATACTATCTGTTATTTAGAACAGGGGGTGCTCAATGGGGTGCTGATGGTATTGTTCTAGATAATTGGTCTTTAACAAAATTATAATTAACGGGAACTAGTTGTTAATTAAAAAGGCGTAGATAGTCTTATTTTGTAGTTTATTTAGTTAGAGTTGTTTTTTTGTCTTTATCGTGTTTTACTGGTAATACTAGTAAAACACTTTAAGGCAATTTTGCCCAGTTACTTTTTAGCTATGGTATAACAATACGCATCTTTTTAAATCCTGCTATAATAAAGCTGTTATACAGATTTATTTAGGTGTTATATCTAAATAATATTCCAGACGACGCCTAGATCTGTACATATAAAATAAAAAAACAAATGGATGAAAAATGCATATTTTTTACCGGCCTAACATCCAAATCAAATTGACTGAACCTAGCGTTTAAAAGCGAATGAAAAATAGATAGTTAGTTAAAAACAAATCATAATTACAAATAAAATCGTATTTGATGAATTCTTTACGATTAAATAAATAAATGACAATGGATTTACACGTCAAAGAAACACAAGGTTGCTTAAAAGTATTACTATTATTGGGATTGTTAAGTTTTGTGCAGTTACCGGCATATTGTCAAATTTTCAATCAGGCCGAAGATTTTGTTGAAATGAATGGTGTTCAAACTGAAAACTGTATAGACTATGATAGAGGATTAAACGTAGGCTTTATAGATAATGAAGATTGGATGGAATATGATATTAATATACCCGTAGCAGGTAATTATATTATTAGTGTTCGTGCCTCTAGTCTAGAAGGTGGTGGTGTTTTAAGTGTTATAAATAATGATAATTTAATAGGTAGCATAAATATTTCAGCAACAGGAGGATGGCAAAACTGGGAAACAATTGAAGGAGACGAAATTACTTTGGTAGAGGGAACACAAAGAATTAGATTGCTGGCTACAACGGGTGGATTTAATTTAAACTGGTTTGAAATTAAGTTATCAAATCCAGTTGACAATGATTTGCCTACAACCCCAACTATTGTAAATAATTATTCAAATGAACGTTCAGTATCGTTATACTGGAATAGTAGTAGCGACGCTACAACATTAGTTACAGGTTATAAAATATACAACAACGGTAATTTTATAGCATTTACAAGCGATAATAGTATTAAACTAAATAATCTTCTTCCTGAGACCGAGTATATTTTCGAAATACATGCCTGCGATTTGGCAGGTAATCAATCTCTTTCAAATCAGTTAGTTGTATTTACCACCACAACAAAACGAGAATTAGTATGGTCAGATGAGTTTGAAGGAACAGAGGTCGATCAAAGTAAATGGAATTTCCAAGTCGGTGGTGATGGTTGGGGAAATGGTGAAGCTCAATATTACACAGATGGAGCAAACTCTCGTGTTGCAAACGGCAACCTAATAATTGAAGCTAGACAAGAAACTGTTGGAAGTAATAATTATACGTCGTCTCGTATGAATACATCTGGCAAAGGTGATTTTTTATATGGTAGAATTGAAGTAAAGGCCAAATTGCCAAGTACTGGGGGAACTTGGCCAGCAATCTGGACATTACCTACCGAATGGGTTTATGGTAATTGGCCAGATGCCGGTGAAATTGATATTATGGAGCACAGGGGGAATCATTTAAATTATGTTTTTGGTACAATTCATACTGGCGCATATAACCATATTGAAGACACGCAACAAAGTGGAGGTAAGGTTTTTAATGATGTTGTTAATACATATCACACCTATGCTTTAGAATGGTACCCCGATCATTTGGATTGGTATTATGATGATGAACTTATATTTACATTTAACAATGAATATAAAACCTTTGCAGAGTGGCCTTTTGATGTTCCTCATCACCTACTTCTTAATGTAGCTATAGGTGGAGGTTTAGGTGGAGTGATAGACCACAATGGAGTTTGGCCACAACAAATGATGGTTGATTATGTAAGAATCTATGATTTTAATTTTGGTCAGGGCGATATAATAGCACCTTCAAATCCAACTAATTTGCAAGCTGAAGTAGATGGCGTAAATGTTCAACTTTCTTGGAACAAATCAGTCGATAATGAGTTTATAGATAAATATTATATTTTTAAAAATGAAAACTTAATTGACTCGACATCAACATTACAGTATATTCCAAAAAATCTAGATCCGTCAACAGCATATAACTTTAGCATTCAAGCTAAAGATTTTGGGGGAAATTATTCCGACCAAGTTAGTATAGTAGTAACTACTGAAGATGTTCAACCTATTACTATTCCAGGTAAAATTGAAGCAGAGAATTTTATTTATATGGAAGGAATGGAGATTGAAACCTGTACTGACCAAGGAGGCGGACTCAATATGGCTTACATAGATGATGGCGATTTTTTAGAATACTTCATAAATGTTCCAAATGATGGCACTTATTATTTGTTTACAAGGGCAGCATCTCAATTGAATGAAGGCAATTTTGAGTTGATAAATGAAAATGAAGAGGTTCTGGTTACTGTTGAAACCCCCATAACTGGAGGATGGCAAACTTGGCGTACAATAGTTTCAGAAGGATTTAATCTAACGGCTGGAGTCCAACGTATTAAAATTAAGTCTCTCACGAATGAATTCAATCTTAACTGGTTTGAAATAAGTAATGAATCTATACAAGCTCCCTTAGGTCAAGGACTTAAAACCGAAGGTAAAAAGATAATCAACTCAAATGGAGAAGAAGTACTCTTGCGAGGAGTAGGCCCTGGAGGTTGGCAAGTTATGGAAGGCTATATGATGAACACTTCCGGAGTTGCAGGGGCTCAACATGAGATTAAAGAAAAGTTAATTGACTTAATGGGAGAAGCAAATACTGAGACTTTTTTTAGCAAATGGAGAGAAAACCACTTTACCAAGCGCGATGTCGATTCTTTAGCTGCTTGGGGATATAACAGTATTCGTATTCCTATGCATTATAATTTGTTTACGCTTCCTATTGAAGACGAACCTATTGCAGGTGAAAACACCTGGATAGAAACAGGTTTTGAGTTAATTGATGATGTGCTTGAGTGGTCTGCACCACATAATATCTATGTTATTTTAGATATGCATGCTACACCAGGTGGTCAAGGTCGAGGTTCAGAGATAAACGATTACGATCCTGATAAGCCTTCGTTGTGGGAAAGTCAGGAAAACCGAGATAAACTAGTTGCTTTATGGACAAGAATAGCAGATAGATACAAAGATAATGAATGGATTGGTGGTTATGATCTCATAAATGAAACCCATTGGGATTTGGGACCTCAGAATACGCTTTTAAGAGAGATCTACGAAGATATTACTGACGGTATTAGAGATGTTGGAGATAATCATATTTTATTTATTGAAGGTAACTGGTACGCAAATGATTTCAGTGGGTTAACACCTGCATGGGATGATAATATAGTGTATAGTTTTCATAAATATTGGAGTTATAATGATATTGCTTCAATTCAATGGGTGTTAGACTTACGAGAAGAACACAATGTGCCTTTATGGATGGGAGAATCCGGCGAAAACTCGAATACATGGTTTACAGATGCGATATCTCTTTTTGAAAATAATAACATAGGATGGGCCTGGTGGACCATGCGTAAAATAGGCGATATAGATAGTCCTTATGCTGTTGATATTAATCCGGGTTATCAAAAAATACTAGATTACTGGAAAGGAGAAGGTCCTAGACCAACATCGCAAGAAACCTTTGATGGAATGATGCAACTTTGCGAAAATTTATTGGTTGAAAATAGCAGTTATAGAAAAGATGTCCCAGATGCATGCGTCAGACAAGTACAAACCGATGAAACCATACCTTATCATGGAACGCCATCCGCAATCCCTGGAGTTGTGCACATGGCAGATTATGACTTAGGGAAAAATAATTTTGCATACTTTGATACTGTTGTTGCAGACTACAACCTATCAACTGGAAACTTTACAGCTTGGAACAGTGGTTGGTCGTACCGAAACGATGGTGTTGATATTGAAAAGAATTCCGATGATATCAATAGTAATGGCTTTCACGTAGGCTTTGTAAATAAAGGCGAATGGATTAAATATACAGTACAAGTTGATGAAACGGCAGTTTACAAAGCAAATGTAAGGGTAGCTACACAGGAAAATGGAGGGGAATTTTATCTTTCATTGGATAACCAGGAAGTTACCACGATACAAACCGTAAGTTCAACAGGAGGTTGGTCTACATTTAGCACCATTGAAGTTTCAGATATAATACTTGAAGAAGGTAAACATGGCCTAAAATTGCACTTTAGTAATGATATCCCATTTAATATAAGTAGTATTGAATTTGAAAAAACAGGCGCTGTTGATGCACTCGAACTAAATGCATTAAACGGTAACACAGGAGAAAATGAAAAGTCTATTGAAATTGCCATTAGTGAAACGTTATTGGCAGCATCTTTAGACGGGACTTTAGGTCAGTTTACAGTTAATGTAAATGGTGAAGAACGAGTTATAACATCGGTTGATAAAAATCCTTTAGAGAATAGAACTTTCGTCCTCACTTTAGATAAATATTTGATTAAAAGCGATGATATTACAGTAAGCTACTCGGGCACGACAATTCAATCTCAGTCAGCTAAAATACTGAATGCATTTACAGATTTACCCATTAATAATGAATCTCCAGATCGTGTTGTAATTCCTAACTTAATAGAAGTAGAAGACTATGATTACATGATTGGAATGGGAATTGAAGATTCGTCGGATGAAGGCGAGGGTAAAAACTTCGGATTTACAGATCCTGGAGACTATGCTGACTATTCCATTTATGTTCCTGAATCGGCAGATTATGGTATAAAATTTAGAGTTGCAGGATTTAGTGAAGGACGTATAGGGCTGTATTCAGTAGATGAAAACGACGTTGAAACTGAATTAGTAGTTGTTTCAACAGTAATTACTAACGGATGGCAAACCTGGGAAACCGTTTCTGATAATTTATTTATTGAAGAAGGTATTCATAAATTACGAATGCGCATTTTATCAGGTGGATTCAATTTTAATTGGATGGAGTTTGATTATCCCGACAGTGATAAAGATGGCATTTTAGATAATAATGATTTGTGTCCAAATACGCCAGCAAATACCATTGTGGATGTTACAGGTTGTGAGTTATTTTCTTTAGCTGCAGATAATTATTTATTAACCGTATCAAGTGAAACCTGTAGGTCTCAAAATAATGGAAGTATTATTTTATCGGCTTCAGAAAATTATGATTATTCAGTAACACTAACTGGCGATGGTTTTTCAGAAACAAAATCATTTACGTCAGAAGTTGAATTTGATGATTTATCTGCAGGAACATACACGCTTTGTATAACGATTGATGGCAATTCTAACTATGAACAATGTTTTACGGTTGTTGTGGTTGAGCCAGATGAATTAACTGTATCTACATCAGGTAGGAGTAGTGGCACCAAAGCAGGTAAAAGTAGTAGTTCAGAAAAGATAACCGTATCCTTAGCAGGAGGCGATTCATACTACGTAACCTTAAATAATAAAGTCACTATTACTAGTGAAAGTGAAATTGAGTTGGAACTATCACAAGGTGTAAATAATTTAAGTGTTAAAACCAATAAAGATTGCCAAGGGGTATACAACGAAACTATAATGTTTAATAGTCAACCTGTTGTGTTTCCCAATCCTATAAAAAATAATACGATACATGTTAATTCGGTTGATTTTTATGAAAACGAAATACCTGTTGAAATTTATGATTTAACAGGAAAATTATTGTTTTCTAAAACATATCAGCCTGCTACAAATCAATTAAAAATTGATGTGTCTAGCATGCCTAAGGGGATTTACGTATTGAAAGTAGCATCAAAAGAAAATACATTTAACTATAAAATTATAAAATAATGAATAGGTTCATAAAAATAATTCCAATATGCTTATTAATCCTATTTATTGGGATATCATGTAGTAGTGATGATGAGCAAGGAGCTGTGGTTAATGCAGTGATACCAGCTGCTGCAAATCTTGTATTTCCCAATAATAATACGGAGTGTAATGAAGGGATAGTAGTTTCAGAGACCGAAACGGATGTTTTATTTGAATGGCAAGAAGCAACAAATGCAAGTTCGTATGTTTTAACCATTACGAATTTGAATGCAGGCACATCCAGAGAGATTAAAACCATTTCGAATAAAGTCTTGATTCGCATTTTAAGAGGTACACCATATTCTTGGGTAGTAAAATCTAAGGGTATTGGTAATGAGACCGCCGATAGCGACACTTGGAAATTTTATAACGCAGGTCTTCCAGAAGAAAGCCATCCACCATTTCCTGCGGATGCTGTAAGTCCAAAAATAGGTTCAAGTGTAGACGAAGGTGCCATCACGTTACAATGGGAAACCACTGATGTTGATAATGATATCGCATCCTATACCGTTTTACTAGATACAACGAATCAACCAGTTACAGAAGCTGGAAATTCAAGTGTTAATAGTTTAAATGTAACAGTAACTTCCGGACAAGTATATTATTGGAAAGTTATAACAACAGATGAAATTGGAAATGCATCGCACTCGCCGGTATTTCAATTTAGAGTAAATTAAATAGTGCTAATGGTAGGCTATAAATAAAAACAGCTAGTGCAATTCAATGCGAAGAATACAATGAAAACACTTAAAGAACAAGTGAGAGACTATTTGGAAGCACAACGACCAGATTATGGAGATGAAGAAGTCGCAGAGAATTTAAAGGTTTTAGAAGAGTTAAATGATGATTTATCAAGTATGGATTCATTGAGAAAAACATTGGTTCTAAGACTTATAGATGATACTGAGTTATATATAGCTATTGAATCTGCATATGTAGAAAAGTAAAAACCAAACTTTATAAAAATAACTAATTATGAAAAAAGCACATTACTTCTATTTGTTAAGTGTTATTTTAGTAGGAACAACTCTGCTATCATGTAAAACAAAAAATAAAGAGAATTCAAATGAAACGGAAATAGCTGAAGTCTGGAAAGTAGATTTCTTGGATGAATTCGATACCTTTAATCCAGACAATTGGCAAGACCAGCGCATATGGGTAAACAACGAAACTCACTGTTATGTGCCAGATAATGAGTACGGCACTAGAGAAGTGAGTGATGGTACAATAAAATTAAAGGTCGTTAAGATTGATGAAAAACAAAGCTGTGATAATTTAGATAAGCACGGTAATCAACATCCCGATACAGAATATGTTGCAGGCCGAATAGCCTCTAAAAACAGAAAAGAGTTCATAAAAGGTAAATGGACCGCGAGATTGAAATTATGGAGCAACGGAGAACCTAGTATGTTCCCTGCTTGGTGGCTATTAGGTGCTCAAAATAACGAACCTCCAGTGCAGGAAGCTGATGAAAATATCTGCTGGCCTTTAACCGGGTCTGGTGAAATTGATATCTTTGAACATCATGGGGATCACCAAAAAGATCATTTTACAACCGGTGCTATAAAAAGTCTTGGAGAATGTGATAAAGGAGACTGGTGGAGTTATCGCAAAGGTTTTGATGCCACCTTAAATGATTACCATGATTACTCAGTAGAATGGGAAGGGAGTGATCTTGTTTACCGTGTTGATGATAAAGAGGTATATCGTAATGTTGGAGAAGGTGATAATTATCCTGAGCCTATGTTTGCCATTTTAAATTTTGCCAAAATTACTGATTCGCCAATGACAAGTAAAGAGTGGGTCATGGAAGTAGACTGGGTAAAGCATGAGTATCGACAATAATCTTTAATATCATATAATGACTAAAAATTATAAAATCATTGGAATACTAGTGTTATTATGCTCTTGTTCCGATGTTAAAGTTCAAGAAGTGTCTAAAACTGAAGCGATGACTATTTCATCAGTAGAAAATTACAATAATAAAACACTTCAAGTATATACAACTGCCAAGGATACAGAACTCAGATTAACCAAAACTGGTGAGCAAAGGTTTAAAAATAAAGTACAACCTTTAGAGGTGGATGTTGCTGTTTTTGTAAATCCAAAAAAAACATTTCAGGAATATTTAGGAGTAGGTGGGGCTATAACAGATGCATCATCCGAAGTGTTTTCTAAGTTGAATGATGTGCAACAAGATAAACTTTTACAAGCATTATACGGAAAAGATGGTATTGGGTATAACATCATTAGAACGAGTATTCATAGTAGTGATTTTGGTCTAGGTAGCCATACCTATATCGAAGAAGGAGATGCTGAATTGAAGACGTTTTCTATCGAAAAAGATAAAGAAAAAAGACTGCCATTCATAAAAAGAGCCATCAATTTAATTGAAGACGATTTGGTTTTTTATGCCAGTCCTTGGAGTCCTCCTGCTTTCATGAAAAGTAATAATAATATGTTGCAAGGCGGAAAATTATTGCCTGAGTTTCGTCAAGCATGGGCTAATTATTACGTAAAATTTATTAAAGCTTATGAAGAAGAGGGTGTTCCAGTTTGGGGGTTAACCATACAAAATGAACCTATGGCGGTCCAAAGATGGGAATCTTGTATTTATACTGCTGAAGAGGAACGCGACTTTTTAAAAAATTACTTAGGCCCAACATTAGAAAAAGAAGGCTTAGGTGATAAAAATATTGTGGTTTGGGATCATAATAGAGATTTAATTACAGACCGAGCAAATATAATTTTTGAAGACCCAGAAGCGTCAAAATATGCTTGGGGTATTGGTTTTCATTGGTACGAAACGTGGACAGGAGGATTGCCAAAATACGATAACCTAAAAAATATTAATGAGTCTTTTCCTTCTAAAAATCTTTTATTCACGGAAGGTTGTCAAGAAGGTTTTGATACAGAAAAATTGCATTATTGGCCAAATGCAGAACGCTACGGAAATTCAATGATAAATGATTTTAATAGTGGTGTTGTAGGTTGGACAGATTGGAATATTCTATTAGATGAACGTGGAGGTCCAAACCATGTTGAAAACTTCTGTTTTGCACCGGTTCACGCCAATACAAAAACAGGAGAACTGATATATACCCCCACTTATTACTATATTGGTCACTTTTCTAAATTCATTAACTCAGGAGCTAAACGAGTAAGTACAACCACAAGTAGAAGTACTATAGAAAGTACGTCGTTTAAAAATAAAGATGGTAATATTATAACTGTAGTAATGAATAAAACAGATAATCCAATAGCTTATAAACTTATTGTAGGTAATAGTGAGGTGCTTTTAGAAATTGAACCACGTGCTATGCAATCCTTAATATATTAATATTTAAGCTTATAAAACCAACACATTATGAACAAGACATATACTATTTTTATAAGCTTTATAGTTGCATTAGGAGGTTTTCTTTTAGGATTTGACAGTGCTGTAATTTCAGGAGCTGTAGGCGGAATAACAGTGTATTTTGATATGTCTGATTGGGAGCTTGGGTTTTCAGTAGGCTGTGTTGTTTTTGGTGCGATGGCTGGAAATATTACAGCAGGCCCATTAAGTGATAAATTTGGTCGAAAAAAAATACTAATTTTAACAGCAATATTATTTACCGTTTCCGCAACATGGTCGGCTTTAGCAACAGGTTATACCGAATTTATTATTGCTAGAATTATCGGCGGTATTGGTATTGGAGGCGCTATATTAATTGCACCAATCTACATAGCAGAAGTGGCGCCACCAAAATTAAGAGGGAGTTTAGTATCTCTAAATCAGCTTAATATCGTTTTAGGGATATCGGTAGCTTACTTTTCTAATTACTTTTTGAAAGATTTAGAAGGCGAGAGTTGGAGATGGATGCTGGGGGTTGAGGCTATACCTGCATTTCTCTACTTTTTAGCACTATTTACGGTTCCAAGAAGCCCAAGGTGGTTAATACAAAAATTAAATCTTGTTGAAATTGCCGAAAAGATTTTAATCAAAATTGGAGGTAAAGACTATGCGTTATCAACCATAGAAGAAATTCAAAGAGGCGTTGCAAAAAAAGAAAAACGAGGAACAATTTCTGAATTGTTTAGTAGCCGAATGCGAACCATTATTATTATCGCATTTGGGATGGCATTTTTTCAACAAATAACAGGCATTAACGCTATTTTTTACTATGCACCAACCATTTTTGAACAGGCGGGCGGAAGCACGGATTCTTCATTTTTACAAGCCATTGTAGTAGGTCTTACAAATTTAGTATTTACACTTGTAGCCATTAGGCTTATAGATCGATTAGGGAGAAAACCACTTTTAATAATTGGTACGGCAACTATGGCAGTTGCATTGTCTATGGCAACCCTTGCGTTTAATAATGCAACTTACGATTTAAATGATGTGTCTATTGATAAAGTTGGAAATACTAAAATAAAAACAGCTATGACAGCACTTAAAGGTATGTCGTTTAAATCTCAGGATGAATTGTTTGCTAATCTAGAACCCATATTAAATGAAAATCAGTTATATGAGTTTAAACGTAATGAAGTGAAAAATTTTATATCTATCAACGCCAACTTGGTGTTAATTGCAATTCTTTTGTATGTAGCGGCATTTGCCATTTCATTAGGCCCTGTAATGTGGACCTTATTATCAGAAATTTTCCCGGGAAATATAAAAGGTATCGCCATATCAGTAGTCGGGTTTTTTAATTCGTTAGTGAGTTATACAGTAACTCAATTTTTTCCTTGGGAACTCACAAATTTAGGACCTACAATAACGTTCGCAATTTATGCTGGAATGGCCATTTTATCCTTGTTGTTTGTGATGAAATTCGTAATTGAAACAAAAGGTAAGAGTTTAGAAGAAGTGGAAGAATTATTAATTAGAAAATAGTTGCAAACGAGATACCGTTTGAATAGATTTAAGATGAAAAATAGTTATAAAAATTTAAAATTTATCAATGGATTATTAATAGTTGCTTTATGTTTTTATGCTTTAAGTGGATGTAAAAAAGCTATTTCAAAAAAAATAGATAATGATGTTTTAATCGAACAAAAGGTAGATTCCTTGTTATCGTTAATGACATGGGATGAAAAAATTGGTCAAATGTCGCAAGTCAGACATTTTGATGATATTATAGATGATGATATCAGTTCCAAATATATTGGGTCAGTAATACACACTCAAGGACCTACTCCCGGTAAAGATGCAGCCGATTGGCAAGCCAGATTTGTAACATTACAAAATAAAGCATTAGCTACAAGATTAGGTATTCCTTTATTATTCGCGGTGGACGCTGTTCACGGACAAAACACGTTTGAAGGCGCCACCATATTTCCTCATAATATAGGTCTTGGAGCAACTTATAACTCTAAATTGGTTGAAGAGGCTGCTGCAATTACAGCAATAGAAACTCAGGCTACAGGATTTAATTGGACTTTCTCTCCTTGTATTGCGATACCTTATAATGAAAAATGGGGACGCGTTTATGAGGCCTTTTCCGAGAGTACAGCGCTAACAAGCCAACTAGCTAAAGCATCTGTTAGAGGGCATCAAGGCAATTTGTCAGATAAAAAAACAGTCATGGCTACGGCTAAACACTTTATTGGAGATGGTTCAACTGACTTTGGAGTAGAAGGTGGTAATACTACGTTAACTATGAATGAAGTAAGCAAGTACCTGCTTCCACCATATCATGATGCTGTGGCAGAAGGGGTAGGCTCAGTTATGGTATCTTTTAATTCCATTTCAGAGCTTTCCATGCATGCTCATAAAGAATTGGTTACAGACACACTTAAAATTGGGATGGGATTTGATGGGATAGTAGTTACAGATTGGAAAGGCTATTCAAGATTTGGTGCTAATGCTATTATAAACGCTGGAGTGGATATGGTAATGGCTGTTGATGGAGATCTCGATGTTTTTCAAAAAGGATTAAAAGCAGGTATTGTTAGTAAGGAAGTTTCTCAACAACGTATTGATGATGCTGTTAAAAGGATTTTAAGACAAAAGTTTAGATTGGGATTATTTGAAAATCCATTTCCAGATCCTAATCTAATTGATAAAATAGGATGTCAGGATCATAGAGACAAGGCAAGACAAGCTGTTCGAGAGTCTTTAGTTTTGCTTAAAAACGAAAACAATAGTTTGCCTATTGATAAAAAAACAAAAAAAATTGTTGTTGTTGGAGAGCACGCTAATAGCTCAGGTCTTCAATCTGGAGGGTGGACTATATGGTGGCAGGGGACCCAAGAAAATTATAAGGGAGCTACAACAATATTAGAAGGTATTCAAGGCACATCAGAAGGGTTAGTGGTATATGACGAAAGTGCCACCGAAAAACATGCCGATGCTGATATCGCCATTATAGTCGTGGGAGAAACACCTTATGCGGAACTATTTGGAGATATAGGTGATGGGAATGGAACGCATAAATTAACCTTAAGTAAGATCCATCAGAAATATATAAATACCTATGCAGACATGGGCATTAAAACCATTGTTGTTTTAGTTTCTGGACGTCCACTAGTTGTAACAGATCAAATAGATAAGTCCGATGCTTTTATTGCAGCATGGTTGCCTGGATCTGAGGGTGATGGGATTGCTGAGGTGTTGTTTGGAGATTATAATTTTACAGGCAAACTTCCTCATTCTTGGCCTAAATCTGAAGAAGATTTCAAATCAAAATATGGTCCAAATTTCTGGGATACTTCCATAACACCATTATTTGAATTTGGATATGGACTGCATTATTAGTCTTTTTTTTTCTTTTTTCTATCTCTTCCCGTAATTATCGAAAATTCAAAATCGGTTATTAATAATTCAAATAAAGTGTCAGCTTTTAAATGCTATTGCACTTTAAAGGATAAACACACTTTCTTAAAGTTGGTTTTTTTAATTTCCATAATTTTCTTCCGATAAACAGTTCTACTATCGAGATGTTAACACCTGTTATTAAATTAATTTGACATTTAGTAATCTCTAACAACTTAAAGATTATATATTTGCAAAATATGTGTTTTTTGAAAGTTTTATTAACGCTCAAATCGCATGTTTTAAAGCCATTAAATATAAATCATAATTAAAAAAATGAACAAAGACATTAATTTACAAGCAGCAGATAATATTAGAGCATTAGCTGTAGCTATGGTAGAAAAAGCAAAATCAGGTCACCCAGGTGGTCCTATGGGAGGTGCAGATTTTATGCACATCCTTTATTCTGAATTTTTTAATTATGATCCTTCAGATATGACTTGGGCTTTTAGGGATCGTTTTTTTATGGATGCGGGTCACTTGTCTACCTTAATGTATGCACAGTATTACCTTTTAGGAAACTACGCTAAAGATGATATTGCAAATTTCAGACAGTGGGGTTCAATTACACCAGGTCATCCAGAGGTTGATGTAGCTAGAGGTGTCGAAAATACATCTGGACCATTAGGTCAAGGACATACTATGGGTATTGGAGCTGCAATTGCTGCTAAATTTCTTCAGGCACGTTTTGGAGATTGGATGAATCATAAAGTTTACGGGTTTATTTCTGATGGAGGTATTCAAGAGGAAATCTCTCAAGGAGCAGGTAGAATTGCTGGCCATTTAGGACTGAATAACTTTATCATGTTCTTTGATTCAAATGATATTCAATTATCAACCTCTACAGATGAGGTTACAAGTGAAGATACAGCGGCTAAATATGAAGCTTGGGGATGGAAAGTAGTAACTATTGATGGTCACAATCACGATGAAATAAGACAAGCACTAACTGATGCTAACAACGAAACAGAAAAACCAACCTTAATTATTGGGAAAACAATAATGGGTAAAGGTTGTGTAACTGCTGATGGAAGTATGTTTGAAGGATACTGTGAATTACACGGTCAGCCCATTGGAGCAACCGGAGCAGATTACGAAAAAACATTACTGAATTTAGGAGCAAGTGTTGAAAACCCATTTGATATTTTTGATGATGTTAATGATTTTTATAAAAATTTAATTTCTGAAAAAACAGCTCAGGCAGCTAAAAAGAAAGCGGTTATAAATGCTTGGAGAAAAGATAACGGTGCCTTAGCTAGTAAGTTAGATTTCTTCTTATCTGGTGAACTTCCAGAGTTAGATTTTGAATCTATAGAACATAAAGCAGGATTAGCAACACGAGTTGCGTCTTCAAATGTATTAGGATATTTGGCTGAACATGTTGAAAATATGATTGTGTCTTCAGCAGATTTATCTAATAGTGATAAAACGGATGGATTCTTAAAAAAATCTTCAGCATTACAAAAAGGCGATTTTAGCGGGTCATTTTTACAAGCTGGTGTAGCAGAATTAACTATGGCTTGTATTGCAAATGGTATCGCATTACACGGAGGAATTATTCCTGTTGTAGCCACATTCTTTGTGTTTTCAGATTACATGAAACCAGCTATTCGTTTAAGTGGTATTCAAGAATTAGGTGTGAAATACGTTTGGACTCATGATGCTTTTAGAGTTGGTGAAGATGGACCAACACACCAACCCATTGAGCAAGAAGCGCAAATACGCTTATTAGAAAAGCTGAAAAATCATAGTGGTAAAAACAGTTTCTTAGCAATGCGTCCAGCAGATTCAGCTGAAACTAGTGTGGCTTGGAAAATGGCTTTAGAAAACACAAACACACCATCTGGTTTAATCCTTTCTAGACAAGGGATTAAAGATGTTCCAGCACAAGGTGAATCAAGATATAAGGAGGCTTTAGCTGCTCAAAAAGGAGGGTATTTAGTTAAAGAAGTTGAAAACCCTGATGTGGTTTTAGTGGCCAATGGATCTGAAGTTTCAACATTAATTGAGGCTGCTCAAATACTTGAAGAGCGAGAAAACTTAAAAGTGAATATTGCTTCTATAATTTCAGAGGGTGTATTTAGATTACAATCTAAAGCCTATCAAGAAAGTATCATTCCAAAAAACAAACCTTTATATGGTTTAACAGCAGGTTTACCTGTAAACTTAGAAGGCCTTGTAGGTGATAATGGAAAAGTTTTTGGTGTAGATCATTTTGGTTATTCAGCGCCAGCAAGCGTATTAGATGAAAAATTTGGCTTTACAGGAGAACAAGTAAGCCAAAATGTAATGGAATATTTAAATGCAAACGTTTTAATAAAATAAAAACAATCAAATGAAATTTTTTATAGATACAGCAAACCTTGATGATATTGCAGAAGCACAAGCTTTAGGGGTGTTAGATGGCGTAACAACAAACCCATCTTTAATGGCTAAAGAAGGTATTACTGGTGCTGATAATATTTTAGCGCATTACCAAAAAATTTGTGATTTAGTTGACGGAGATGTAAGTGCAGAAGTGATTTCAACAGATTTTGAAGGAATGGTTGATGAAGGTGAAATGCTGGCCAGTTTACATCCTCAAATTGTTGTTAAGTTACCTTTAATTGCAGATGGAATCAAAGCGTGTAAATACTTTTCTGATAAAGGTATTAAAACCAATGTTACTTTAGTTTTTTCTGCTGGTCAAGCACTTTTAGCTGCTAAAGCAGGAGCTACTTATGTGTCTCCTTTTATTGGAAGATTAGATGATATTTCTACGGATGGATTAAATCTAATTGCTGAAATCAGACAGATTTATGATAACTACGGTTTTGAAACTCAAATTTTAGCAGCATCTGTACGTCATACGATGCATGTTATTGACTGTGCTAAATTAGGTTCTGATGTTATGACAGGGCCTTTGTCATCTATCAAAGGCTTATTAAAGCATCCTTTAACGGATATCGGTTTAGCTAAATTTTTAGCAGATTATAAAAAGGGTAATAGTTAATTAAAAGACTTTTTTAGAATAAACAAAAGCTTCTCTTCCAGTAAATCGGATTGAGAAGCTTTTTGTTTTATGCTGATTTTCAGTAACTTTTCATTGATTTAGAATATGTAATATGATTCAAAAGAATAAATCTTTCCTAAAAAAATAGATATTTATTTATATGTTTTTCATTTTTTATGTCCTAATTCTATAAATTATTCAATGTCTTTAATTACGTGTCATTAGTTAATGATATTTTTAGTAATCATGTTATATTTGTGTTGGTTGTTAAAGGATTAAGTTTTAACAACCAGACCTTTAATTTCTCAAAAAAAAGAGGGTGTAGCTTATAGAATTAATAAACAATAAATAGTCCCGCTCTTTTGAAGCGGTTTAAAAAGATAATGAATAAAATAGGAGTCATATTTGATTTAGACGGTGTTATAGTTGATACTGCAAAATATCATTTTTTAGCTTGGAAAGACCTTGCAGACCATTTAGGGTTTGAGTTTACCGAAGCACATAACGAACTTTTAAAAGGTGTTAGTCGTGTAAGATCATTAGAAATCCTTTTAGATATTGGAAAGGTTGAGCTTTCTGAAGAAAAAAAACAAGAATTTTTAATCAGTAAAAATGAACATTACTTAAAGTATATCACCAAAATGGGTGCTGAAGAAATTCTACCAGGAGTCAATGAACTTTTGGATGCATTAGATGCGTTAGGAATTCAATATGTTTTAGGTTCAGCAAGTAAAAACGCACCATTAATTTTAAAGCAAGTTAACTTGTATGAGAGATTTGTTGGTATTGTTGATGGGAATAGTGTTTCAAAAGCAAAACCAGATCCAGAAGTATTTTTAATTGGAGCTGAAAAATTACATTTAAAACCAGAGCAATGTGTTGTTTTTGAAGATGCTATTGCTGGTATAGAAGCTGCTAATGCTGCAAATATGATATCCATAGGCATTGGAGATGAAAAAACACTCCATAAAGCCAATTTTAATTTTAAAAATTTAACCGAAATACCTGATAATTTCATCAAAGAATTGATGGATAAAACAAAGGCGATATAGTATAAATAATAATCAAGACATAGAATTTTAGTTTGTTGAGTTTAAAAACTAAACAGTTTAAAGTCTAAGTGTTATCATCTTAGAAAAATGAATCAAGATTACATAAAACCAGATAATTGGTCTATCATAGAAGAAGGTTTTGATGCCAATCGTATTAAATCCTCAGAAAGTTTATTTAGTATTGGTAACGGTGCCATGGGGCAACGCGCTAATTTTGAAGAACACTATTCAGGCGAAACCTTTCAAGGAAGCTATATTGCAGGGGTATATTACCCAGATAAAACCCGTGTGGGTTGGTGGAAAAATGGTTATCCAGAATATTTCGCTAAAGTATTAAATGCACCAAATTGGATTGGAATTAACGTCATAGTAAATGGTGAGCCATTGGATTTAAACACCTGTAAATCTATTTATAATTTTAAGCGCGAACTTAATATGAAAGAAGGCTGGTTGTCTAGAGCATTTAAAGCCACCTTGCCAAATGGTGTTGAAATTGAAGTCTCTGCTAAACGTTTTTTAAGTTTAGATTTAGATGAAATTGGTGTAATAAACTACGAAGTAAAACCTTTAAATATGGATGCTGAAATTATATTTCAACCGTATTTGGATTCTGGTATTACAAATGAAGATACTAATTGGGATGATAAATTTTGGGACACAACAGATATAAGTCATTTAAATCATCAAGCTTTTATTGAGGCAAAAACAATGAAAACCGATTTCCATACCTGTACATTTATGGAATCTAAATTTTTTATTTCGGGGAAACCAGCTTCTGTGAAGTGTGTTACAAAAATGGATTCAAACCTAGTGTCTTTCAGTTATGCTTCGCTAGTAAAAAAAGGAGAAACGTATAGTATTCAAAAATTCGGAGGTTACATCGTTGATAGAAATCACAATAAATCACAATTAGTTGAAGTTGCAAAACAAGTTTTAAAAACAGCTACCGAAAAAGGATATAGCCTATTACTTGAAGATCAAAAACAAGCTTGGGCAACTATCTGGGATATGGCTGATATTACTATTGAAGGCGATACAAAAGCGCAACAAGGTATTCGTTTTAATATTTTTCAATTAAATCAAACGTATTTAGGTAAAGATTCAAAATTAAATATTGGTCCAAAAGGTTTTACAGGCGAAAAATATGGCGGAAGCACGTATTGGGATACCGAAGCGTATTGTATCCCCTTTTATATGGCTACTAAAGATCAAAAAGTAGCGAGAACCTTATTAGAATATCGCTACTACCATTTAGATAAAGCTATTGAAAATGCTGAAAAATTAGGGTTTAAAAACGGAGCAGCTTTATATCCTATGGTTACGATGAATGGTGAAGAATGCCATAACGAATGGGAAATAACCTTTGAAGAAATTCATAGAAACGGGGCCATTGCATTCGCTATTTATAACTATTACCGTTATACAGGAGATTACAGTTATATTCCTGAAAAAGGATTAGAGGTTTTAATAGCAATCGCTCGTTTTTGGCAACAGCGTGCTACATTTTCTTCAGATAAAAATCAATATGTTATTTTAGGAGTTACTGGGCCAAACGAATATGAAAATAATGTTAATAACAATTGGTATACTAACTATTTGGCTAAATGGTGTATTGATTTTACGCTGGAGCAAATTGAAAAAATAGAGCAAGAATATACTTCGGATTTTTCAAGAATTACTAATAAAGTAAAGCTTTCTAAAGATGAATTAGAGCTATGGAAAGCGGTTGCAGATAATATGTATTTCCCATATTCAGAGAAGCATCAAGTGTATTTACAACAAGATGGGTTTTTAGATAAAGAATTGATTTCGGTTGAAGATTTACCGAAATCAGAAAGACCTATCAATCAGAAATGGAGCTGGGACAGGATTTTGCGTTCACCATACATCAAACAAGCCGATACTTTACAAGGGTTTTACTTTTTTGAAGATCAATTTTCTGATGCCGAATTAGAGCGTCATTTTGATTTTTACGAACCATTTACAGTTCATGAAAGTTCTCTCTCACCTTGTGTTCATAGTATTCAAGCTGCTAAATTAGGTAGGATGGAACAAGCGTATACGTTCTATTTACAAACCTCAAGACTAGACTTAGATGACTATAATCACGAAGTGCACGAAGGCTTACACATTACGTCCATGGCAGGAACTTGGATGAGTATAGTTGAAGGTTTTGGTGGTATGAGAATAATAGATAATAAATTGTCATTCATGCCAAAAATCCCTAAACAATGGGACGGTTATTCATTTAAAGTGAATTTTAGAAATCATATTATAAAAATTCAGATTACACAAAAGCAAACCAATTTTGAATTGGTTTATGGTGAAGATTTAGAAATTTTAGCAAATACTAAGCCCTTATTACTTAAAAATAAAGAGCTGCAATCTGTTAGTTAATTTACTTTAAGTTTATCTTGTGAAAAATAAAGTGATATGGCTGTAGGTGAACGTGATGGAAAATATGATATTAACCGTGTTGAGCCTTTAAATTGGTGGGTGGGTTTTAAAAATAATGCATTACAACTTTTAGTGCATCATCCTAACATATCTGAAAGAGTTCCTGAAATTTCATATCAAGGTGTTTCTATAGAAAAAGTGCATCATGCAGATAGTCCTAATTACCTCTTCATCGACTTAAATATTTCTGAAATCACAAAAGCAGGACGATTCAATATCCTTTTTAAACAAGAAAATAAAGAGGATTTAATTCATACCTATGAGTTGAAATCAAGAGTAAAATCTTCGGAAGATTATGTTGGTTTTAATAGTAGTGATGCTATTTATTTGATTACGCCAGATAGATTTGCTAACGGAAATCCTGAAAATGATATCGTAGAAACCCTTCTTGAGAAAACCATCGATAGATATGATGATTATGCTAGACATGGTGGTGATATTCAGGGCATAACTAAGCATTTAGACTATATTGAAGATTTAGGCTTTACGGCCGTTTGGCCATGTCCGTTATTAACCAATGATATGCCACAAGGCTCTTATCATGGTTATGCTATAACAGATTTTTATGAGATTGATCCTCGCTTTGGAACTTTGGACGACTATAAAATGCTGTCCTACAAAATGGCTGGAAAAGGCATGAAGTTAATCATGGATCAAGTGACTAATCACTGCGGTTTACAACATTGGTGGATGAAAGATTTGCCGTTTAAAGATTGGATAAATCATCAAAATAATTACGTGGATAATTATAAAAATTGGGATAATAGTAAAAGTATTATAACCAATCATAGACGAACCACTAATCAAGATGACTATGCTTCAGAAATAGATAAAACCAGTATGAGTGAAGGCTGGTTTGTTCCAGCAATGCCAGATTTAAATCAGCGCAATCCATTTATTGCTAAATACACGATTCAAAATAGTATTTGGTGGATTGAAACTGCCAATTTAGGAGGAATCCGTCAAGACACATATTCTTATCCTGATAAACATTTTATGAGCCGTTGGGCTGGTGAAATTATGAATGAATATCCGAATTTTAGTATTGTAGGTGAAGAGTGGACTAATAACCCATTGTTAATTGCTTATTGGCAAAGGGGGAACCTTAATAAAGATGGCTATAATTCCAACCTTAAATCGCCAATGGATTTTGCTATGCAAGAAACGATTGTAAACGGTCTTATTGATGAAGATACTTGGAATTCAGGTTTAATTGAAATCTATAAAGGACTAGCCAACGATTTTACTTATGTACAGCCAAAAGACATTATGGTGTTTCCAGACAACCATGATATGAGTCGCATATTTACCCAGCTTAAGGGAGATATTGCCAATACAAAAATGGCAATTAGTTACGTGTTGACTATACCAAGAATTCCACAAATATATTATGGCACGGAAATTTTAATGCACGATTTTGATAACCCCGGAGATCATGGTTTAGTGCGTACAGATTTTCCCGGAGGTTGGCAGGGTGATACTGTTAGTGCCTTTACTGGCGAGGGTTTAAATGACTATCAAAAAGACATGCAATCTTTCATTAAAAAGGTTTTGAATTATAGAAAGGATAGTAAAGCTATTCATGAAGGGAAAACGGTTCATTTTGCTCCTGAAAATGGAGTTTATGCATTGTTTAGAATGTATAAAGACGAAATTGTGATTCATGTTATTAATAAAAACGAATCTCCTTTTGAATTAGATTTAAAAAGGTTTGAAGAGATTGGTTTAAACGGAAAAACAGTTGAAAATATTATTACAAATCAACAATTTTTATGGCAAGATAATTATATTCTAAAAGAAAAAGGAACCACCATCTTAACTACCAAATTATAATATCTGCAATGAAAAGTAAATGTATTATCGAAAAAATATTTTTCAAATGGTTGTTAGAGCTAAACCTTTTATAAATAATAATTTTAAAGTGTTATAGTATAAAATCCATAATAAGGAAATCATAAAAGTATTCAGTAATATTTAAGATTAAGTAGTATGCAAAAGAAGAAAGTAGATAAGAAAACGATAAAGACCTTTAAGAGTGATAAAAAAAAGGAAGTCGTTTATCATGTATTTACAAGATTATTTGGTAACACAAACACGACCAATAAACCATGGGGCACTGTTGAGGAAAATGGTGTTGGTAAATTCAATGATTTTACTTCAAAAGCCTTAAAAGAAATTAAAGATTTAGGTGTAACTCATATTTGGTATACTGGTGTCCCGCACCATGGCGTTATTAGAGATTATCAAGAGTATGGTATTTCAAACGATCATCCAGACATAGTTAAAGGACGAGCAGGCTCACCGTATGCCGTTAAGGATTATTATAATGTAAATCCAGATTTAGCAGTAAATGTTGAAAATAGATTAGAAGAGTTTCAGGCATTAATAAAACGCACACATGATGCTGATTTGAAAGTGATTATTGATATCGTTCCTAATCATGTAGCTCGAAATTATAAAAGTATTACAAAGCCGGAAGGCATAAGAGATTTTGGTGAAGATGATGATAAAACGGTTGTTTATCACGAAAATAATAATTTTTATTATAACCCAGAAGAATCCTTTAAAGTGCCTGTATGGCAGCATAATTACACCCCATTAGGAAATAGCGAAAATCCACTTAAAGAAGGAAGGTTTATAGAAAAACCAGCAAAATGGACTGGGAACGGATCTAGATTATCGCAACCTCATATGAATGATTGGTATGAAACCGTAAAAGTTAACTATGGTGTTTCACCAGAAGGGAAAAAGGATTTTGACGAACTTCCTGAAGGCTTTGAAAATGAAGATTATCAAAAACATTTTGATTTTTGGAAAGATAAAATAGTTCCAAATTCATGGATAAAGTTTAGAGATATTGCGCTGTACTGGTTAGATATGGGTGTTGACGGTTTTCGGTATGATATGGCAGAAATGGTACCTGTAGAATTTTGGAGTTTTATGAATTCCTCTATCAAAATGAAAAATCCTGATGCCTTTTTATTGGCAGAGGTGTATAATCCATCACTGTATAGCGACTATATCAAGAAAGGAAAAATGGATTATCTCTATGATAAAGTGCAACTCTATGATACTATAAAAAGCGTGATGCAAGGGCACGGTAAAACAGATTATATTCCGCCAATTCTTGATGAGTTAAAAGATATTGAACACCATATGTTACACTTTCTTGAAAATCATGATGAACAGCGTTTAGCGAGTCCGGATTTTGCGGGTAAAGCTGAAAAAGGTAAGCCTGCTATGGTGGTTTCTACAACATCTTCAACAGCGCCAACTATGATTTATTTTGGACAGGAAGTAGGAGAAGATGGTTCTGAACATGCAGGATTTGGTTCGCCTACAAGAACCTCAATTTTTGATTATATAGGTGTGCCTGCCCATCAGCGTTGGGTAAATAACAAAAAGTTTGATGGTGGTCAATTAACCGATGAAGAAAAAGAGTTAAGAGATTTTTATAAAAGATTATTAAATTTTTCAATAAACAGTTCTGCTTTAGCTGGGTATTATCAAGACATACACATTCATAATATACAGAATACAGAATGGTATAACGATAAGGTGTTGTCGTTTGTGCGATGGAGTAACGATGAAAAACTTATAATTGTATCAAATTTTAATGCTGAAAACACTTATGGTTTTGAATTAAAAATTCCTGATTATATTATTTCTATTTGGGAGTTTACAGATGGGAATCATCAAACTAAAGATCAATTATACCATCAATACAGTCCTGTTTTAAAAATTGAAAACGGTAACGGCGTTATCAGAATAGATTTAAATCCATTAGAATCTTTCATATTAAAAATTTAGTAAATCTATTTACGACCTGTTAGGTTTTTAAAAGCTTACAGTAATTTAGAAATTGAAAACAGCATATTTCTCTACTTGAAAAGCCATAAGAATCCTATCTTTTAAGTAACAAATTTGCAGTTAGGAAGTCTAGTTAATATCGACTAACCTAATAATTCGTAATTTTGTTATATAAAAATTTTCTAGATATGGATATTAATGACAATGTAGAAACGCCCATGATGCTTAAAGTCGGGTTTAATAAACTACTTGAGCATTATGAAAAATTGGCTAAAAGTGACGATGAGTTTTTATCAGCTAAAGCAAAGCGTGTCTTGAAATCTGCTGAACCCTATCCAGAGTTAAGATTGGGTTTTAGTGATACTAAAGTATTAAAAGATAGAGAAAAGGAGATTAGTCTTATTTTACAAGATTCTTTTGCGCCAGTTTTAACTAGAAATGAAATAAAAACGGCGTCTGTTCCTTTTCATGATTTAATTTTTAACTCTTCTGAACGTTTTAAGAATATTATAGAGATAGCCGGTGAAGGGTTTGAATTGAATATAAAAAATATGCCTGATGATCATAGGTACATTATTGCATGTACTATTGTATTGAATTACTGCTACGGATACAATCTAAATTTTAAACGTCCGTTTTATTATGAAATTCCTGATATTAATGGAGTTCTTAGACATTATAAAATTCTTTACAATGCTGATTTTTGCGAAATATTGCCAACAGAAAAGGCTGTAAATATTACTCGAGAGGATTACAATCAGCTTTTAGATAATTTTGATAACCTTGCACTTTGGAAAGAAAAATTCCCGCCTGATAGTTATATCTTCAAGGGCTTTGTGATTTCGAATATTTTTGATGTTACTGAAGATCAATCTATTTCTAACATAAAATCGAGTTTAATTGGAGACGATAAAAGAAAAACAGAGGGCTTTATTGATGGCTTTCATGAGATATTTAGATCACTTTTAGGTATTAACGATATTAAAGTTGGATTTTCAATTTATAACGAGGAAGAAGATATTTTCGAGCGTGTTTATGGTGTTGGAATGCATAGTTACTTGCTAGGTGATGCGGAAAACAAAAAGTGTTCAGACTCCTTATGCAGTTGGTCTTATAATAAATTACTAAAAGAGAAGGATTATTTCTCTGTTTCTGATGTAGACCGCAATTTCGAAAAATCAAAAGGTAAGGCACCCCACATTTCTAATTTAAAAAAGCAAGGTATTAAGAGTGCTATTTTTGCGCCTATTGCTAATGAAGATGGGTTAATGGGGATTATAGAAATTGTTTCTAGCACACCTCAAACACTTAATAGTATTAACGCTAATAAGTTAACAGATGTCATGCCTTTTATAGTGTCGGCTGTCGAGCGCTCTAAGAACGACGAAGAAAACTTAATTGAAGCCATTATTCAAAAAGAATGTACCTCAATTCACCCCAGCGTACATTGGCTATTTAAAAAGGAAGCTAAAAACTTTATTAAAGCAGAAATGAATGGTGAGCAAACGACTTTCAAAAAGATAGCTTTTGAGAATGTTTACCCACTTTACGGTCAAATAGATATTAAAGGCTCGTCTGAAGCTAGAAATAATGCAACTAGATTAGATTTAACTCTTCAACTTAATGCTGTTAAAAGTATTTTTGAAAAGGTCACCAAAATTGAATCCCTGCCAATTTATGAGCAGTTCATCTATCAGATAGATGAATATCTGGAAGGATTGAATACACATTTTCAAGTGGATAGCGAACAACAAATTTCTGAGTTTTTTAAAGAAGAAATAGAGCCAGCACTTAAGCATATTTATACAATAGATGATTTAAAAGTTCATATTGATGGCTATTTTGATAGTATAGATGAGAAGGTAAATGTCCTTTATAATCATAGGAAGGATTACGATAATACCATTGCCAAGATTAATAAAGAAATGGCGTCGCTTTTAGATAAAAAACAAGTTGAAGCACAGCAAATGTATCCCCATTATTTTGAGCGTTTTAAAACAGATGGTGTAGAACACAATATGTATATAGGCGAATCCATTACTAAAGAAGATTCATTTAACCCTATTTATCTTTACAATTTAAGATTATGGCAGTTGCAAGTCATGTGCGAAATGGAAAACACATACTACCAAATGCAATCTGAATTCCCGGTAGCCCTGGATGTGGCATCCATGATTTTAGTGTTTAATCAGCCATTGTCTATTAGTTTTAGAATGGATGAAAAACAGTTTGATGTAGATGGTACTTATAACGCTCGCTACGAGATTGTTAAGAAAAGAGTCGATAAAGCCTTTATAAAAGGGACTAAAGAGCGTGTTACCCAAAAAGGTAAAATAACAATTATCTATTCTCAAAAACAAGACGAACGCGAGTATTTAAGATATATTAAGTTTTTGCAGTCTAAGAATTATTTAGATAGCGATGTTGAAATAGTTGAACTTCAAGATTTACAAGCTGTAACGGGGCTTAAGGCTATACGTGTAAGTGTACTCTATCATAAAAATGAAGAAGATAAATCTTTCTATACTTATAATGATTTAATGAAGGAAATTAAGGCTTAAGCTATTCCGCCAAAATATTTAAAAGCAATAGCGAAAGAAATAACACTTACTATAATTCCTACCATAAAGACAGAATAGGTAATTCGAAGTATTTTGTATTTTTTGTCTAAAACCAAACCAAGAAAGTATAAATCTTTTTTCATCGAGGAGTACAAGTAATCTCTGTCTTCCATCATTTCTCCCATGGCCCATTCAAAATCATTCAGGCTCATTTTATGAAAATTTCCAAAGAATAAAAGGTTTACTTTTTTATTGGCAACATCATCTTTAGTGAATTTGCCACTGGTTACATTTGGTCGCGTTGCTAAAATGGATAATACAATAGATGCTACAGTAAACAATACAAAAATAACTGTGGGTATAACTAAATAACTATTAGAAGGATTATCCAATTTTGAAACTAAATTAGATAAAACTAAAGACACTATAATCGCATTTACCGAAAGCAAAATATTGGCTTTAGTATCAGCAATATTACTAAGTGTAATATGATTTTTTAAAGTTACTCTAAACATGGTTTCAATTCCACGCTCAGGTAATTCTATCTTATTTTTTTTAAAACTTAGTTCAGCTTTTTTTTGTTTTAGCTTGGTGTTGTTTAGATCTAATTTCTTTTTTGCAAGTAATAAAAGCGATAGGTTTTTACCTTTTCTTTTATCCCAATTAGCAGAAGCTTCATCTGTATAAAAACGATGTTTGGTCGATAGAAAATTAATATTTTCATCAAGCCATTTGCTTTCTGTTAATGTTTTGTCGCAATTAAGTTCCCACTCTTTTCTCAGTAATTCAGATATTTCAATATAGTTTTTGCTACCAATATGAGCACAATCAGCATCTCTTATAATTTTTTCTAATTGATTTTTTGGTTTGTCATACGCCATTTTGGTAGCCAAAATCAAATCACAAACAGCTTTAATATCGGTTTCAGAAACCTTTTGTTGTTTTAAAAAATCTTTAGCTATTACAACACTCTCATCTTCATGATTTTTAATAGTTTTTGTATAACCTGTATCATGTAACCAAGCGGCAGTTATGAGAAGTTGTTTTTGATCCTCACTAAGGTTAGAAAGTTCTGCTAGTTTTTTTGCGTTTTCAACAACACGTTGGGTATGTGTTAAATTATGATATACAAATGAAGTGTCTAAATTTTCATTTAAATAACTAATTACAAATTTTTCGGTTGCTTCAACAATGGTATTCATAAATGTAAATCGTTTATTTAGTAAAAATACTAAACTTTAAGAACTTAAAATAAAGTACTAATAACGTCATATTTTGTCGTAAATTTCATTAATGCTTTCAAATTATTTACAAAAGAATAGTGTTGTAAGTTTTTGAATCTAATTTCGACTTACTATATCTTGAAAGCGTATATTAATTTAACAAAGAAAGGAAAAAACATATGCTAACTTGGAAAGAAGTCATTAACTTCTCCGTAAAAGGAAATCCAACTCCAGATAAAAGAGTTGAAAAATCAGAAGCCGATTGGAAGGCACAATTAACCCCAGAACAATTTAGAATCACCAGACTTAAAGGAACAGAACGCCCGCATAGTGGAGCACTTTGTAGTATTCATGAGTCAGGAAAATACAGTTGCGTGTGTTGTGATACGCCGTTATTTGATTCTACAATTAAGTTTGAGTCGGGTACAGGGTGGCCTAGTTTTACACAACCCATAAAAGAAAATGCCATTAAGTACGAGCGTGATACAGCCTTCGGAATGGTGCGTGTTGAGGTTATGTGCAATACTTGCGATGCGCATTTAGGGCATGTGTTTCCAGATGGGCCAGAACCTAGCGGTTTGCGTTATTGTATTAATTCCGAATCGATGCAATTAGAGACAGAGTAATAATTACTAATTTTAAAAAACGCCTTCCCTTTTTTATGGGAAGGTGGATTTCAATTCATTAAGAATTGAAAGACTCAAGGGTGAGAAATGACAGTAAAAAACATGCAATTGGCCATAATTGGTGGTGGCTGCTTTTGGTGTACAGAAGCCGTGTTTCAAGAAGTAAAAGGTGTTGAAAAAGTAATGTCTGGATATTCTGGCGGAACTGTTCCTGGACATCCAACATATCGCGAAATATGTTCAGGTTTAACAGGTCACGCCGAAGTGGTGCAAGTAACATTTGATGCGAATGTAGTTTCATATAAAGACATTTTAATCATTTTCATGACGACCCACAATCCTACAACTTTAAACAGGCAAGGCGCAGACAAAGGCACGCAATACCGTTCAGTGATTTATTGTCTCAACGAAGCTCAAAAAGAAATTGCTGAAATTGTGGTAAAAGAAGTTACGCCATATTACGAAGACCCCATTGTAACAGAAATAGGCTTATTATCTGTTTTTTATGAAGCCGAAAAAGAGCATCAAGATTATTATAAAAATAATCAAACACAAAGGTATTGCAGTTTTGTAATTGCACCAAAATTGGCGAAGCTTAGGGAATTACATAAATATAAGTTAAAACAGAATTAATGAAAATTAAACTTTATGGCACCAAAAGGTGTCATAAAACTCAGTATTATAAAAAGTATTTAGAGGATTTGAGTTTAGAATATGAGTTCTTGGATGTTGAATTGAATGAAGCCAATGCATTGGCTTTGAGAAGCTTATACGAAAACAGAAAGCTTAATTTCCCAACGGTTACTATTGGAGAAAAGAAACTAAGAAACCCGACGAATAAAGATTTAAAAAAATGGATTGGAACATTAATATGAAGTTAAACATAAAAGATAAATTCAATAAAGTATTACCTGCAGACCCCATTTTGGAAAACACAAGACGACAAGTGTCAAAAGCTTGTTTTTCTTATGTTTTGCCAAAAGAAACTGCAAAACCAGAAGTATTACATGTATCACCAGAAATGCTTGAAAATATTGGGCTTTCTGATGCTGATGCTAAAAGCGACCACTTTCTAAAAGTCTTTACAGGAAATGCGGTATTGGAAAAAACAACTCCTTATGCGATGTGTTATGGTGGACATCAGTTTGGAAATTGGGCGGGCCAACTAGGTGATGGTCGTGCTATAAATTTGTGCGAAGTTGAACATAATAATAAAAGTTGGCAATTACAATTAAAAGGCGCTGGCGAAACACCATATTCAAGAACTGCTGATGGTTTAGCGGTATTGCGGTCTTCTATTCGGGAGTATTTGTGTAGTGAAGCTATGTTTCATTTAGGCGTACCCACAACTCGAGCGTTGTCTTTGGCATTATCAGGAGACAAAGTGTTGAGAGATGTTATGTATGACGGCAATTCAGCATATGAAAAGGGAGCGATTGTTTGTAGAACAGCTGAGTCTTTTTTGCGCTTCGGAAATTATCAAATTTTTGCAGCAAAACAAGATAATGAGACACTTAATGCCTTGGTAGATTATACCATAAAACATCATTTTTCGCACTTAGGTGAGCCATCAAAAGATACTTATATTCAATTTTTTAAAGACGTTTCAAACCGAACATTAGACATGATTATCCATTGGCAGCGTGTTGGTTTTGTTCATGGCGTGATGAATACAGATAATATGTCAATTCTTGGTTTAACTATAGATTATGGGCCTTATGGCTGGTTGGAAGGTTATGAGTATGGTTGGACGCCAAACACTACGGATAGCCAACATAAACGTTACCGTTACGGCAATCAACCTAATATTGGGTTGTGGAATTTACTGCAATTAGCAAATGCCATTTATCCATTAGTTGAAGATGCTGAACCTCTTGAAACGATATTGAATCAATATAAAACTGATTTTGAAACACGTTTGTTGAATATGATGCGTTCCAAGTTAGGATTAAAAGTTGAAGCTGAAAATGATCAGAGGCTTGTTCTAGAATTGGAAGATATTTTGCATTCAACGGAAACAGATATGACAATATTCTTTAGGAATTTAGGCGATTTTGAAAAAGATGAAGCTTCAAAGGGACTAGGAATAATTCAAGATGCATTTTATAAACCAGAGAATGTTGTTGGAAATATTGAAAAACGATGGAACGATTGGTTTGATAAATATGCCATTAGATTAAAACAAGAATCAGGTTCAGATGAAGAAAGAAAAACAGAAATGAGTACTATTAACCCTAAATATGTATTACGAAATTATATGGCACAATTAGCCATTGATGATGCAGATAAAGGGGATTATAAATTAATAGATGAGTTTTTTAAAATGCTAAAAAACCCTTATGATGAGCAACCAGAATATGAAAAATGGTTTGCAAAACGTCCCGATTGGGCAAGGAATAAAGTAGGATGCTCTATGTTGTCCTGTAGTTCGTAACAGGTTACTTTTAAAATATAAATTAATTCGAAAAAAAATAAAAAATATAAAAATTAAAAAATGAGCAATTATAAAAAAGCATATATAGCAGGAGGCTGTTTCTGGGGAATGGAAGATTTATTCAGAACGCGCCTAGGGATTATAGATACAGAAGTAGGATACCAAGGTGGTGAAAACGACAATCCGACGTATAAAAATCATCCTGGTCATGCAGAAGGGATCGAACTAACTTATGATCCAAACGAAACCTCATTCAGAGAAATATTAGATTATTTCTTCAGAATTCATAACCCTACAACAATAGATAGACAGGGAAACGATAGAGGCTCGAGTTATAGATCAGCTATATTTTTTCAGAATGAAGAAGAAAAAAAAGATGCCCAAGATATTATTAAAATTGTTAACGATTCTGGTAAATGGGACGGAGATGTTGTAACAACTTTAGAGCCCTATTCACCCTTTTGGAAAGCAGAGCCAGAGCACCAAGATTATTTAGTAAGAATCCCTAATGGTTACACGTGTCATTTCGAAAGATTTGAAGAGTCTTTTATATAATTTAAAAAAGGAATCTTTAATTTAGAATAATAAACATGTTACAAGCACTAAATAAAATTGCTTTAGGCGGCGGATGCCACTGGTGTGCCGAGGCTATTTTTCAGTCTTTGCTTGGTGTTTCAGAGGTAGAACAAGGTTTTGTGGCTTCAATTGGAAAAAACAATACGTTTTCCGAAGCGATTATAGTTCATTTTAATGCTGAAGAAATTTCACTTAAAACAATTATTGAAATTCATTTGAATACCCACAAAAGTACATCAAATCATTCTATGCGAACCAAGTATCGTTCGGCAGTATATGCATTTTCAGAAGAACAAAAATTGGAGTCAGAAGAAATCCTGAAATCGTTTCAAAATAAATTTCAAAAGGAATTAATAACTCAAGTGTTTTCGTTTGATAGGTTTAAAATCTCGCGAGAACAGATTCAAAATTACTATTTCAGTAATCCAGAAAAACCTTTTTGTGAACGTTTTATTAATCCAAAATTGGAAATATTATTAAAACAATTTTCAAATTACACTAATCAAAATAAATTGAAACATCTAAAAAATGAGTAGTATCAAGCTGAATATTCTAAATAAAAAGGGACATAAGTTACAGGCGTTTTTAGAGCAGCCTGCAGATCAAAAACCACAATATTATGCCGTTTTTGCGCATTGTTTTACTTGCAGCAGTGCTTTAGGTGCTGTGAAAAATATAAGTAGATCTTTAACCAGTCATGGATTTGGAGTGGTGCGTTTTGATTTTACAGGTTTAGGAAGAAGTGAAGGCGAATTTACGGAAAGTTATTTTTCTGCAAATGTGGATGATTTAATTGCTGTAAACGATTATTTAGCTGTAAATTATGGTGTACCAAGTTTATTAGTTGGGCATTCGTTAGGAGGTGCGGCGGTAATTGTCGCAGCATCAAAATTAGAAAACATAAAAGCAGTTGCCACGGTTGGCGCACCTGCAACGGTAAGTCATGTGACGCATTTATTCTCACATGGTATTGATGCCATTAAGGAGAAAGGTGAAGTTGAAGTGAATATTGGAGGCAGACCATTCAAAATTAATGAAGAATTTGTTGAAGATTTTGGAAAGACGAATTTGCCCGAAATCACGAAGAATTTAAGAAAACCATTACTCATCATGCATGCGCCATTTGATGGTATTGTAGGTATTGATAATGCTCATAAATTATATCATGACGCCCATCATCCTAAGAGTTTTGTGAGTTTAGACGATGCAGATCATTTACTAACTAACCCAAAAGATAGTATGTATGTATGTAGGTAATATGATTGGCACATGGGTACAACGTTATTTTGAGCAAAAAGATAATAAGATGTTAGAAACTAAAGGCGAGCAACTCGTGGCGCATTTAAATCTAACTGAAGATAATTTTACCACGGATATTCAAACTAAAAAACATAATTTTATAGCAGATGAACCTGAGAGTATAGGAGGTGATGATTTTGGACCTTCACCTTACGATTATTTAAGCGCAGGATTAGCTGCTTGTACCGTAATGACTCTAAAATTGTATGCCCAACGTAAAAAGTGGGACTTACAAGAAGTTTATGCTTATATCACGTATTCTAAAAAGCATAGCGACGATTTAATGTTGGATATTGATAAGCCAACAAAAATAGATCATCTGCAAAAACGATTAAAATTTGTTGGGAATTTAGATGGAAAACAAAAAACAAGATTAAAAGAAATAGCATCGAAGTGTCCAGTGCATAAAACGTTACAAAGTGAAGTAATAATTGAAACAGAACTTATTGATTGATGAAAAAAAAATCAAAAACTAAAATAGGATTAGGATTAGCCGCTCTTGGTAGGCCAGAATATATAAATATTAGAACGGATAATTCGATTGATAAATCTGAAGAAGCTTTTAAAAGTAATACGTTTTCAGTTTTAGATAAAGCCTATAAATTAGGAATCCGCTATTTTGATACCGCACCATCGTACGGAAAAGGCGAGGCTTTTTTAAAAGAGTGGCATGATAAAAATAGTCATTCTGATGTCGTTTTAGGTACAAAATGGGGGTATACTTATGTGGCTAATTGGGAGTTGGGTTTTGAAGGAAAACATGAAGTAAAAGAACATTCTTTAAAAAAGTTGTTACAACAATGGCAAGTTTCAAAATACATGCTTCCAAAACTAAAATACTATCAAGTGCATTCGGCTACTTTTGAGAGTGGTATTTTAGAAAATGAAGCGGTTTTAAATCAATTGCAACTAATAAAAAAAGAGACAGGATTGCATATTGGAATGACAACGAGTGGTGCCAATCAAAAAGAAGTTATTGAAGCAGCTTTGAAAGTAAAAGTAAATAATGAGCCGTTATTTGAAAGTTTTCAGGTGACTTATAATATTTTCGAACAATCTCCTTTTTCAATTTTAAAAGACGTTTTAAAACAAGGGAAAAAAGTGATTATTAAGGAAGCTTTGGCAAATGGGCGCGTTTTTCAAAACGAAAAATTTCAGCATTACTCTGAAGCATATAAAATCTTAAATCAATTATCAAAAAAGTATGAAGTAGGTTTTGATGCTATTGCTTTACGCTTTGTGATGGATCGTTTAGAGCCTACCTATGTGTTAAGCGGTGCTTCAAATAAAAGGCAATTAACACAAAACCTAAAAGCTTTAAATTTTAACTTTACGATTGAAGAATTAAAATTGTTTGAAACATTAAAAGTAGTTCCAGAAGCCTATTGGAAGGAGCGAAGCGCTTTAAGTTGGAACTAAATAACATTGTAATTATTATCTTTAAAAAATTAATCCGAACCTAATATGAAGTTTCAAAAAATCGCATCTCTATTTATAGTTGTAATTATCTTAAATGCTTGTGCGACTTATAAAGCCCAGTATAAGGACGATTTTAAATATTCTGCTTTTCCAGATAAAGAAATAGCACATTCCTTTTATTTAATTGGTGATGCAGGTATTTCAGGGGTTCCAGAGTCTTCAAAGGCTATAAGCGCGTTTAAAAAGGAACTTTCGGAAGCATCTAAAAATAGCACAGTGATTTTTCTAGGGGATAATATTTATCCAAAAGGTTTGCCAAAAAAAGGAGAGAAAGGACGTGCTTCTGCCGAAAATCAGTTAAATGCTCAGATAGATGCGGTTAAAGATTTTAAAGGCGAAACTATTTTTATTCCTGGAAATCATGATTGGTACAGTAATGGTCTAAAAGGCCTAAAACGACAAGAGAAATACATTGAAGATGCTCTTGGTAAAAATACATTTTTACCAGAAAATGGTTGCCCAATTGAAAAAGTAGATATATCAGACGATATCGTTATGATAGTTGTTGATACGGAATGGTATTTAACAAACTGGGATAAACACCCAACTATAAATGATGATTGCGAAATTAAAACCCGATTTAAGTTTTTTGAAGAATTAGAAGGTTTAATAAAAAAAGCGCGAGGTAAAACAACTATAATTGCTATGCATCATCCTATGTTTACCAATGGGCCTCATGGCGGGCAATATGATTTTGCGTCTCATTTAAAACCTATTCCTGTTTTAGGAACCTTAAAAAATGTACTGCGAAAAACGACCGGCGTATCTCCTGCTGATTTACAAAATAAAAAGTATAATGCCTTTAAAAAACGTGTTGTAACCTTAGCTCAGGAAAACGGTAAAACTCTTTTTGTGTCTGGACATGAGCATAGTTTGCAGTATTTAGTAAAAGATAATTTACCCCAAATAGTAAGTGGTTCGGGATCAAAAGCTACGGCAACACGAAATGTAAATGATGTGTTTTCTTCAAGTGATAATGGATACGCAAGGTTAGATGTATTTACAGATGGGGCATCAATTGTTCGGTTTTATTCAGCAAAAAATGATAAAGTCATTTTTCAAACAGAAGTGTTTTCAGAAGATAAAAAAGAAGTTATTTCTAATTATGATAATTTGTTTCCAGATCATAAATCAGCATCCGTATATTCCGAAGAAGAAGTTGCAAAAAGTGGTTTCCATAAATACATTTGGGGAGAGCGTTACAGAGCTTATTATGGAACAAAAGTAAATGTGCCAACAGTCCATTTAGACACACTGTTTGGTGGGTTAACGCCAACTAGAAAGGGTGGTGGACATCAATCAAAGTCACTCCAATTGGTAAATAAAGAAGGCAAGCGCTATGTGATGCGCGCCATCAGAAAAAGTGCTACGATATATTTACAGGCCATGGCTTTTAAAGACCAGTATATCGAAGGTCAGTTTGATGGAACGGCTACCGAAAGTTTATTACAAGATTTTTATACAGGATCACACCCGTATGCGCCGTTTGTAACCGGAGATTTATCTGATGCTGTTAATTTATATCATACCAATCCGGTATTATATTTTGTACCAAAACAAAATGCTTTAGCGGCTTTTAATACAGATTTTGGAGATGAATTATATATGATTGAAGAGCACGTGTCTGATGGTCATGGAAACCTAAAAAGCTTTGGGAACTCAAATAAAATTGAAAGTACAGGCGATTTGATGAAGAAGCTTCGTAAAGATGAAAAATATGTAGTTGATGATGTTATGTTTTTAAGAGCTCGATTATTTGATATGGCAATTGGAGATTGGGATAGACATACAGACCAATGGCGTTGGGCAGAGTTTAAGGAATCTGATAAAGTGGTTTATAGACCAATTCCTAGAGATAGAGATCAGGCCTTTTCGATAATGGGCGATGGTGCTTTAATGAATTTAGCATCTCGTATTGTGCCACCTTTAAAGCTAATGGAAGGGTTTAATGATGCTATTAGAAATGTAAAAGGGTTTAACTCTAGTCCGTTTTCATTAGATATGATGTTGCTTAATGAAACCACAAAAAAGCAATGGGAAGAACAAGTGGCGTTCATTCAAAAAAACTTGACCGATGTTGTTATGGATAATGCCTTTAAAGCGTTTCCAAAAGAAGTTCAAGACGAAACTATTTCAGAGATTAAGCGAGTGCTTAAATCACGACTTAAAAACCTACCAGAAATAGCGAACCAATATTATAAAGCACTAAATAGAACACCTTTAATAAGAGGGACCGATAAAGACGATTTGTTTGAAATTGAGCGAATGCCTAATGGCAATACCAAACTAACAGCATATCGCATTAAAGATGGTAAAAAAGGAATCACTTTACATCAAAAGACATACAATAAAGTGGATACAAAAGAAATTTGGATCTATGGTCTTGACGATGACGACGTTTTTAAAGTAGCAGGAGATGGTGATGATTTAATAAAAATAAGGCTTATTGGAGGGCAAAATAATGATACATACACTATTGAAAACGGTAATAAAGTTAAAATATATGATTACAAGTCTAAGAAAAATGAGTTTACTACCAATAAAGGCAGTAAAAACTTGACAGACGATTATGAAACTAATATTTATGACTATGCAAAGCCTAAAAACAGCGCCAACCAATTTATGCCGGTTTTAGGGGCAAATCCAGATGATGGTTTTAAAATAGGTTTTGTAAATACACTTACCAATTATGGTTTTGAGCGCAATCCGTTTAGTTCTCAACATACTTTTTCTGGAGCTTATTATTTTGCAACTAGTGGATTCGATTTTCAATATAACGGAGAGTTTGCCAATGTTTTAGGGTCATGGAATTTGGGCTTAAATGCTAAATATACAAGTCCAAATTATGCTATTAATTTCTTTGGTTTTGGGAATAGTACACCCAACTTAAACAGTGATAATGAGGATATTTATGATTTAGATTATAATCGTGTAAAATTAAGTATAATAAAATTTGCACCTTCATTAAATTGGAGAGGCGAGTTAGGAGCGCATTTTAAATTAGGTTTAAGTTATGAGTCTATTGAAGTTGAAGAAACTAACGATCGATTTATAAACACCTTTTATGTTGCAAACGGCATAGAAAATCAAAAAGATTTTGTAGGTGCAGACGCGATTTATACCTATCAAAATAAAGATAACGATGCATTTCCTACTTTAGGTATGCAAACCAGTTTGCAAATTGGTTATAAGTCTAATTTAGAGGAGTCAAAAGGCTTTGCCTACTTTATACCAGAACTTGGTTTCGATTATAAGTTAGTGGCTAGTGGGCAGCTTGTTTTTGCAACACATGCCAAAGCACATTTTATTTTTGGTGATGATTTCGAGTTTTATCAATCAGCAAATTTGGGAGCAAATAATGGACTGCGTGGGTATAGAAATGAGCGCTTTTCTGGTAAAAATTCATTTTATCAAAGTTCCGATTTACGCTTAAATTTACGTAAAGTAAGAACAGGGCTTTTACCCTTAAATATTGGAGTTTATGGAGGTTTTGATTACGGAAAAGTCTGGCTTGAAGACGCATTAATTTTAGACGGAAACCCAAACAATAATTCAAATAACTGGAATACCTCAATTGGCGGTGGAATATTTGCTAATGCAGCTGATATTTTAACGTTAAATCTATCTGCTTTTAATAGCGACGACGGGTTGCGTTTAGCGTTTAGGGTTGGGTTTGGATTTTAATTTATTTTAAAAGTATAGAGGTTGCCACCTTCACTTTTATTTTTTTCGTCAGTAATATAAACGCTTGTATTATCTTTAAAACAGATACCTTCTTTTTGTGAATCATGTTCAAACTTTAATTCTTTTATTGTACCATCCAAGAAATTATCACCTTTGAAGTTCGTAATCTTCCAAAGTTTGTTATGATTTAAGAGTACTATAGTTTTTCCATTTTCGCTAATGGCAGCCGAGGTAATTCTGTGATTCTTGCCATCTAAATTAAATGTCTTAATTAATTTGGCAGTATGTAATCCCATTTTATTAGGAACCTTAAACAGCATGCTTGATTTGTTTTCCTTACTAAACAGGTAAAAGTAGCTCTCCGAAAGAAAAAATGCCTCAAAATCTTTCGGTTTCACTTTTTTTGGTAATATAAAATTGATGCGTTCTGCAGTAGTTTTATCAGCTTTTAAATTAGATACTTTATAAATCGTAAAATCATCACGGTTTTTACTGTTATTTCCAAAATCACCTATATAGAGATTACCTTGTTTGTCAGAGGTTAAATCTTCCCAATCAATATTACTAGAGTTTGTAATATCAATGTCTTTGATGATATTTCCTTTTAAGTCTAATCCATAAATGTTATTTTTGTTTCCAGAATCTTCAATAGTCCATAATAAATCAGAGTCAGAGACAGTTTCTATTGCAGAGGCTTCTTTTAGACTATTTGGTAAATCAGCAATAATATCAAGCTTGCCTGAGTTACAGGATAATAAGAGGAATGTAAAAAGTAATACGGATTTTAAAGTAAAAGTCATAAATTGTATTTTTATCTTTGCCTAAAGATAATATAGGAATGTTCTACAAGAAATAAAAACGGGAATTCTTAAAGTATTTATAAAATTAAAAAAAAAGCTATATAATTTAGTAGTTTTATATCAGGAAAAAATTTATGACCACAGTTAACGACTTATTAAAACTTCTAGTTCTAGAGCAAATAAGTGATAACGAATTTAATGGTGTTAGCAAAACTGTAGGAAGTCCTATAGTTTTTGGTGGTCAAGTATTGGCACAAGCATTAAATGCTGCTAGTAGAACGATTACCAATCACAGGGTATTACATTCTATGCATGCTTACTTTTTAGAAGCAGGAGATTTAGAGTTGCCAATAACCTACAATGTTAGTGTGGTTAGAGATGGTGGTAGTTTTTCTGTAAGACGAGTTACAGCACATCAAAAAGAAACAACTATTTTTATCTTATCTGCTTCTTTTCATAAAAAAGAAGAAGGCTATGATCATCAAATTCAGATGAATTCAAATGTAAAACAGCCAGAAGCGTTGTTGAGCTGGACAGATATATATAAAGATTATGGTGGGTTTTTACCTAAAGGGCTAAAATCTTTTTTAGCTATTGAGCGCCCCATAGAATTTAAACCAACTACATTTGTAAATCCTATGGATAAAAAAGATTTATCACCAAATTACGATGTATGGTTTAGGTTGAAAGGCGATGTGAAAGATTTAGATTTGGGAACTAAACAACAAATTTTAACTTATATATCAGATTATAATATTTTAACATCAACATTAAATCCTCATGCCAGTAAAGCGCATTGGGAAAATACAATAACAGCAAGTTTAGACCACTCGATGTGGTTTTTTAGAGATTTCGATTTTTCAGATTGGTTACTCTATGCAATGGAATCTCCAAGTGCTTTTGGTGCTAGAGGGTTCGCAAAAGGAAATATTTTTACTAGAAACGGAAAATTAATAGCCACTGTGGCTCAAGAAGGATTAATAAGACCTATTAAAAATGGAAAGTAAAATTTTAAAAATTGGACATAGAGGTGCCAAAGGGCACTTAACCGAAAATACTTTAGAATCTATTAAAAAAGCTTTAAGCTTAAAAGTTGGCGGTATCGAGATAGATGTCCATAGATGTGCATCGGGTCAATTAGTTGTGTTTCATGATTTCACAGTCGATAGAATTACAAATGGCACAGGAGAGGTTTGTAAACACACACTTAATGCGTTAAAAAAACTTAAAACAAAAGGCACCTACCAAATTCCATCTCTAGCAGAGGTTTTAGCTTTTGTTGATAATAAGTGCTTATTAAACATAGAACTTAAAGGTCAAGATACTGCAAAAGAAGCAGCTAGAATTATTTCTTTTTATGTTGATAAAAAAGGTTGGGAATACGATAATATTTTAGTGTCTAGCTTTCAAGAAGAATTATTAGAAACTGTTTATAAGCTAAACGATAAAATCCCTTTAGGTGTGCTTACAGATAGAAATTTAAATAGAGCTGTTGCTTTTGCTAAAACAATAAAAGCAGTTGGTATTCACGTAGATTATACCATGTTAACTGAAGAAATTGTTACAGAGCTAAAGGCAGATTTTAAAGTTTTTGCGTTTACTGTAAATAATCTAAATCCTTTAGCGCGTATAAAATCTTATGGCGTTGATGGTATAATATCAGATTATCCAGATAGAATATGACATCACAAGATGTTGTCGTAATTGGTGGTGGGGCAGCAGGGTTCTTTGCTGCTATAAATATTGCAGAACAAAATCCAAACTTAAAAGTAATTATTCTAGAGCGAAGTTCAGCAGGTTTATCTAAAGTGAAAGTTTCTGGTGGCGGACGTTGTAATGTAACACATGCCGAATTTATTCCTCAAGAATTAGTGCTAAATTACCCAAGAGGGGAAAAGGAATTATTAGGTCCTTTTCATCAATTTATGACGGGTGATACCATAGAATGGTTCGAAAAAAGAGGCGTTGAATTAAAAATTGAAGACGATGGGCGCATGTTTCCTGTTTCCAATTCATCACAAACTATAATCGATTGTTTTTTAAATGAAGCTGAAAAGCACCAGGTTACCATTTTATATAATCATTCTGTAAAATCAATAGAAAAGCATGGTGAATTATTCAACATCGAAACATCTCAAGGTAACTTTTCTTCTGAAAAAGTTTTAATAGCTACAGGGAGTAACCCAAAAATCTGGAATCTTTTAGAAAACCTTGGACATACCATTTTGCAACCTGTACCTTCGTTATTTACTTTTAATATAAAAGATGAACGCATACATGATATTCCAGGAGTTGTAGCACAAAATGTAGAAGTAAAAGTTTTAGGAACCGATTTATGGAACGAAGGCCCTTTGTTAATTACGCATTGGGGCTTGAGCGCACCATCTATTTTGAAGTTATCTGCTTTTGGAGCTTTAGAGTTAGCGAAACGAAATTATAAATTTAAAATAGAATTGAATTTTATAAAACAATCTTTTGAGGATTGTTTGGATATTTTAAAAACATTAAAGCAAGATTTAGCTAAAAAGACGGTTTTTAAATCAACACAATTTGATTTGCCAAAACGCCTTTGGCATAAACTGGTTTTAGCATCCAATATGGATATAGAAACACGATGGGCAGATTTAAATAAATCACAATTAGAAGCGTTGGCGAGTCAGCTTACTCAAGCTGTTTTTAATGTTGATGGAAAAAGTACTTTTAAGGAAGAGTTTGTTACTGCTGGTGGCGTTAATCTTAAAGAGGTGAATTTTAAAACCTTTGAAAGTAAGCGAATCAAAAATTTATATTTAGCAGGAGAAGTCATTAATGTTGATGCTGTTACAGGCGGTTTTAACTTTCAAAATGCTTGGACTGGAGCTTATATTGCAGCAAAATCTATTGCGAAATAGCGAAAATGAAATTCAGGAATTTACAATTAAATATTATTTTTATATATTTGATATATAAAATATATATACAATGAGCAAAACAAAAAAACTTATTGAATTAGACGATAAAGCTATTGAGATCCTAGAAAAACAAGCAAAACTTCAAAAACGCTCTTTAAAAAACTACATTGAGTATACTTTGGAAGAGCAAGCCATTCGGTTTAGTGAACCTTCAGAAGCATATAAAGCTATGATGGATGATATGATTGAACGGGATGAGAACGGTGTTTTGAAAACACATTCATGGGAAGATATTAAAGCTAAATATGGTAAATAATCATATTGAGTTTACTGAAGAGGCACGAATTGAATTTCATAAAATTAAGTGCTTTATGGATTTCAATGGAAAAATAGATGAATTCTGGCAAGATTTAGAAAGACAACTAAAAATGGTAGCCGGTTTTCCAGAAGCATTTCAAGTACGATATCGAAATGTTAGAATTATTCCTTTAGAAAAATTCAATTATTCTATTCATTATGTTATTAAGCCCAAAGGCTTACTAATCTATCATTTCCTCAATCAAAAACAAAATTTTTAAATGCACCCATACATCGCGCTTCTAAGAGGTGTAAACGTTAGTGGGCAAAAGAAAATACCTATGGCCGATCTTGGAGATTTACTTTCAAAGGAGAAGCTAGAAAACGTCCAAACATACATTCAAAGCGGAAATGTGGTTTTTCAATCTTTAGAAAAGAAAAAAGAAATATTAGAAACCAAAATTCATAAAGCTATTAAATCTTATTTCGGATTTGATGTGCCAGTTCTAGTAAAATCTCCAATGGAATTGCAACAAATATTTAATGATTGTCCGTTTCCTGAAGAGCAAAAAATAAATAGTTATTTTATAATGCTGTATTCAGTTGCAGATATTGGTTTAGTTGATAAAATATCAAAACTAACGTATCCAAATGAAGTTTTTAAAATTACTGATAACTGTGTTTATTTCTATTATTCAATAGGGTACGGAAAAGCAAAATTTAGTAATAATTTCTTCGAACGAAAATTAAAAGTCACTGCTACGGCAAGAAATTATAATACAATGGTAAAGTTATTATCTTTGTCAAGTTAAAAAAGAAAGATGATAGAAAAAGAATTTATTCCTAAATCGTATTCAAATTCCATCGAAAGCGGAAGTTTTACATGGTCATCTCCAAGTAATATTGCTTTAGTCAAATACTGGGGAAAAAAAGAACATCAAATTCCAGAAAATCCATCTATTAGTTTCACATTAGATAATTGTAAAACAACAACAACTTTGAGTTTTTCAAAAAAGGAAAATAGTGATAGTTTTTCTTTTGAAGTATTTTTAGATGGTGAGAAAAAAGACGATTTCAAACCAAAAATTGAAACCTTTTTTAAACGTGTTGAAGCTTATTTACCCTTTTTAAAAGATTATCATTTCAAAATAGAAACATCAAACACATTTCCGCATAGTTCAGGTATTGCATCATCCGCATCAGGGATGAGTGCTTTGGCTTTATGTTTAATGAGTATTGACAAGAGTTTAGGTGAACATATATCCCAAGAAAATTTCATCCAGAAAGCATCATTCTTAGCACGTTTAGGGTCAGGAAGTGCATGTAGAAGTTTAGAGGGCGATTTAGTAGTTTGGGGAAAGCATAATAAAATTGATGGAAGTTCAGACGTATTCGGTGTAAAATACCCTTATGAAGTTCATCAAAATTTCAAAAATTATCAAGACACTATCTTATTGGTAGATAAAGGCGAAAAGCAAGTAAGTAGTACTGTTGGTCATAACTTAATGCATGGACATCCATTTGCTAAAGAGCGTTTTAAGCAAGCAAATAAAAATCTTTCAGATATGATTTCAATTTTGAAGGATGGTGATTTAGATAAATTTATTGCACTAGTTGAAAGCGAAGCCTTAACGCTTCATGCAATGATGATGACAAGCATGCCATATTTTATTTTAATGAAACCAAATACGCTGGAAATCATAAATAAAATATGGGCATACAGACAATCATCGGGCTCTAAAGTATGTTTTACCCTAGATGCTGGAGCAAATGTTCATGTTTTATATCCTGAAAATGAGGCGTTTCAAGTTTTAGAGTTCATTAAAAATGAATTAGTTGCATTTTGTCAAAAAGGACAGTATATTAACGATAAAATTGGTTTTGGAGCAAAACTGTTGTAATTTTGCTTAACCAAGTCACAAATTGCTTATGAAAGGACCGCTCTTTTATTCAAAAATTTTACTCTTCGGAGAGTACGGAATCATCAAGGATTCTAAAGGTTTATCAATCCCTTATAATTTTTATAATGGGGCGCTAAAGAAAGACGAAAACCCCTCAGTTGAAGCTATTAAATCGAACGAAAGTTTAAAGCAATTTGCTAACCATATTCAAAGTATAGATGTTACTATTGTGCGTTTTGATAATGAGCGATTACAAGAAGATGTAAATTCAGGAATGTATTTTGATTCGTCAATTCCACAAGGATATGGTGTAGGTAGTAGCGGTGCATTAGTTGCTGCCCTTTATGATAAATATGCTTTTGATAAAATTACGGTTCTTGAAAATTTAACCCGAGAGAAACTTTTAAAATTAAAATCTATTTTTTCTGCAATGGAATCTTTTTTCCATGGAAAATCTTCAGGTTTAGATCCTTTAAATAGTTATCTAAGTATTCCAATACTAATAAATTCTAAAGATAATATTGAAGCTACTGGTATTCCTGCACAACAAAGTAATGGGAAAGGTGCTGTTTTTTTATTAGATAGCGGAATTATTGGTGAAACTGCACCAATGGTAACCTTGTTCATGGAAAGTATGAAGCAAGAAGGTTTTAGAAAAATGCTTAAAAACCAGTTTATAAAACATACCGATGCTTGTGTAGATGATTTCTTAAAAGGCGATGTAAAGTCGCTATTCAGTAACACAAAAAAGCTTTCTAAAATTGTTTTAAATAACTTTAAACCTATGATTCCTCACCAATTTCATGAGCTTTGGAAAAAAGGTTTAGATACAAATGACTACTACTTAAAGCTTTGTGGTTCTGGTGGTGGCGGTTATATTCTTGGTTTTACTGAAGATATTCAAAAAGCAAAACAATCATTGTCTGATTATAATTTAGAGGTCGTTTACAACTTCTAAATTTTTTCTCACCCAGAGCGCAGTCAATGGGTCTTACCTAAATACTTTCAAAATGTTAAGTCGCAGACAGAAACATATTATACTTAAATTTTTTAGTATGTTTTCTGTAGTTAGAGGCTACAATATTTTAGTTGTTGTTATTGCCCAATACCTTACAGCAGTTTATATTTTGGCACATGATAAGCCTCTTAAGCGTGTTATATTCGATTTAAATTTATTGATGTTAGTTTTGGCATCTGCTGCAACCATTGCAGGAGGCTATATCATCAATAGTTTCTATGATTCAGAGAAAGATTTAATAAATCGACCCCTAAAATCTAAGTTAGACAGGCTAGTAAGCCAAAACACAAAGCTCTCTTTTTATTTTGTACTTAATTTCATAGCGGCAGTCATGGCAAGTTATGTCTCATTTAAAGCGGTCATATTTTTTTCAATCTATATTTTTGGTATTTGGTTTTATTCACATAAGCTAAAAAAAATGCCTTTTATTGGTAATCTAACCTCCGCAATTTTAACCATTACACCTTTTTTTGCCATTTTCATGTATTACAAAAATTTTGAAACCGTAATTTTTGTACATGCAGTTTTTTTGTTTTTAGTGCTTTCTATGCGGGAAATCACAAAAGATTTAGAAAATATAAAAGGCGATATCGCACAAAATTATGTCACAATTCCAGTAGCTTACGGAGAAAAAACCTCTAAAATAATGTTGACTATTTTGGCAGCTTTAACTTTAATACCAACCTACTTGCTTTTATTTAATTTCCAAATAGGTTATATGTATTTCTTCTTCTATTTAAGTTTATTACTACTCGTTGTATTCCTATTATTACTATGGATGTCCAAAACTAAAATACAGTATTTAATATTGCACAATATTCTAAAATTCATCATTCTCGCAGGTGTATTTAGTATACTTTTAATAGATGTAAGTGTTATTTTAAATCGTATTTAATTCATTTTGGCGTTACCACAAGGGTCAGGCTTTCGGCAGTCGCTTTTTTGTGTTGCATAGGTGCAACAACACAAAAAGAGCTTCAACAAATGCCTCAATCCTTAACGCACTAGCAACAAAATTTTTTTGAATATCCGTTATAAGTCATAATCCTGTGATATTAGCAATAACAAGCCTATCGAAGAGTTGGTCTCCAAAATATCTACGATTTAGTTTATAGACGAATTCATTTAAGTATAATTGGAGATATTTTCCTTTAATT
>NZ_JAQWOO010000055.1 GCF_029245835.1 Algibacter sp. | reverse complement strand
AAGTGAGTTTGGCGATATAGAAATCGCTTTGCTCTATTTTAACAACATTATTATTTACTATTAAAACAAAGAGCGTCAAAATAAAACCTAAATGACCAAAAATAAAAAGATCGCCTAAATTGTTTTTAGACGACCTCTTTAATTAATAATTTAATACTATATAATCTATATTGCTTATTTAGGACTTGACAAGTTTTAAACAATAACTATTTTTCCATTGGCTCATCTTTTTTTCTATCGCTAGTAGCCATAAATTTTACTAATAAACCTATTAAAACCAGGCATACCAGACCAAAAACAGCAATTATTATTACGCCGTTGTTCCAATTGTATAATGCTATATTTTGAGTTATCATGAGAAATGCTTTTGTTGTTTTAATTACAGTAAAAATATTAAAGCTAAATTTTATTTAATATGATATTTGTCAGTATCCTTAAAAATTAACTATTAGAGGTTTGTTTTGATTTATTAATTCTGAAATTTGCTCATACCTGACTTGATTTATTTATCAAAAGTAATACTCCAAATTCCTCTAACTTCATTGATGTTGTAACCAATTGCTTTATCCATAGGATACAAGTTCTCAATTTTTGTCAATGTTGATGTCTCGATAGTTTCATTAGGTTTTCCATGACATTGTAAGCACATTGTATTTGTTGTTATAGGATAGTAAACCGTTACATTATTTTCTAATTCTTTTATAATAGGACTTGCTTCTTTATTATTTAAAACAACTTGTTTAAATGTATTTATATGCGCTAATTCTTCAGTGTTTGCTTTGTTTTTTGGATTTCTGGGCTTGTCTGAAACTCTTTTAATTGCAGCATTATGTACCAAAGCCATACTATCTGTTAACGGATATGCTTTTTCATTGCAAAAAGCTAAAGCCTCTAATGTTCCTTTTGTTTGAATAGTTCCCATTAAATTCTTACCTAAAACCGCTTTTGTAGCTAAAGCATATTTTAAACCACGTTCTCCATAAGGTAAATCTTTAAAATTAGTCTGAACTTGTTGTTTGTGCATCCCATTTCCTTTGCCTTTTCCCATGCCTTTTCCATTACCCTTAACGTTCATTTCATTAAAATGCGCTTCAAACCATTCTGGTTGCTCAATATCAAAATCAAACATGTAATCGGCAATTTGCTCTATAGTTTCTTCAGGATAAGGTGTTTTTGGCATCACACCAAAACGTTTTACAGCGCCAAACATTTTTGCGTCTTCTTTGTTAGGGTTCTTTATCCAAGCTTGCATACTTGTAATAAATTCTTCTTTGGTTGTCTTGTTATCAATATAATGTTTTTTTATCGCTACCATAGGTGGTGCAATTCTATCATCATGGCTTGCAGTAGGGCTATGACAGACATAGCAATTAATTTCCATTAACTTTTTCCCCGGATGTTTGTTAGCTTCCATTTGTTTTTTGAAAGAAGTATACCCTTCTTTTTTTTGATTATTACAGCTAAAAATAAAGACTGAAAAGAGAATAAGTAATATGAAATTTTTCATGAGCTATTTTGTTTTGAATAATATAGTCTAAAATTAGGCGATACTATTGTCATGACTTGTAACATAAGTTACTTAGTTGTTTTTGTAACTAGGTAAATAGTAATAATTAAAAATTTTTTGAATATCCGTAATACATCACAATTAAAAATTTATTCATAAATTAGCTAAAAATTCCACCATATGAATATCTTCAGTTTTACAGCAAATTTTGATAGTGAAGCTTCTTGTATCGCTCACTTTAAAGCACATCGTGATA
>NZ_JAQWOO010000024.1 GCF_029245835.1 Algibacter sp. | reverse complement strand
ATTTCTATACCTAATTGAATTAAGTTTTTACGTTTCCTCTCTAGCTTTTTCCAATCGTGCCAAATACAATAGCGTAACCGATTTCTTAGCCACTCATCTAGCTTTTTACTTTTTGCATAGATATTGGTTAAGCGGTAATTGTTCATCCAGACGGGTAGTCGATTCTATCATCGATATTTTAATAATAAATGAATCTTGAGCTTTGGCTTGTGATTTTTTTTGTTTATAACTTTTTTGAATTTGACTCTAGAATACTTGATATTTTAGTAAGAAAATTCGAACTTCGCTTATCGAACGATATAGTTCATTAAAACGTAACCATATCTAATCGTTAGGCGTCATTTAAAAAGACAGACTGCTAACATTGAGAATACTACAAATAACAGAAATAAACGTAAATAATGAAATTAAATTTTTTATCTAACCTCTTCAAAAAGTCCACAAGCGAAAGTTTTGACAATAACAAAGACATTACAACTTCTAATGACTTAAAAGCATCGGAAGTTTTAATCGAAAAGGGAAAAGCAAAAGCTAATCAAAAAGATTATAGTGGAGCAATCAAAGACTTCTCAAACGCAATTGAACTTGACCCAAGAAGTATTTCTGCATATTGGGAAAGAAGTAAAGCAAAACGTGAATTAAATGATATACCTGGAGCAGATAAAGACTTTCAAAACGGAAATATACTTTATGAAAACCTTGACAATGGTTTAAAAGCAAATGATGAGGGAAACTCTTATTATGAAGATGGAGACTATAAAAATGCTATTCGGTGTTACAATAAAGCAATTCCTTTAATTCCAACTATTAAAACAATTTATTATTATCGAGGTTTATCAAAACAATATTTGAAAGATTATAATGGAGCAATGGAAGATTTTAACAAAAGCATAGAAGTAAATGCTTCAAACAAGGCTGATTCTTATTATGAAAGAAGTCTATTAAAATCTCACAATTTGGATGATAAAGTCGGTGCATTACAAGACTTAAATGATGCTATTGAAATAAACCCAAATGAAGCACATTATTATTACAGTAGAGCAAAATTACAAGACGAATATGATGGTTTACAAGATTTAACCAAAGCTATAGAATTGGAACCTGAAAATCCAGATTATTATTTATCGCGCAGTCTGAATAGAAAAAAAATGGAAGATTATGAAGGTAGTATTGCGGATTTGACAAAATTTATTGAAATAAATCAAGATAGTTATATAACGATTACAGAAGCCTATTCTTTAAGAGCAGGAATGAGACTTTTGTCTAACGATTTACAAGGAGCATTAAAAGACCACGACAATGCTGTTAAAACAGACCCGACAAATTCAGATGCAATAATGGAAAGAGGAATAATAAAAGATTTATTAAGAGACTATGAAGGCGCAATAATAGACTTTTCTAAAGCAATTGAATTAAACCCAAAAAATGCGCAAGCTTTTTATGAAAGAGGAGTCGTAAGACAAAATATAGGCTTAGAGGATGAGGGAGTTATGGATGTAATAAAAGCAAAGGTACTTGGTTATGAGGAATAATTTAATCATATATATTACTCTTATCTAAAATATAAAAAATTATGGCCAAAGAATATTTTATTATAAATTCAAAATCTAAAAATTCACAACCGAATTTTTCATCATTCAAAAATCCTTTAGAGATAAAATCTAAAATCAACAAAGTATTTACAGAAGAAGCTTGTAAATGGACAGACAGCGAAAGAATACTGCAAGGTTTTTACAAATCTGATACAGCCCATTTAAGATTTGAGATTTTAAAGACTAATAATAATAAAAATTACACTTTCCAATTAACAGCACTTGACGGGAATAATCCTTTGTCTGAAATTTCTAAATTATGTAAGTTATGTAATTGGAATGCATTTAGTATAGAAAATGGAGAATATTTGGATTTAGATAGTTTCGTAAAAACTAAAATTAGTCCTGAAGATAAAAAGAAATATACAGATGATTATTGGGATAAATTTAATAAAGCCCAAGAAGAATTAGAAAATGAAAATTACCAAGAAAACTTCGAAATGGAACATAATAAAAAATGGTGGAAATTTTGGTAATTAGATAAAAAACGTCGCCTAACACCGTATAAAAATAATTGCGGTTTAGTGCTAAAACAAAGGTAGTTGCATGTTTGCTACATCTGATTTTCCTTCGGAAAATCCTCGCACGCAAACCCGCAACTATCCATATACAACCACGATAAGCGCAACAAACCTCTAATCCTCACCCTCAAAAGCTTTCATCTCTAAAGTAGGTTCAATAATTTGTTCACTATCCCAAATGGTTTTTTCAAACTTATTCAATCGTTTGTAAGGCACAACCGAATCTTGTTTAATAGCTTCAAAATCTTGTAAACTCAGTTTGTTATTTGAAGAAAACAACAATTCTTTTTTATTACGGTTTTCGCCTTCAATTTTAAAACTAAAATTCACTTTGTTTCTAGCGCTACTATTTTCAATAAACTTCATGTCTCTATTGACGTAAAAGTAACTGCCTGTGCTATGCTTTAAGTATTTTGGATGATAGATATTACTGCTGTCTTTTTCAAATAAAAAGGTTCCAGTACTAATGTTTGCAATGTATTTAATACCTAAAATAAATTTCAGATTTAGCTTTTCGCCATGTCTGTTTTTATAGTATTTATAATCCACTCTAGTTATGGCGTAGGTATCATCACTAACATATAATTTTCCAGTGTATTTTGCTTTTCCTTTTTTTGGTTTGAAGCTAATAATATGTGTGAGTTCATTATTGTTGTAAGCTACATCTTCATGGGTAAATTCGTATAAGTCGAAACTTAATAGTTTATCTAAAAATGAATTTTTATAAAACTGAGAACGTTTTATAAAAGAACGTGTTTTATCATTTAAAAAGGTAATTTTATACTCTTTTCTCTTGTTTTCGGCTTTATCATCATCTTTAAGAGCCAAAGAATCTTCAATCTTAAAAAGACCAGATTTTAATTTATAAGTTTTAGTGGTATCAAGATATTTCAAAATAATATGTTGTGCTTTGTCTTGTATTTGTTCAATCGAAAAATCGTTTTTATAATCTAATAACTGAGTGGCTTTACTAACTCTAAGTTTGCTGCTGTCTTTATTAAATGCGTAAAATTCTCCTTTAAAATCTTCAAATTGAACAATATCACTTTTTCGAATTTTATCTGAAAGCGCTTTTAGATTACCATTAGCAGACTCCATATCTTTTTTGTTAACGTGAGATGCTTTTTCAATTTCGAACACTAAGTTTTTAAAATCAACATAATCTGTAGTTCTTCTAAAAACAGTGTGCTTGAAGAGTGAAGTATCATAATTATTAGGAAGTTTTCTTTTTGCTTTTGCAATTATAGAATCTGCATTTAGTGCTTTATTACTAATATAAACTTCACTAAGTTGGTTTATGGCTTCGTCTAAATTAATAATAAAATTAAGACCTTTAATGTTTTGAATGCTAATAGTTTTGTTTTGATAGCCTAAACATGAAATTGAAACAGTATCTAATGTTTTGTTATTCATATGGATAGTAAAATAACCTTCTTCATTAGAAATAACACCGCTATATTTTCCTGTTTTTATAGATGCATATGGAATAGGAGATTTACTTTTTTTATCAATAAGTTTAGCTGTAATGTTTTGGGATAATACAGGTGTGGAAAAAAGCAATAGCAGTAATATAATTTTATAAGGCATTTTTTGATGATTAAGGTTTTATATTTTATAAACGAGACAAGTTAAATAATGTTACACAAAGAGAAATCTAGGACATACTATTTAACTTTTAATTAGTGCTTAATAGTTAATTTTATTAAAAGAATTTCACTTTTTGTAAATAAGAAATTTTAAGATACTCAGTATTATTTGAGTGTTAAAAATTCTTTTATATTAACTACATTTGCAATCGCAAAACAAGTTATCGCATAGGCGGTAATTTTTTTAATAAAACGTAGCTATTAAAAGGTTCCCTTCTTCAAGGGAATGAAGAAAAATTTATTCAATGAAAGCAGGTATAGTAGGATTGCCAAACGTAGGAAAGTCAACGTTGTTTAATTGTTTGTCTAATGCAAAAGCGCAAAGTGCAAACTTTCCGTTTTGTACTATTGAGCCAAATATAGGTGTGGTTAATGTTCCAGACCCACGTTTAGAAAAATTAGAATCTTTGGTAAATCCAGAACGCGTTTTACCCGCAACTGTAGAAATTGTAGATATTGCTGGATTAGTTAAAGGAGCGAGCAAAGGCGAAGGTCTAGGAAATCAATTCTTAGCTAATATTCGTGAAACTGATGCTATTTTGCATGTTTTACGTTGTTTTGATAACGATAATATTGTACATGTTGATGGTAATGTAAACCCTATTCGTGATAAGGAAACTATCGATATGGAATTACAGCTTAAAGATTTAGAAACTACTGAAAAGAAGTTGGATAAAGTAAAACGAGCGGCAAAAACCGGAAATAAAGAGGCTCAAAAAGAAGAGGCTATTTTGTTGAAAATAAAGGAGAAATTAGAAGCTGGAATTTCAGTAAGAGCTTTAGAGTTTTCTGAAGATGATTATGAAGATTTTGTGAAACCTTCTCAATTTATTACAGATAAGCCAGTTATGTATGTTTGTAATGTAGATGAAGGGGCTGCAGTTTCAGGGAATGATTATGTTGAAAAAGTGAAAGAAGCGGTTAAAGATGAAAATGCGGAAGTTTTAGTTTTAGCTGTTGGAACTGAAGCCGATATAAATGAATTGGATGATTATGAAGAGCGCCAAATGTTCTTGCAGGATATTGGTTTAGATGAACCCGGTTCTGCTAAATTAATCCGTTCTGCATACAAATTACTTAACCAACAAACGTATTTCACCGCAGGTGTAAAAGAGGTGCGTGCTTGGACTATAGATGTTGGTGCTACTGCACCACAAGCAGCAGGTGTAATTCATACCGATTTTGAAAAAGGCTTTATTCGTGCTGAGGTTATTGGTTATGATGATTATGTGTCTTTTGGCAGTGAAGCCAAAGTGAAAGAAGCTGGTAAAATGCGTGTTGAAGGTAAAAATTACATTGTTAAAGATGGTGATGTGATGCACTTCCTATTCAACGTTTAAAATAAAAATTTGGGCGTAACCACAAGGGTCGGACTTTTATTCATGCTTTTCTATTTAATATTATCGAATTTATGAACATAAATGTTTCGTTATATCTTTTTTAAACGTCATAGCGAGGACGAAGGATGTGGCTATCTGTTAAATGAAAGTTCAAAATAAAGTTTGTGTTTCTTATTAAAAAAGGATGCCACTGCAATCCCTAACGCGGTTATACTTGCAAGATTAGTGGTACATTCAAATTAAAAGTCTGTTTGTTGTTTCTTTTATTAAAAATATCACTGAACATCGTATTCAAAAACAGTTCCATAGTAATAAAATAAGAAGCATACCTACCTTCGTTTTATGGAAAACAAAAAACAGTTTTGGTTGGGAGTTCTAATTGGCATCACTGGTATTGTGCTATTCTCATCTAAAGCGGTCATGGTTAAATTAGCGTATAATTATCAGGTTGATGCTATAAGTATTTTGCTTTTACGCATGCTGTTTTCTTTTCCTTTTTATATTATAATTGCATATCTATATAGAAATCAAAATGCAATAGTTAAACCAAATTTTAAAGACTATTTGTGGCTTTTGTTTTTTGGTTTTGTAGGCTATTATTTAGCCAGTTATTTCGATTTTGTTGGTTTAACCTATATAAAGGCAAGTTTAGAACGTATTATTTTATTTTTGTATCCAACTATAGTCATACTCTTAAATAAAGTCTTTTTAAAGCAACCCATTACAAAAATTCAAACTTTAGCCATAGGATTGACTTATTTAGGAATTGTTATTGCGTTTTCAGATGAAGTTTCTATTTCTGGCTCGGAAACCTATTTAGGTGGCTTCTTTATATTATTGAGCGCTATAACCTACGCCTCATATTTGGTTGGTAGTGGTTGGTTAATTCCTAAATTTGGAGTTATCAAATTCACAGCTTATGCCATGATTTTTTCTTGTGTTTGCGTATTTATTCATTACAGTATTAGTAGTGAAATTAGCCTATTCAGTTTTTCATGGGAAGTCTATGCTTTAGGATTTTTAATTGCCGTTTTTGCAACTGTAATTCCTTCCTTTTTAGTATCTGCTTCTATAAAAATGATTAGTTCGTCAAACTTTGCTATTGTAGCTGGTATTGGTCCTATTTCCACCATTATTTTGGCGGCAATATTTCTTAATGAAGTTTTAACTTGGCTTCAGCTTTTCGGCGCTTTGGTGGTTATTATTGGAATTCTATTAGTTTCATCTAAAAAAGTAGCATAAAAAGCATTATTAATAAAATGAAGTATTTGTATTTTATCGAATTGTTGCATTTGTAAAAGTTAATTTATGGTCTAAGAAAAGGGTTTCATTCGTAAATAGGTTTGATTTAACAACTTAAACCCCAAATTTATGAATGCTAAACAATCACTATTAATCACGTTATTATGCGTTTTTTCTACTTTATCAAATGCTCAAGTTGATACAGATAAATCTAAATTAGCCTTGGGTATTTCAACAGGATATAACCGCGGATTTGGAGTACAACTAAGTGCCACTTTATTAAAACCACTAGAAAGCCTTCCCGTGCAAGTAAGGTTTGGTATAGGAGTTACAAAATTAAACCCCGGAAATTCCGCTGATGCAAGACGTATTTTTATTAATAATGCCACCAATGGAGTGCCAGAAGAAAAAGCTAGAGCTTATGATTACCGATTAGATTTTATGGTGAATTCTAATTTTTTAGAGGCCGAATCTTCTCAAATTGTATTTGGACCGAGATATTCAGGTTTTAAGGCGAATTTTAAATACGTAGGAGGTAACGAAGATTTTGATGTTACATCTAAACAGTTTGGTGTTGGTTTAGGTGCTGAAAGTCAATTTAAAATGAATGATAAACTTAATTTACTTGCTGCTATTGGTTTAGACTATTTTTTTAATCATACTTTAAAAGGTCATGACACTTCTTACAGTCCAGATGATGATAATGTGAATGCAAGAAACGATAATACAAATAACAATATTGAGTTTACATATGAAGATGCTAATGAAGCCATAAAACAACCTAGTTTAATGCCGAGGGTATTGATTGGTTTGGTTTACAAATTATAGAAACACACGAAATACAAGTAATCTGGCTCATGTTCTCAACAATATTTTTTTCATTGTTAATTACTTTGTTAGGCTGCGGTTTTATTTTTTGAAAGGTTGTGCTATATTAGCATGCTATCTATTTCTTATATTGGTAGTAAGTAATAAAATCGCACCCTTTTTATGGCAGAACAAACCAAATATACCGAAGATAATATACGTTCATTAGACTGGAAAGAGCATATTCGTATGCGACCAGGAATGTATATTGGTAAACTCGGTGATGGGTCTTCACCAGATGATGGAATCTATATTCTCCTTAAAGAAGTTTTAGATAACTCCATTGATGAGTTTGTTATGGGAGCTGGAAAAACAATAGAGATTTCCGTTCAAGGTACTAAAGTTACGGTACGGGATTACGGTCGTGGTATTCCATTAGGAAAAGTGGTAGATGTTGTTTCCAAGATGAATACTGGTGGAAAATATGATTCTAAGGCGTTTAAAAAATCTGTTGGATTAAATGGTGTAGGAACAAAGGCTGTAAATGCGTTGTCATCTTTTTTTAGAGTAGAATCTACACGTGATAGTAAAAGTGCATCTGCAGAATTTGAACAAGGTAACTTAACCAATCAAGATTTATTAGAAGATACATCAAGGCGAAAAGGAACCAAAGTATCATTCATACCAGATGAAATCATTTTTAAAAACTATAAATTCAGAAGCGAATATATAGTAAAAATGCTCAAAAACTACGTCTATCTAAACCCAGGTTTAACTATCGTTTTTAATGGCGAAAAATATTTTAGTGAAAACGGATTAAAAGATTTATTAGCCGAAAAAATAGCCGAAACAGATTTGTTGTATCCTATTATTCATTTACGAGGAGATGATATTGAAGTCGCACTAACTCACAGTAAAACACAATACAGTGAGGAGTATAATAGTTTTGTAAACGGACAAAACACTACGCAAGGAGGAACACATCTTACAGCTTTTAGAGAAGCATTAGTAAAAACCATTCGTGAATTTTATGGTAAAAATTATGATGCATCAGATATTCGTAAATCTGTAGTAAGTGCCATTGCCATTAAGGTGATGGAACCTGTTTTTGAAAGTCAAACTAAAACCAAATTAGGGTCTACAGATATGGGAGGCGATTTGCCAACCGTAAGAACTTATATAAACGACTTTCTAAAAACAAAACTTGATAATTATTTACATAAAAATCAAGATACTGCTGAAAAAATTCAACGTAAAATTCTACAAGCAGAACGTGAACGAAAAGAGCTTTCTGGAATTAGAAAATTAGCAAAAGACAGAGCTAAAAAAGCAAGTCTTCATAATAAGAAATTACGCGATTGTCGTGTACATTTTGGCGACACTAAAAACGAACGTAATTTAGAGTCGACACTTTTTATTACAGAGGGCGATTCGGCATCAGGAAGTATTACAAAATCCCGCGATGTGAACACGCAGGCGGTTTTTAGTTTAAAAGGGAAGCCATTAAACTGTTACGGACTTACTAAAAAAATCGTTTATGAAAATGAAGAGTTTAACCTGCTACAAGCAGCATTAAATATAGAAGAATCTCTTGAAGATTTACGTTATAATAATGTGGTTATAGCTACTGATGCAGATGTTGATGGGATGCATATTCGTTTATTATTAATCACCTTTTTTCTTCAGTTTTTCCCAGAAGTTATTAAGAATGGCCATTTGTATATTTTACAAACACCATTATTCCGTGTAAGAAATAAAAAAGAAACTATTTATTGTTATTCTGAACAAGAACGACGCGATGCTTTAGAAAAGCTAAAACCAAAACCAGAAATAACCCGATTTAAGGGATTAGGGGAGATATCTCCAGATGAGTTTAAACACTTTATAGGAGATAATATTCGTTTAGATCCCATCATGTTAGATGATAATATGTCTATTGAAGAGTTATTGTCTTTTTATATGGGTAAAAACACGCCAACACGTCAAGAATTTATTATTGATAATTTAAAGGTTGAAATGGATATTGTAGAATAGTTTCTTGAATTTTAAAAAAAAAACTCAATTCTGTTTTAAATATTCGTTAAAATATACTCTTAAAAATATCTTTAGCATTAAATTTGTAAGAATGAGTATAGAATATTAAATTTAATAAAAACATTCTACCTTGGTAGAGACTAAACGACACTAAGATGTTATACAATAAGAAAAAAGGAGCTAAAAAAAGACGTTCTTATGATTATTTACATGTTCATGCTAGTAGTGAACAAGTGCATAGATTGCAAAAAGTAGGAAGAGTTATGCTTAACGGAACACCAAAAAAATCAAAGTAATTAATGATTGAAGACAGTGACGATTTAATTAACGAGCAAGATGACCCCCAAGAAACCATTACTCGTATTACGGGAATGTATAAAGATTGGTTTTTAGATTATGCGTCTTATGTTATATTAGAGCGAGCTGTTCCTGCTATTGAAGACGGTTTTAAACCCGTACAGCGCCGTATCATGCATTCCATGAAAGATCTTGACGATGGGCGCTATAATAAAGTAGCAAATATCGTTGGTCATACTATGCAATACCACCCACATGGCGATGCTAGTATTGCTGATGCTATGGTGCAAATTGGTCAAAAAGACTTGTTAATTGACACTCAAGGTAACTGGGGTAATATTTTAACAGGAGATCGAGCTGCGGCATCTCGTTACATTGAGGCACGTATTTCTAAGTTTGGATTAGATGTTGTTTTTAATCCTAAAATTACTGAATGGCAAGCTAGTTACGATGGGCGTAGAAAAGAGCCTGTAAACTTACCTGTTATGTTTCCGTTGTTGTTAGCGCAAGGTGGAGAGGGAATTGCAGTAGGCCTGTCAACTAAAATATTGCCTCATAATTTTGTGGAACTTATAGATGCATCGATTAAGCATTTACAAGGCAAGCGTTTTACTATTCTACCTGATTTTCCAACCGCAGGAATTGCTGATTTTTCAAATTATAATGATGGCAATAGAGGAGGGAAAGTTCGTGTTCGTGCAAAAATTTCTCAATTAAATAAAAATACACTTACAATAACAGAGTTGCCTTTTGGAACAACCACATCTTCATTAATAGATTCTATCTTAAAAGCGAATGATAAAGGTAAAATTAAAGTCAAAAAAATAGAAGATAATACTGCTGCTGAGGTTGAAATTTTGGTACATCTTCCGTCAGGGTTATCACCAGACAAAACAATTGATGCACTCTACGCTTTTACGAGTTGTGAGTCTTCTATTTCTCCCTTAGGTTGTGTTATTGAAGATAATAAGCCTTTGTTTATTGGTGTTACAGAAATGTTACGGCGTTCTACCGATAATACGGTTCAGCTTTTAAAGCAAGAATTAGAAATAAGATTAGGAGAGTTTGAAGAGCAATGGCATTTTGCTTCTTTAGAGCGTATTTTTATTGAGAATAGAATATACCGCGATATAGAGGAAGAAGAAACATGGGAAGGTGTTATAAGTGCTATTGATAATGGACTAAAACCTCATATAAAACATTTGAAGCGTACTGTTACCACAGAAGATATTGCGCGTTTAACAGAAATTCGAATCAAACGTATTTCAAAATTTGATATTGATAAAGCACAGCAAAAAATTGATGCTTTAGAAGAGCAAATAGCGGAAGTTAAGCATCATTTAGAGCATCTTATTGATTATGCTATTGCTTATTTTACGAGATTAAAAAAGGAGTATGGCCAAGGGCGAGAACGTAAAACAGAAATTAGAACTTTTGATGATGTTGATGCCACAAAAGTGATTATAAGAAATACAAAACTTTATGTAAATAGGGAAGAAGGTTTTATTGGAACCTCTCTAAGGCGTGATGAATATGTATGTGATTGTAGTGATATTGATGATATTATTGTGTTTACCAAAGCTGGTAAAATGATGGTGACTAAAGTGGATTCTAAAACGTTTATAGGGAAAGATATTATTCATGTAGGAATCTTTAAAAAGAAAGACAAACGTACCATTTATAATATGATTTATAAAGATGGATCAAAAGGGCCATCATACATCAAACGATTTGCTGTTACCAGTATTACTAGAGATAAAGATTACGATTTAACTAATGGAAATAAGGGCTCTTCGTTACTTTATTTTTCTGCCAATCCTAACGGAGAAGCAGAGGTTGTTTCAATCAATTTAAGACAAGCAGGAAGTATCAAGAAGCTTAAATGGGATATTGATTTTGCTGATATTATAATAAAAGGGCGCGCATCAAAAGGAAACTTAGTGACTAAATATTCTGTAAAACGTGTTGAGTTAAAAGAAAAAGGGGTGTCCACATTAAAACCGCGAAAAATTTGGTTTGATGATACGGTACAGCGATTAAATGTTGATGCTAGAGGAGAACTTATTGGAGAGTTTAGAGGAGAAGATAAATTATTAATTATCAATCAGTCTGGAATAATAAAAACAGTTACGCCAGAAGTAACTATGCATTTTGATGATGATATGATTGTGATGGAAAAATGGGTGCCCAAAAAACCAATTTCGGCAATTTATTTTAATGGCGATAAAGACATGTATTATGTTAAACGCTTTTTAATAGAGCAAGAAGGTAAAGAAGAATCTTTTATTTCAGAACATCCAAACTCGCAGTTAGAAATTGTTTCCACGGATTGGAAACCTATGGCAGAAATTGTATTTGCTAAAGAACGTGGTAAAGATCGAAAAGAAAATTTAGAAATTAACCTCGAAGAATTTATCGATATAAAGGGGCTTTCTGCTCAAGGCAATCAGCTCACAAAAGAAAAGGTTAATCAAATAAATTTATTGGAGCCTTTACCTTATGAAGCTCCTGAAGAAGTTCATGCTGATGATTTAGAAGTGGTAGATGAAAAAGAAGTCCTCCCTGAATCTTCAGAAAACAAAAAAAGTAAATCTTCAATTCCTGATTCAGATTCTAAAGATGATTTAGGTATTGATGATGAGGGACAAATAACTTTGTTTTAAAAAATAACAGTTTGTCAAGTATAAAAAGACTTAAAATTAGCATTAAAAAGTTAGGTCTTGCTTTAACAGTATTACTCAGTTTTCTTTTAGTATTTGGGTGTATTATTGTTTTTCTATCAAATAGTTTTGTTTCATTCGTTTTTACAATTATTATCCCTACGCTTTTAGTTTTAAATTTAATTTTTGGGGTGTATTGGTTGTTTAGAAAAAAGAAAATATTTCTACTATCATTTTGTGGGGTGTTGCTTTATTTTATTTGTTTTGATTCATTTTATCAGTTTAATACGTCTGTGACTTCTGATTTTTCCAGTACATCTTTGAAATTGGACACGCTATCCATTTTGTCATACAATACCAATGGTTTTAAACATGATATTGATGTTAATGATTTTGATGATAGTATAAAAGATACCAATGACCCAATTGTAAATTTTATAAAAAATAAAAATACAGATGTTTTTTGTATTCAAGAATTTTCTGCTATTAAATACAAGTATTTTAACGATTATCCATATTGGTATAAAACCAATATATTTACTAAGAATAAATCTGTAATGGCAATATTTTCAAAATATCCTTTTATAGATAAGGGTTATATAAATTTCCCAAACTCACACAATGGTGCCATGTTTGTTGATTTAACTTTTAATAAAGAAGTCATACGAATCTATAATTTACATCTGGAATCTTTTAGAGTGCCAGTAAAACTTTACGATTTTAGTGAAACAAGAATTTATAATTCTTTAACCTCAAGAATTACTAAAGCTGAAAAAATAAGAAAAGAACAAGTTTCTATTATTATGAATCATATTAATGAATTTAAAGGTAAAGTCATTATTAGTGGTGATTTTAATAGTACTCAATTTTCATCAGTATATAACATATTAAAGGATTCAAAAAAAGATACTTTTATTGAAGCAGGTTCTGGTTTAGGTACAACTTATAAACTTTTTAATTATCCTTTACGTTTAGATTATATTCTTGTTGATGATAGCTTTGAAATTCTTTCTCATCAAAATTTTGACTTAAAAATTTCCGATCATGAGCCCATATTAGCTACATTTAAAATTAAGTAGTTAGCATAGAAATTTATTAAGTACGTTTCAATTGTTTTTGTATTTTTTTGATAGCAGATTCTATTGATTTTTCAGGTTCAATTATGTTGTAGGCACCCCAAAATCGCGGATCTGAAAAACCAGAAGCTTTTTCACTTAAAATTGTAGAGGGTTGAATTAACTTACTCCTTATTTTCACAAGTTTTGTGTCGTAAATTTCCCAGTCAGTAATTGCCATTTCACTATTTAAAGTATAAATACTATTGAAGAGTTTGCCTTTCCAATTTACTTTAAATGTTAAAGAAATATTACTGTAAGCATAATGCCATTTACCATTAGTTGTTCTATAATTTACGCGATATGTGGCTTCGGTAGGATATACGTCAACTTTTCTAGGTTTTTTTCTAACATACATTTGGCTAGATAATTCTCTATTTGATACATTTAAACTGTATACAGCGTTAGTTAATGCTAATGTTTCTGCATCAATGTATAACTTCCCGTAGTAGAGCGGTGTACCATTGTCTTTCTTTTGCTTAAAATTAACAACATAGATTTGACGGTCATTTATTTTTGTAGAATTGCCAAAACTAAATTTATACAAGGGTAAGTCTTCAGTGGTAAAAATAAATTCAGGATATTTAATAATATCCGTATACAAATTACTAAATGGCCCACCTTGAAGTTTTAAAGCTATGGTATCAAGCTTAGAATAGTCCGTATTCTTTCTAGCTTTTATGAGCTCAATATGATCTCTTCTTAAGTTATTATAAGGTTGTTTGTGTATTTTAACTACAGCTTCAGATAGCGATGCGTTTCTTCTTCGTTTTTTTATTGTTTCTCTGTAAAAAGCAGTCATTAATGTATTGTTGTTATTGTAAATACTGCTTTTCTTTTTTAGAGTTTCTTCAACTATGCTTCTTGCATCTTGCGTTGTAGTTTTTATATTCACTTCATTTAATTGCGTAATAGCAGGTGTCAATAATATTTTATCATGATTCACTATTGAAGAAGCTTTTAGTTCTCTTTTTTCATAACCCAAATGAGAGATTGTAATACGACCCTCTAAAAGGTTATTAGGTATTTTTAAGATAAACTCACCTTCGCTGTTTGTTACCGTGCTAATATTAGAGTTTTCAATAACAATATCTGTAAAAACTAAAGGGCTTTTAGTTTCGCTATCAATAACTTTTGCTTCTATTTCTTTAAAATCGATATCTTGAGCTAAAACAAGATTAATATTAAATATGAAAAGCGATATAGTAAAAATATATTTGTAAAATGCTAATTTTTTCATGACTTAAGTTTTAGGGTGTTATTGGATATTAATATACGGAATTATTTTGTAAATACCTAAAAAACAATTGTTTAATTAATGTTAAAACAGCTAGTGAGTGTAAGTAAGTTGTGTTTTAGTTACAATCATATTGTTTTCTTACGAAATTAATTCATCAAATACTATACTAAGGTATTAATTGAAGGTTACAATAGAATAACTCTTAACTTAATTTTTAGATTTCTAAAAATAGAATAACAGTATATTTACATGATTATTAATCGAAATATGCATCAAGAATACATACCATTCAAAAACACGGGATACTTTTCATCTTTGATTTGTGATTATCTAGACCAAAAGTCAAATTTAAAGCAGTTTTATAATCGGTTTTCTTCTTTAGAGGATTTTAAAGCTCAAATTAACGAGAAGAAATTGTCTTATAAAAAAGAATCAAGAACTGTTTTGGTTTCTTCATTGAAAAAGCAATATGAAAATATAGAAACTTCAGAACTGACAAATAATAATCTAGAGTTTTTAAAATCTGATAACACATATACCATAACAACAGGTCATCAACTTAATTTATTTACAGGACCTTTATATTTTTTGTATAAAATAATATCTGCTATAAATCTATCAAATGCATTAAAAGCTAAATATCCAGAAAATAATTTTGTGCCTGTTTATTGGATGGCCACAGAAGATCATGACTTTGATGAGATTAATTACTTCAATTTTAAGGGCAAGAAGTTCCAATGGAATAGAGAAGCAGGTGGCGCAGTAGGCGAACTTTCTACAGAAGGCTTAGATGCTATTTTTAAAATGTTTTCTCAAGATTTAGGAGTTAGTAAAAATGCAGCAGCACTAAAAGATATTTTTGAAAAGGCTTATTTAAATCATAATAATCTTGCAGATGCGACAAGGTTTTTAGCAAATGAATTATTTAAGGATTATGGTTTAGTTATCATGGATGCGAATGATAAAGCGCTTAAGCATTTATTTATACCTTACGTTAAAGAGGAGTTGTTAAATCAAACGTCTTTTAAGACTGTTTCTGTAACGAACTCGAAATTATCTAATATTTCAGAACATTATAAAATACAAGTTAACCCAAGAGAAATAAATCTATTTTATTTAAAAGATAATTTAAGAGAGCGGATAGTTTTTGAAGATGATGATTATAAAGTATTAAATACAAATATCATTTTCAGTAAGTTTGAGATACAAAAAATGATTTTAGAGTATCCAGAACGGTTTTCACCTAACGTTATAATGCGCCCTTTATATCAAGAGGTTATTTTGCCAAATCTGTGTTATATAGGCGGCGGTGGTGAGTTGGCGTATTGGATGCAACTTAAAGATTATTTTGATGAGGTAGCCATACCGTTTCCTATCTTACTATTAAGAAATTCGGTTTTAATTAAAAGTGAAGTTCAATCAAAAAAACTTCAAAAATTAAATATTTCAACAGAAAATATCTTTCTAAAACGAAATGCTTTCATTAATAAAAGAGTTAGAGAAATATCTAATATCGATATTGATTTTTCAACCCAAGTAAATCATTTGAAAAAGCAGTTTGAAGATTTATATAAACTTGCAGAACAAACAGATAAATCATTTTTAGGAGCGGTAAAAGCCCAAGAGGTAAAGCAGTTAAAAGGTCTTGTTAATTTAGAAAAACGATTACTTAAAGCTCAAAAGAGAAAACTTTCTGATGAAGTTGAAAGAATGACTGAAATAAAAAACGAGTTATTTCCAAATGGAAGTTTACAAGAACGAAACACTAATTTTTCAGAACTTTATTTGGAGTATGGTAACCGGTTAATTCCTAAACTTATTGAGAGCCTAGAGCCTTTAGAAAGTAAATTCACTATCATAACCATTTAGCATGCATAAAATAGATATCGATTTGGTGGACATGACAATGGATGTTATGAAATATGTAATAAACAGACTTTCATCAACAAAACATAAAATAGGAAAACCAAAAAAAGAAGCAGAACTTAAAGCTTTAGTAGGAGAAACCATTACTAAAAATGGAATTGGCGGAGAGCAAGCCTTTAATTTATGGAAAGAACATTTAGCAAAATCCAATGTGCCTATTGATCATCCAAGGCATTTAGCTTTTGTTCCAGCATCACCAACAAGGGCAGCCGTAATGTTTGATTTAGTGACTTCTGCATCTAGTATACATGGTGCCTATTGGATGGAAGGTGCAGGTGGTATTTTTTGTGAAAATGAAGCCATGAGATGGATTGTTTCTTTAACAGGTTTACCCAATGGAGCTTTTGGTGTTTTTACAAGTGGAGGAACAGCTGCTAATCTTTCGGCTATTGTTACAGCTAGAGAATATTGGCGGAGTTTAAAACAGCAAAATAATTTTGAAAAGGGTCTAATCATTACATCTATAGGAGCTCATTCTTCAATTAAAGCCATGGCTAAAGTTGCTGATATAGATGTACTTTTAGTGGACACTGAAGATAGGCTTGAAAAAGATGCATTAGAAGCAACAATTAATAATTTACCAATTCAAAAAAGGCAACGTTTATTTGCAGTAGTTGCAACAGGAGGTACTACAAATGCTGGTATTGTAGATGATTTAAACGGAGTTGCTAGTATTTGTGAAAAAGAAAATTTGTGGTTTCATGTTGATGCGGCTTATGGAGGTGGTGCATTAGTGGCTGATTCTGTAAGCCATTTATTTAAAGGTATAGCGCATGCTGATAGTATAACTATAGACCCCCACAAATGGATGTTTTCACCTTATGATTGTGGAGCTGTGATTTATAGAAATCCAGAATTAGCCAAAAAAGCACATTCACAACAAGGTTCATATTTAGATATTTTTGAAGATGAGGGTGCTCATGGTTTTAATCCTACTGATTATCAAATACAATTAACACGTCGTGTTAGAGGATTGCCTTTATGGTTTTCATTAGCAACTCATGGAACAGAGCGCTATAAGGAAGCTGTAGAAAGAGGTATTGAACTTGCTCAAATTGCAGGTAAGATGATTGAAGGTAAACCTAATGTAGAATTAGTAAGACCTCCAAGTTTGTCTTGTGTTTTGTATAGAAGAATAGGATGGGAACCAAAAGATTATACAAATTGGACCTATAAAAATCATGAGAAAGGGTTTGCTCTAGTAACCCCAACAAAATGGAAAAATGGTAATACTTTTGAAACTGTTTCTCGTTTTTGCTTTATAAATCCGGATACTACAGAAAAGGATATTGAAGCTATTTTAGATTCTATGGATTAATTAAGGAAGACTCTTTTATCTTGTTTTTAAGGCTTTTATGTTTCTTTTTTTTGTTTAATTGGTTTTAGTTTAGTTCCATAAAATGTTGTCAAAATAACGTGTTGAAAAGTAGGTGTAAAAAAACTTCAATCGTATTTAAAAATAAAAAATCAATTCCTATTTTTGCGCATGCAACATGACAAGGTATTAATTTTAGACTTCGGATCGCAATACACACAACTTATTGCCCGTAGAGTTAGAGAACTCAATATATACTCCGAAATACACCCATTCAATAAAATTCCAACAAACTTAGCAGAATACAAAGCCGTAATTCTGTCTGGTAGCCCTAACTCTGTTAGAGGAGAAGATGCATTGCATCCTGATTTATCAGAAATTAGAGGAAAAATACCAATGCTTGCGGTTTGTTACGGGGCGCAATATTTAGCTCATTTTTCTGGAGGAGAAGTTGCGCCATCAAATACTAGAGAGTATGGTCGTGCTAATTTATCCTTTATTAAAGGAAACGAGCCATTTTTATATCATATCCACACGGGGAGTCAAGTTTGGATGAGCCATAGTGATACGATTAAGGAATTACCTGCTAATGGGGTTTTAATAGCAAGTACACACGATGTTACAAATGCCGCTTATAGAATTGATGGCGAAGAAACTTATGCTATACAATTTCATCCAGAAGTGTATCATTCAACTGACGGAAAACAATTGTTAGAAAACTTTTTAGTAGACATAGCCGGATTACATCAAGATTGGACACCAGATTCTTTTGTTGAAGAAACAGTTGAAGCCATACAAGAAAAAGTTGGAAATGATAAAATAGTTTTAGGGCTTTCTGGAGGTGTTGACTCTACAGTTGCTGCAGTATTGCTAAATAAGGCTGTTGGTAAAAATCTCTATTGCATTTTTGTAAATAATGGTTTGCTTCGTAAGGATGAATTTGAAAGTGTATTGAATCAGTACGAAGGAATGGGGCTTAATGTAAAAGGTGTTGATGCTTCAAAACGCTTTTTAGATGCTTTAAAAGGTATTGAAGATCCTGAGAAAAAACGTAAAGCTATTGGAAATGCTTTTATTGAAGTTTTTGATGATGAGGCGCATAAATTAGAAGATGTAAAATGGTTGGCACAAGGCACCATTTATCCTGATGTTATTGAGAGTGTTTCGGCTACAGGAGGCCCTTCGGCTACTATTAAAAGTCACCATAACGTTGGTGGATTACCTGATTTTATGAAACTTAAAATTGTGGAACCACTTCGTGCTATTTTTAAAGATGAAGTAAGACGCGTTGGTGCTACCTTGGGTATTGATCCAGAATTATTAGGTCGCCATCCATTTCCAGGTCCTGGATTAGGTATTCGTATTTTAGGTGATATTACTGCTGAAAAAGTACGTATGCTTCAAGAGGTTGATGCTATTTTTATTAACGGCCTTAAAGAATGGGGATTATACGATAAGGTTTGGCAAGCAGGAGCGATGTTATTACCCGTTAATAGCGTTGGTGTAATGGGAGATGAGCGTACCTACGAAAAATGTGTGGCACTAAGAGCTGTTGAAAGTACAGATGGTATGACTGCAGATTGGGTGAATTTACCATACGAGTTTCTTCAAAAAATATCAAACGATATAATAAATAAGGTAAAAGGCGTTAATAGAGTAGTTTACGATATTAGTAGTAAACCGCCTGCAACGATTGAATGGGAGTAGTATAGTTTTTAGTCACAGTCTCAGTAACAGTTTTTAGCAAATTGTGAAATGACATTATTATTGATGACGTAAAACTGCGGACCTGCCCGCGTAAGGGATAGTAGTGGATAGCCCACAGCCCGACGAAGGAGGTGCGAGGACTTGTAACGGATAGCCCGACCCTTGTGGTAACGCCCAAATAAAATTTTGGCATGTTATATGCTAATGTTAAGAAAAAAGGTTTCTTTTTAATCTTTTTATACAGCATGGAACGTATATTATTGAGTAAGTCAGGTTTTATTATATTTATAGGTTAGCAGATTACAACAACATGAAGAGAATTTTATTAGTACTGGTTTTGGTTTTAGCATTTGGTTTTACTACGGTTGGAGCACAAAATTTTAGTACCCACTACGTTAAAAAAGGAGAAACTATCGAGGCTATTGCAAAACGCTATTTTGTAACTGTTTTTGATATTTATAAGTTAAATCCAGATGCTAAAAAGGAATTAAAGCCTAATACGGTTTTGATTATTCCTTTATCAAAATCTAATAAACCAAAGGTTACTATAAATAAAGAATTACAGGGGTTTAAGGAGCATAAAACAAAACGTAAAGAAACACTGTATAGCTTATCTAAAAAGTATAATGTTGAAGAGGAGGATATTAAGAAATATAATACATTCTTGTATGCTAATCCGTTACGAAAAGGAGATAGACTTCAGATTCCTAAATATAAAATTACTGAAAATGTAGAAGATGTTGCAACTCATGAAACGTACACGGTTAAACCTAAAGAGGGCAAATGGCGTATTGCTTATAAATTTGGTATTACTGTTGATGAGTTAGAAACTTTAAATCCAGATATGACTGAGGTTTTGAAAGCTGGTGATGTTATTAATGTCCCTAATTTAGAAAAAGATGCACAAAATAAAATTGACGATACCTATAGCTACTACAAAGTTTTACCAAAAGAGGGTTTTTACCGTTTGAAATTGAAATTAAATTTAGAGCAACATGAATTAGAGGCTTTAAATCCTGGACTAAAAGAAACAGGTTTAAAGTCTGGTATGATTTTAAAAATACCGCATAGTAATTCTGCTGAAGCTATTATTGGTATTGAAGAAGAAGCTGTTAATTTAACAGGCAATATTTCGGATTATACCACTAAACACATTGCTGTTATGTTGCCTTTTAGAATACATCGCGTTGATTTTGATTCTATAAGTGATACAAAAAAGAGCTTAAAAAAGGACCCTTATTTAAATGCATCTCTAGATTTTCATTCTGGTGTTTTAATGGCAATAGATTCTTTAAAATCTCTAGGTATTTCCTTAAAAGTTGATGTTTATGATACCCGATACGAGGTTAGTGAAGTATCAAGAATTATAAGGGAAAATAACTTTGAAAGTGTTGATGCTGTAATTGGACCTTTAACACCAGCAAGCTTTGATAAAGCAGCTTCTGAACTGAAAAAATACAATACACCAATTATATCTCCAATTGGGACTAATTTAAAATTGTACGATAATGTTTTTCAATCTAGACCTGATGATGATTTATTAAAAACTAAGATTGTAAATTTTGTGAAAGCAGACTCGCTGGAAAGCAATATAATTGTGATTGCTGATACTCGAAATGTAGCTATTGCTAATAGTCTTAAGCAAGAATTTAATCATGCTAAGTTGGTATATTCTAGAAAAAATAAAGAAGGTAAAGATGAGTTTTTTGTAACCAAAGAGGATATTGAAGAGGCACTCAAACCTGGTGAAAACTATGTGTTTTTAGAGACTAAAAATGAAGGATACGCATCTAACGTTACCAGTGTATTAGCATCTTTGAATAATTATGTAGACCCTGAGAAAGAAGAAGATCCGCCAGAAATTATATTGGTTACTACAAATATAAATTCGGCTTTTGAGGGTGAGCAAATAAATAATACGCACTTATCTAACTTACAATTTCATTTTGCTACAGCATCAAAAGAATATAGCGAAAATGATAATAATGCTTTTGTGAAAAAGTATGATAAACTTTACAATATAACACCTAATAAAAGAGCTGTAAAAGGTTTTGATTTAACTATGGATGTTGTATTGCGTTTAGTGTCTTCTGAGGATTTATATGCCTCAGTTAATAAAACCCCAATAACAGCGTATGTTGAAAATAAGTTTGCTTATAAAAAGAAACTTTTTGGTGGTTATTTTAATGACGCCGTTTACCTTGTTAAATATGACGATTTAATTATTGTTGAAGTAAAACAATAAGGGTTAAGGAGTTTCGTTTTATTTCTACATTATTTTGAATACCGCGAAATAATCTCTTTAATTGAAAAGTGATGACTTCACTAAATCTATATTAAGTTTGTGGTTAGAATAGTCCTTTTATTCTTATGTTTTTTTTGTATTCAAAATGATGAATCTGTTTTGTCTTGGGATGCATCGTATAAATTATCATGGTCTGATTTTAAAGCTAAGCCTAACACTAATAGTAGTGCGGTTGCTATAACAGCTTCTGGAATTATATTTGGGTTTTCTATTAAACAAACTGATAAAAATAAAGTAGTTAGTTTTACCACTGATGTTTATGCGCATTTTTATCCAGAACAATCTTGGTATAAAATGAAACGTGCTAATAATCATATTTTACAGCACGAACAATTACATTTTGATATTACTGAATTATACGCTCGGAAATTTAGATATAGAATTAGCCAATTAAATATATCAAACAGTATTAAAAGGCAACTCAAAAACATCCATAATAACATTAATACTGAACTGTCTCAGATGCAAAAAAAGTATGATAATGAAACTGATTATTCTAGAAATTTTGAACCTCAGGCGAAATGGAAAACTTTTATTAATGATGAACTTTCAACCTATTCAAAATATGAATTAAATTAAAATAATCATTACTTAATTCCAACAACCAGCAACCAAAAACCACAATGCTTCCTGATAAACAATTTTTAATAGACTTGGCACATACGAAAATGCCTTACGGAAAATACAAAGACCGTTATATTATAGATTTACCTGAATATTACGTGGTTTGGTATCATAGTAAAGGATTTCCTAAAGGCAAACTTGGAACTATGCTAGAGCAGGTTTATGAATTGAAGTTGAATGGTTTGGAGGAGTTAATTTGGAATATTAGGAAACAGTATCCTAAGCGCTGAGTTTTTTAGTGCTCTACATTATAAATTCAGTATATCTTTTTCGTAAATTCAAGTTTTTCGAATTCAAAACTTATAGCGTAATCCTAATAAATAAGTATTGTTTTGTGAGATAAAACCAATCTCTAAATATTCTTTAGCGTAAGGCGTCGTAAATGAATAAGTGCTTCCAATACCAACTAGAGCTCCAGCTAAAACATCCCAATGGTCGTGCCAACCATCTGGTCCTTCCATACGGCTACCCCCCACAACAGCAGCTCCTAAATACGCCCACTTACCGTATTTCCATCCATAACGACGTTGAATAAAAGAAGCGCCGGAAAAGGCAGACGTTGTATGTCCAGAAGGAAAAGCATCAAATAAATTTCGGCCTTCTGGTAGTTCTTTTTTTACTATTTTTTTCAATGAGTGCGTTACTATAAAACCAGTGCCATAAGATAAAGCAAATTGTTTAGTGCCTTTCCAGTCTTTTTTTAGTATCGTGGTTAATCCAGCAATTGCTGGTATTGCCATTTGTAGAATATCTCCAGTATCTTCTAATACAAACTCCCATTTTTCATGAGAGGAATTACCAAGTTCTGGGGTTTGTGCATTAATGGAGAAAGAGATTATTATGCCAATAAAACATGAAAAATATTTAATTAATTTTTTAACAAACATTTTAAACTAGTGGATAATCGTTTTTTTAATAACTCGAAATAGCCAATTTTATTATTTTTCTGTTGTAATAGAAAATAGTTGACTTTATCATTTTAATAATAGATTATTCTATCTAATATGCTATTATTTTCAATTTCGTTTTTTAGTTTTTTAGCCCTGTTTCAACGTCATTGTAATTTAAATCAATATAATTATTCATTATAAACCTGACCTCTGTGCGGTTTTAAAGCATCTCTAATTGGTTTCATATGTACTTCATCAACTACTAAAAATGCCATAGTGTGCATGTCGTTCACATGTTCAACCCCAGTAATGGTAATATTTACGTTTTGTAATTTAATAAATTCTTTTAAATGAATTTCGTGATGTTCAGCTGTTTTACTGGCGTTAGGGCCTCGGAAATCCCAAATTAACTTTAATTTACGCATATCATTTAATCTAAAATAGAATGAGTTAGTATACCTTCAAATATACAGGAAAAAGTCATATGATTAATGCATTGTTTTTAAGTTTGATAGTTATAATTATTACTTTATTTAATCGTTTGTAAAACAACTTGTATTATAGCTTTATATTAGTATTTTTGTAATCGTTGAAAAATAATAACTCCATGAAATGCGCCATTACAACTTAGCCGATACCAACTAAAATGTTTATAAGCGCATGACATCTGACCAGTGAAAAGAATAAAATTTAAACACATGAAATTAAGATATTTATTTACTTTATTTGTAGCAGCGTATATGTTAAATGTAAATGGGCAAACAGTTCATAAAGATGTCCTTTTTACTGTGGCTAAAGAGCCTGTATATGCTTCAGAATTTTTAAGAGTTTATAACAAGAATTTAGATTTAGTTCAAGACGAATCTCAGAAAGATGTTGATGAATATTTAAAGCTTTTTAAAAACTATAAGTTGAAGCTAAAAGAAGCGAGAAGTTTAGGGTTACATGAAAAGCCTTCTTACCTAAGAGAATTATCTAGCTATAAAAAACAATTAGCAAAAAATTATATCACAGACTCTAAAGTGACTGACGAATTGGTTAATGAGGCTTATGAGCGTATGTCGTATGAGGTTAATGCCACCCATATTCTGGTTAAAGTTGATGAAAACGCAAAACCACAAGATACACTCGCTGCATATAATAACATTACTAAATTGCGCGAAAGAGCCTTAAAAGAAGGTTTTGAAAATCTAAGAGAAAAAGTGCATAATGGGAAAACCGTTTTTGGTGAGAAATTAGGGTATTTTGGAGGTTTCAGAATGGTTTATAAATTTGAAAGTGTTGCTTTTAACACCAATGTTGGAGATGTGTCTGAGCCGTTTAGAACACGTTTTGGCTATCATATTATAAACGTCTTAGATAAACGTAAATCTAGAGGAGAGCGTACAGTTTCTCATATAATGGTTGTTGAAAAAAAGGAAGATTCGTTAGCAGAAAAGCCAGAGGTTAGAATTCAAGAGATTTATAAAAAATTAAATCAAGGTGAAGGGTTTGAATCTTTAGCGAAACAATTTTCAGATGATAAAAATTCAGCACCAAATGGTGGTAAGTTGAAACCCTTTTCTAGCGGACAGATAAGAGCAAAAGAATTTGAAGATGTTGCTTTTAATTTAGAAAATGTAGGAGATGTTTCTGAGCCTTTTAAAACTGATTTTGGGTGGCATATTGTAAAATTAAACAACAAGAAACCCATACCGAGTTTTGATGCTATGAAGCCCGAATTAGTAGAAAAGGTTAAGAAAGATGATAGGTCTAAATTAATTGATAATGCTTTGATTAGTAAGCTTAGAAATAAATATAATATACGTGATGAACAACCTAATTTGGATTATTTTGTTTCTATTTTAAACGATGATTATTTTAAAAGAACTTGGAAACTTCCTAAAGATTTCGATGGCAAGCAATCCCTAGTGCAAATAGGGAATAAGCAATTTTCTAATAACGATTTTGGTGTGTACTTGGCCAATTCACAGAGAGATACAACTATAAAAGTACCTTTAAAGTCTTTAGTGTCTAATAAATATGAAGCTTTTTTAAATGATAGTTTGATTAAATATCAAGAAGACAATTTAGAATTTGAGAATGAAGATTATGCAGACATAGTTTCGGAATATCGAGACGGTTTATTGTTATTCGACCTTATGGAAAACACCATTTGGAATACTGCTAAAACAGATTCTATTGAAATAGCTAAATTCTACGAAGAAAACAAAGCAAATTATGTAAAACCAAAACAAATTGATGCCGTAGTAGCCTCCTCAACAAAACAAAAAACACTTAGAAAAGTATCAAAGCTTTTAACTGAGGATATGGAAATTGATAGGATTAAATCATTAGTTAATAGTAATGATAAAATTGATGTTATTTTTACTTCTGATATAATGGACGATACACACCAAGCACTCCCTGAAAATTTTGAGTTTAATAAAGGTATTTCAAAAATATATAAACATAATGATGCATTTGTTCTTGTTAAGGTCAAAGACATTCTGCCAAAAGAACAAAAAACCTTTGAAGAATCTAAAGGCAATGTAGTTAACGATTACCAAAATTTTAAGGAAGAAAATTGGCTTAATAATTTAAGCGAAAAGTTTAAAATAGAAGTTAATCAAAACGTGTTAGAAAGCATCAAAGTGCAACTAAAAAATAAAAAGTGAGAATTAAAGGTCTTATACTGTTATTACTATTATTAGCATATTCATGTGATTTTATAAAAAAAACAGATGATGGTACCCCTATAGCTAGGGTTAATGAAAGTTATCTTTATGAAGATGATATTAAAGGCTTAGTTTCAGAGGGAGTCACAAAGGAGGATAGCATAGTTTCAATTCAAAATTTTATAAACCGTTGGGCTACACAACAATTATTTGTTGATGGCGCTAAATTGAATTTAAGCGAAAAAAAACAAGATGCTTTTAAAAGGTTAGTTGTACAGTACAAAAATGATTTATATACTAAAGCATATATTGAAGCCTTAGTAAGCCGAAGCATAGATACCTTAGTTTCTATTGATGAAGCACAAGTCTATTATGAAAATAATAAAGAAGTTTTTAAGTTAAATGAAGAGCTTCTTAAGTTTCGATATGTTCACGTAGATGAAAATATCATTAATTATGATAAAATCAAAGAACGGTTTAAACGTTATAATGAAAAAGACAAAAAATTGTTAGATTCTATTTCTATTCAGTTTAAATCGTATTCATTTAATGATTCTATTTGGATTAAATTAAGTCATGTTATCAAGAAAATATCAGCAGTAAATTCAGAAAACAAAAATCAACTGTTAAAAAAATCTAATTTTGTACAACTCCAAGACTCATTAGGAGTATATTTGATGCAAATAAATGATGTTTTAGTTAGAAATGATACAGCACCGTTGGAATATGTTAAACCAACAATAGATCAGATAGTCATTAACAAACGAAAACTAGAATTGATAAGGGAATTAGAAAAAGATATTACTAAAGATGCCATTAAAAACAAACAATTTGAAATATACGATTAACATAAAAAGTTTTTTGACGCTATGTCTAGCTTTTATTTCAGTGAGTAACACCTATGCTCAGGAGATTATTGAAGATGAAGTAAAGGCAGTCACTAAAAAAGTAGATTCTGTTGATACAACAAATGCTAGAAAAGTAGATGGTGTAGCAGCAGTAGTAGGCGATTTTATTGTTTTAGAATCAGATATTCAAAAAGAAAGAGATCAAATTAAAGCAAGTGGAGGCTCTGCTGATGGTGTTGATGATTGCCAATTATTTGGATTGATGTTAGAAAGAAAACTTTATGCACATCATGCTATTCAAGATAGTTTACCTGTCTCTGATGCTGAAATAAGAAAGAATGTAGATTATCAAATTCAGCAGTTTCTTCAACAAACCAATGGTTCAATGGAACGTCTTTTAGAGTTCTATAATAAAGACGACGAACAAAGTTTTAGAGATGAAATGTTTGAAATTAATAAGTCTAACTTATTGGCGCAACGTATGCAAGCTAAAATTGTTGAAGAAATTGAAATTACACCAGAAGAAGTTAGAGCTTTTTTTAATAAAATACCTGAAGATGAGCGACCTACTTTTGGTACAGAATTAAAAGTAGCACAAATTGTAGCTGAACCACAAGTTTCAGAAGAAGAAACACAAAAAATAATAGACCGCTTAAAACAGTTTAAAGCAGATATTATAGAACGAGGTGCTAGTTTCCGTTCTAAAGCCGTTCTATATTCTCAAGATCCCGGATCTGCAAGTAAAGGTGGTAAATACACACTAAACCGAAAACAACCTCGAATGGTTAAAGAGTTTAGGCAAGTGGCATTTTCATTACAAGTAGGTGAAGTATCTGAACCTTTTAAAACAGACTTTGGATACCATATCATTACTTTAGAAAAAATTAGAGGACAAGAATATGATGTAGCCCATATACTTTTAACACCAGAGGTATCAAGTAAAGCCATTCAAGATGCAAAAGAACGACTTGAAAAAGCCAGAAAGCGAATTATAGATGGTGATATTTCTTTTGCTGATGCTGCAAAAGAAGTCAGTGACGAAAAAGAAACAAAAAATGATGGTGGACAGTTAATAAATCCAACAACCCAAGATTATAATTTTGAATTAACTAGGATGGATCCAGAACTTTATGCTCAAATTCAAAACTTAAAAGACGGTGAGGTAAGTTTGGTTCTTAAGGAAGAAGATAGAACAGGAAAAGTCAAGTTTAAAATTTTAATGGTTACTGGTAGAGTTGAAGATCATAAAGCAGATTATGCTCGTGATTTTTTAAAAATTAAAGACTTAGCTTTAGAAGAAAAGAAGATTAGAGCCATTGAAAAGTGGCAAGATGAAAAAATAGTAGATACCTATATAAAAATTAGTAAAGAACACAGAGATTGTGATTTTTCTGGTAACTGGTTAAAGAATAATTAGTATGTCTGATGTAGCTGCCATTGAAGGCTTTGTTAAAAAATTTAAAGTTTTAAAAACTGAAATTGCCAAAGTTATTATTGGGCAAGATGAGGTTGTTTCTCAAATATTAATTTCAATATTTTCTGGAGGGCACTCATTACTAATTGGTGTTCCTGGTTTAGCAAAAACCTTAATGGTTAATACTATTGCTCAGGCACTAGGTTTAAATTTTAAACGCATCCAGTTTACACCAGATTTAATGCCTAGTGATATTTTGGGTAGTGAGATTTTAGATGAAGACCGTCATTTTAAATTTATAAAAGGGCCCATTTTTGCGAATATCATTTTAGCAGATGAAATTAATAGAACACCGCCAAAAACACAAGCCGCTTTATTAGAAGCTATGCAAGAGCGATCTGTTACAGTGGCTGGTCATAATTATAAATTAGATTTACCATATTTTGTTTTAGCTACGCAAAACCCCATAGAGCAAGAAGGCACATACCCTTTGCCAGAAGCACAATTAGATAGATTTATGTTTGCTATAAATTTAGAATATCCATCTTACGAAGAAGAAGTGGAAGTTGTTAAAGCAACAACAACAGATAATAAAGTTACTGTTAATGCACTTTTTTCTGCGCAAGAGATTGTCGATTTTCAACATCTAATCCGTCGTATTCCGGTTGCAGATAATGTTATAGAATATGCGGTTTCAATAGTTGGTAAAACAAGACCAAATTCTGATGCAGCACCAGAACTTGTAAAATCATATATTGATTGGGGGGCAGGTCCAAGAGCATCACAAAATTTAATTTTAGCAGCAAAAACTCATGCCGCTATCCATGGTAAATTTTCACCAGATATTGAAAATATTCAAGCAGTAGCACAAAGTATATTGCGTCATAGAATTATAAAAAATTATAAAGCCGAAGCTGAAGGCATTTCAGAAGAACAAATAATTAAAAGTTTATTTTAAATAATTTCTTTATTTAGTAAGAACTTTTAGCCTTTTATTATAGGGCCTTATTAAATCTTCAATTTTCAATAAAAATTACTATCAAAAATCAAATCATATTAAATTATAATGAAACTATAATAATTTAATATAAAGCGAGATTGTATTGCACGTTTTATTTTTAAACCTTTACATTAATTTCGTATTTTGCACTACTTTTATAAAAAACCAAAACTTAAAATATTTTATATGGCATTTGACATCAACATGATAAAAGGTGTTTACACCAAAATGGCTGAACGTGTAGACAAAGCACGTGAGATTGTAGGGAAACCATTAACGCTATCTGAAAAGATATTATATTCTCATCTTTGGGATGGAAAACCTACAGAGGCATTTACTAGAGGAAAGGATTATGTAGATTTTGCACCAGACAGAATTGCATGTCAAGATGCAACAGCTCAAATGGCATTATTACAGTTTATGCAAGCTGGAAAATCTAAGGTTGCTGTACCAACAACGGTACATTGCGATCACTTAATTCAAGCCAAAGAAGGTGCTGCAACAGATTTAAAACACGCCAATAATGTAAGTAGCGAAGTTTTTAATTTCTTAGAGTCAGTTTCAAATAAATATGGTATTGGTTTCTGGAAACCAGGAGCAGGTATTATTCACCAAGTAGTTTTAGAAAATTATGCATTTCCAGGAGGGATGATGATTGGAACCGATTCGCATACTGTAAACGCAGGTGGATTAGGTATGGTGGCTATTGGTGTTGGTGGTGCTGATGCTGTAGATGTTATGGCAGGTATGGCTTGGGAATTAAAATTTCCAAAACTAATAGGTGTGAAGTTAACTGGAACACTTTCCGGTTGGACAGCACCAAAAGATGTGATTCTTAAAGTAGCAGAAATTCTAACTGTAAAAGGTGGAACGGGAGCTATTGTTGAATATTTCGGACCTGGAGCCATATCAATGTCTTGTACAGGAAAAGGAACCATTTGTAACATGGGGGCTGAAATAGGAGCTACCACATCTACTTTTGGATATGATGAATCTATGGAGCGTTATTTACGTGCTACAGATAGAGCCGATGTTGCCGATGCTGCAAACCAAGTAAAAGCACATTTAACTGCTGATGCTGAGGTGTATGCAAATCCAGAGCAATATTTCGATCAAGTTATAGAAATCAATTTATCAGAATTAGGCCCATTATTAAACGGCCCTTTCACGCCAGATTTATCAACAACAGTTGGTAAAGCAATGACTGAAAAAGCGACTGCAAACGAGTGGCCTTTAAAAGTAGAGTGGGGATTAATTGGGTCTTGTACCAATTCGTCTTACGAAGATTTATCAAGAGCATCATCTATCGCACAGCAAGCTTTAGATAAAGGCTTAAAAATGAAGGCTGAATTAGGTATCAATCCAGGTTCAGAGCAAGTACGCTTCACAGCAGAACGCGATGGGATTCTAGGCATTTTCGAAAACCTAGACGCTAAAATATTTACCAATGCTTGTGGTCCATGTATTGGGCAATGGGCAAGATATTCAGACCCTAAAAACGCACCAAAAAATAGTATTGTACACTCTTTTAATAGAAACTTTGCTAAACGTGCCGACGGAAACCCAAACACACATGCTTTTGTAGCATCACCAGAATTAACAGCTGCAATAGCAGTTGCTGGTCGTTTAGATTTCAATCCGTTAACAGATAAGTTAATCAATGAAGACGGACAAGAAGTGATGTTTGATGAGCCAACAGGATGGGAATTACCACCAAAAGGTTTTGCAGTAGATGATAATGGTTATTTAGCCCCAGAAGCAGATGGTAGCCATGTGCAAGTATCTGTTAAAGACGATTCTGAGCGTTTACAATTATTAACACCTTTCCAACCTATTGGGAATTCAATTACTGGCGCAAAATTATTAATAAAAGCTTTTGGTAAATGTACCACAGACCATATATCTATGGCTGGACCATGGTTACGTTTTAGAGGCCATTTAGATAATATTGCAAACAATACATTAATTGGAGCAATAAATGCCTTTAATAAAAAAACAAACTTTGTTAAAAATCAGTTAACTGGTGATTACGGTGGTGTTCCAGATGTGCAACGCGAGTACAAAAAAGCAGGTATTAAAACTATCGTAGTTGGAGATCATAACTATGGCGAAGGCTCATCTAGAGAGCATGCTGCAATGCAGCCACGTCATTTAGGGGTAGCGGCGGTTATCGTAAAATCTTTTGCACGTATCCACGAAACAAACCTTAAAAAACAAGGGATGTTAGGTCTAACCTTTGCTAACGAAAGCGATTACGATTTAATCCAAGAGAATGATACATTTAATTTTACAGATTTAAATGAATTTGCTCCAGGAAAACAATTAACGCTAGAGGCCGTTCATGAAGATGGTTCTAAAGATACCATTAAGTTAAACCACACGTACAACGCAGCACAAATTGTATGGTATAACGAAGGTTCTGCACTTAATTTAATTAAGAAACAAAACGCATAGTTTTTTATACTATTATATATTTAAAATCCAGCTTTACGGCTGGATTTTTTTTGTTTATCAAGTTTGTTATTTGGGCGTTACCACAAGGGTCGGGCTTTCTGTTATACCAATTATATTTTAAAACAAGCCTTAAAAGTTTCAGTATAGAATTCTGATTTGACTATATTCATAATATTTTGATTATTGATTTCATTTTGCACAGTTATGTGCAGCCATTTCTTTAGCGCTTGGATATTTACAA
>NZ_JAQWOO010000044.1 GCF_029245835.1 Algibacter sp. | reverse complement strand
AGTTAAAGTGTTAAAGATATAAAAAAAAAGCAATTAAAAATAAAAAAAATCAGCAGAGAGGAAGGGATTCGAACCCTCGATACGCTATTAACGCATACACGCTTTCCAAGCGTGCGCCTTAAGCCACTCGGCCACCTCTCTTTATTTAATAAAGATAATTACAGGGGTCCAAATAACAAAAAAAACTTTGAAACCTAAAACTTTTAAAGTTAATTTTAAATCATTTCTCCTCGTAATGAAGTTTCATATTTGGTTTTGAAGGTGTTACCAGAAATATTTTGACCTAAAAAATACATTAACTTTGCCACAGCAGCTTCAGTAGTGATATCTTTTCCTGAAATTACTCCAATTTTTTTTAAAGCACTACTAGTTTCATAATGTCCCATAACAACACTCCCTCCTGAACATTGCGTAACATTTATAATATGTAAACCTTTAGATATACTTTCCTTTAAAAGATTAATAAACCATTTTTCAGTTGAACAGTTTCCAGAACCATAGGTTTCAAGTATAACCGCTTTTAAATTTGGAGTATTAAATATGCTTTCTAAAATAGATATTGAAATTCCAGGAAATAATTTTACAACTGCAATATTTTCATCTAGATTTTTATTAACCTTTAACTTTTTTCTAAGATTTGGTTTGAATAAATATTTCTGATTTATTTTTAAATGCACACCAGATTCAGCTAAATCTGGATAATTAAATGAAGCAAATGCCTGAAAATGTTCTGCATTAAGCTTAGTTGTTCGGTTACCTCTATATAACTTGTATTCAAAATACAAACATACTTCTTTAATTAAGGGCCTCCCTTTATATTGCATTGAAGCTACTTGAATGGATGTAATTAAATTTTCTTTAGCATCTGTACGTAAATCACCAATTGGCAATTGTGATCCTGTAAATACAACTGGTTTTGCTAAATTTTCTAGCATAAAGCTTAAGGCTGAAGCCGAATAACTCATGGTGTCACTTCCGTGTAAAACAACAAAACCATCAAATGTTTTGTAATGAGTTTCTATTATTTCAGCTATTTGAACCCAATATTTTGGATTCATATTACTAGAGTCTATAGGATTTTTAAAAGATACCGTATCTATATTACAATCTAAAAGCTGCAACTCTGGAATTTGGTCTAAAAGGTTTTTAAAATTAAAAGATTTTAAAGCTCCTGTTTTGAAATCCTTCACCATACCAATAGTGCCACCTGTATAAATCAAGAGTATGTTTATTTTAGGTTTAGTCATGCCTTAAATTTTAAATATAGCTTTTGAGTTTTGCGTGGTTCTTTCTGCGACATTTTCTAAAGATACATTATATAGTTCTGATAGTTTTTCTAAAACTTTTATTATGTATCCGCTTTCGTTTCTTTTGCCTCTATAAGGTACTGGTGCTAAATACGGTGAATCTGTTTCTAAAACAATATGGTTTAAATCGATATGATATAAAAACTGATCTATTTTACCATTTTTAAAAGTTACTACACCTCCTATTCCTAATTTCATATTATACGAAATTGCTTTATGGGCTTGCTCAAGAGTTCCTGTGAAACAATGAAAAATTCCATATAAATCATCACTTTTTTCTTCTTCTAAAACCTCAAAAATTTCATTAAATGCATCACGACAATGAATAACTATAGGAAGCTTATACTTTTTTGCTAATTGAATTTGATATTTAAATGCTTTTTTTTGAATATCTAATGTTGATTTATCCCAATACAAATCAATTCCAATTTCACCAACGGCATAAAAATTTCGTTTTGCGAACATCTCTTCAACATGTTTAAGCTCCTCTTTATAATTATCTTTTACATGTGTTGGATGTAAACCCATCATTAAAAAAACATATTCTGGATAATCTTTTTCCAATTGTAACATAGCATCTGTATACGAAGAGTCTATTGCGGGAATAAAAAACCTAGAAACACCTCGATCTATTGCTCGATTAATCATTTCATTTCTGTCTTCATCAAAAGCTTCGCTATATAAATGGGTATGGGTATCTGTAATTATCAAAGTCAATATTTTAATTTGTGCTTTTACTATTCTGTAAAAATAATTGTTTTTACATGATTATATTTGTTTAAAATAAATTTAGATGGAAACATTGCGTCAATTTCTTGAACATAAAGGGTACACAAAAATTAAATTACACCTCACCAAAACAAATCACTTTGAAATAAAAGCATCTATAAATGGTGAAAGCGGTTTATTTATTTTAGATACTGGCGCATCAAGTTCTTGTGTAGGTTTTGAAGCTATTGAAACCTTTAAACTTAAAGCGGAAGACTCCTTAATTAAAGCTGCTGGAGCTGGAGCAATTGATATGGACACAAAAACATCAAAAAAAAACAGAGTTAAAATTGGCAAATGGAGTAACAATAAAATTGTTTTAGTTCTATTCAATCTAACTCATGTAAATACAGCGCTTATTAACCACAATTCTAAACCTGTTGATGGTATTATTGGCGCCGATATTTTAAAAAAGGGGAAAGCCATAATAGATTATGAAAAGAAATATCTATATTTAAAATTATAAGTTACTAACTGCAGAACTCGGTCTCTAAAATCAAATGAATTATCAATTTCTGTTAGGATTGCAAATAAACATCTTAGTAATATTGTCCGCTAATTAGGTATAGATAACAAACCGACTTCATTTTCCATTTACCACTCTTTAAATAATGGTTTCTAAAAAATACGTAATTCTACGTATTTCATTTATTGTTTATATAATACCAATTATATTTTAAAACGAGCCTAATTTTTTGTATATTTCAGTCATGGGAATGACATCAAATTTAAAGATCAAAGAAAGTATATCCAGTTTAGAGGCTGCTTTCAAATCATCGGACAACTTTAAGGTCCGCC
>NZ_JAQWOO010000032.1 GCF_029245835.1 Algibacter sp. | reverse complement strand
TTGGGCTGAACGCATTTTTACTCTAAAAACCCCATCAAAATCCATATCCGTATTTTTTTAAAACTTTTTAATCAACTGATTTTAAGTTGATTACTGATTAAAGCAAATATGTAACCTCGCAACGCGGGTTACCCTCTTGCTTATCGATTTCGTTCGCTTTAGCGAACAAAATTTTCACACAACCTGACTAAAAAATCAGTTGCTTTTCCTGGGCACTTCTGCTATTTTAAAGTTATGGGATTAGGTATTAAAACTCAAACGCGGATTGGTTTCAAACAAGTGGTTTTGATATTAAAAAAAATGAATTTTAATAAATGTTTGGTTTTGAACGTCAGATTTCAAAAATGAGTGTGACTATTTTTATAAAACCTTTGGACATCTTTTAGACACCCAAAGGCTAGATTACTATTAGTATATTAATCAAATATTGAACACATATTGGTAGCTGTATAAATTCTTTATGGCTTCCTCTTCCAATAAAGTGTTATAATCCAAATGCTGTTTTTCAGCGTAGGATTTTAGGTCGTTTCCAAATTTTTGCTCCACATCACTTTTGGAATCTTGGAGCAATCGGTTTTGGGTTTCTGCATCGAGGTTGTTATAATTTAAATAGACCATGATAATTTATTTTTAACTATAGTAACCCATTATCAGCAAAACTGTAATAATTACCATCTGGTGTAATAATCAAATGGTCGAGAACATTCACATCAAACAATTTGGCTGCTTGTTGGATTTTATCAGTCAACTGTTTGTCTGCTTCACTAGGCTTTAGTTTATTGCTAGGATGATTGTGCGCTAAAATTACGCCTACTGATAAAGTTTTAATTATGACGGCAAATAATATCCGCATATCTACCAATGTGCCTGTAATACTTCCTGTTGATACTTGGTAAATGCCTTTTATCTTATTGGAATTATTCAATAGTAATACCTTAAAGGATTCCTGTAAGCCTATGGTGTCTTGATTCCACCCTTGAAAAATCAATTTTGCGGCATCCTCTGAACTTTTAATAGATATTGCTTTAGAAGTGCTTAGCTTTTCTCGGTAACTTATTTTTATTTCGTTAACTTTGGTTTTCATTGTTCTTTTCTTTTGAAGTTAATAATGAAAAAGAGGGTGTGTCCGTAGAAAGTAACACCCTCTTTCTTTTTGTTTACTCTGCATTTCCTAACAGAAGTATTTCACTTACTACCACTTCGGTTACATAGCGTTTTACACCGTCCTTGTCCTCATAACTTCTTGAAGTCAATTTCCCTTCAATGGCAATCTCTTTACCTTTGGTTACATACTTTTCGATGATGTCTGCCGTCTTACCCCATACCACTAAACTGTGCCAATTGGTATTGGTTTGTTTTTCGCCTTTACCGTCTTTGTAATGCTCATTTGTTGCGATAGATAAACGGACTACTTTCTTACCGTTGTCTAAGTTTGTAATGGTTGGTTCTTGTCCAACATGCCCAATTAACTGTACTTTGTTTCTTAATGTACTCATGATTTAAAAATTTAAAGGTTAATAATTCCCCTGTATTGGTTTAAACTGAATTAAATTTTAAGGGGTGTTTTGTTCGATTTCTTTCGTGCTCCGCACCATAGATGACGTGGGTTTTGTCAAGACTTTTAGAAAATAAATCAGGAGTGTCTGCGACGTAGTAAAATCCTTGGATTTTCAAGGACGTAGAAACCTTATTTTTTTATAAAACTTGCAAGGTCTTGACAAGTTCCATAAGGGCATTAGCAATTCTTTGGAACCTATTTGCGTTAGAGCGTACCGGTAGTTAAGCGAGAAAAGGAAATAGGTTCCAATTAGAAATGCTTATGCACTGCCTGTTTTTCGACGCCCCGAAAAACAACAAAAGGCGTCATCTATTATTAACCCCTTAAAATGACTGAGGCAAATCCTGAATTTTTAAGTAGCATCCAGTAAAGCTCAAAGAAAGCTTTGCAGATGGTATGGTTAAGAAAATTTAGGGTTTGGCTTTCCGCTTATTATTTTGATATTTGTTCACATCAAGCGGACTTGATTCACACTTTTTACTTGGAATGAAGAGTTCCTTTCCAGCGGAGCGGAAAGGGTTAACGGAATGAAAAGTCAAAAGTGAGGATTGTGTCCAAGACTTTGATAATGAAGTTCTTTTTCTGAAATGTAGTTTTTACGGAATGCAAGGGAATGGACTGAATAAAAAGAAATATTCAATTTAAAAACAGATTAATTCTTGCTGAATCTTCACTCAACTCAACATAAGAATAATTATAGTACAAATGTTATCGCACTTATAGTTAAAATGATATGATGCAAATTGGGAACCTTATTTCATTTAACACACAACTTTTGGGATTGATCCCCATAAATCTACTAATAGCTATAGAATTTACCCGCAAAAGATATCAAATAATAACAATTTTAATAAAAATTTGAAAAAAGGATTATTCTGTACTTATTCTGTACTAGGTGTAATAAAAAAAGGGTTTCAATTTCTTGAAACCCTTGTCTTTACTAGTAGCGGGAACTGGACTCGAACCAGTGACCTTCGGGTTATGAGCCCGACGAGCTACCTACTGCTCTATCCCGCGATATAATCTTAAAATGATTTTCTTAGCTTTTAACTTTCGGTTCATTATGCCGACCAAATCATTTAGGACTGCAAAGATACAATCCTTTTTTACTTTAGCAAACATAAAAAACAAAAAAATTATTGCTCAATGCTATTTGCTTGAAACGCTGTTAATTCTGTATCTACAAATTGAGCTGTAATTTGAATTGGGTTACAACACACTTCGCAATCTTCTATATAAGATTGATTATAAACAGAATTATCTATTAGCATAGAAATGGTTTGCCAACAATGCGGGCATGTAAAATAGTGTTCTAGCATATTATAAAAATAAAAAAAGCCATCATAAATGATGACTTTTAACTAACTAAATTTATAAAAACTATAATTTATTCTTTCTCGATATCCATTGTTGCTGTTGCATTTTGTATTTCTAACTGCATCAGTGTAGGAGGGTTTTTACCAGAAACTGTAAGGTACTCTTGGTTTAAGTTATTATCACTAACCATCATCGTGTTTAGCTTTGTTAAATTCATAAACTCTTGTGGTAAATCTCCAGTAAATTGATTTGTTGATAATAACAACTCTTCTAAATCTTTTAATTGAGCTATTTCTACAGGAATCTCACCATCCATTTTATTATCCATCAAACTTAACTTTTGTAATTTTGATAATGCATAAATCTCAGTTGGAATCTGGCCACTTAAAAAATTACTTCCTAATAATAACTCTCTAAGGTTAGTTAAACTCATTAATGAACTTGGAATTTCACCTGTAAATTTATTACTATATAGTTTTAATGTATTAAGCTTTTTCAATTCACCTAATGCTGATGGAATCTCGCCTTCAAAACCGTTCATAAATAACTCAAGAGCTGTTAATTCTTTTAAATTACTTAATGTAGTAGGAAGTGTGCCTTTAAGTTTATTGAAACCTAAGTTCAACACCTTTAAACTAGTTAAGTTTCCAATCTCTTGAGGTAAGTTTCCATCAAGGTTATTAAACTGAAGGTTAATTTCAACTACGTTTTCGTTTTCTATTTTAACACCATACCAAGTATCAATAGATGCATTTAAATCCCAAGAGGAATTCCATTCCGCACCATTTGTTGCGTTATATATGGCTATTAGAGCGTCTTTATCTGTAGATGAAACGTTAGCAAATGAATACGCTGTAACAAGGAAACAAATTGCTATTAATTTTAAAGTCTTCATGTCTTTGGTCAAATTTGGGATTAATTCTTAAGCGAATATAGGCCTAAACTAGATTAAAAACTATTTTTATCGACGAAATACTTAAAATTTTAACAATTGTATAAAAACAAACTACATTTTACTGGTTAAAAAACTAAACTCTAAACGGCCTTAAAAACTAATAGTTAATATTTCTCCACTTATTTGAAGTAATTGCAATTCCGAAACTTTAACCGAATATTTAGCTTGATTTCTATTTAATTCTGCATTTAAGAGATTGAGTTGCGCCTGTCTGAACTCAATTGAATTGACTTGTCCTAATTTAAACTTCTCCTGTGTTCTATTAAAATTATTTTCTGCCGTGTTTATATTATGTTCCTGTAATCTATAAATTTCTAATTTATTTTGATAATCATCCCATGCATTATTAAAATCGCGCTCTAAGGTAACGCGTAATTGTTCTTTTTGAATATTTTGAGCTTCTAAATTTATTTTAGCATTTTTAACTCTTGTGATAGCAGTACCCCCATCAAATAAATTCCAACGTAAATTTAAACCTCCTGAAAGCCCTGTATTGGTTGATGTAGCGATAAAAGAAGCTGCATTATTATTATTCTTATTCCAACCATAACTTCCTATTAAACCAACTGTTGGTAAGTATGCCGATTTTTCAGATTTAACTCCCAATGTATTAATAGTTATACTTTTATCTACTTGTAATAAATTTATATTATTCGCTTTAGCCTTCTCTAAAAGCGCCGCTTTATCATAAAGTGTTTTAAACTCAATTTTAGTATCAATTCTAAACGTCTCTTTTAAAGTATTTCCTAAAACAAGATTCAAATCGCGTTTAGAGTTTCTTAACTGCTGTTCTGAATTCATTAAACTAATACTATCATTATTAATATCTACTTCGGCATTAAGCACGCCTAATTTAGTATTTTGCCCATAGTCAAATTGGTACTTTGCACGTGTTAATCGCTCTTTAGAAATAGCTAAAGTTTGCAAAATAGCATTAGTATTTTCAGTTCGTTCAGCAACATTATAATATATAGTAAAAAGCTGAAGTATTGTATTCTCAATAGTTTCTCGTGCTTGTAACTCGGTTAATTTTTGGGTTTCTTTGAGTTGTTTATAATTATAAGAACGCCCTAAACCATCAAACAAGGTGTAATTTAAATCTACTGACGCATTATATCTAGAACTTTCCGCACCGTTTAAAACCGTTACACGACCATCTGCAAATTCAGCCTCCGTATTATCTCTATTATAAGTTGCTCCTGCATTTCCCGTTAACGTTGGTAAATAACCTGAATTTAAAATATTTGCGTTATTCTTCGCAACCTCAACATCTGTATTAACCAATTTAATACCGTAGTTGTTTTCTAAAGCGAGACTCACTGCTTTTTCTGGTGTGATTAATTCTTGAGCAAATAATGACACTTGCGATGCCAATAGCATACTTAAAAAAACAAATTTAATATTCATCTTCTTCTTTTTGTTCTTTAATAGCGCGTTCAACTTCTTCTTTTGTAACTTCATTACCAGTTGCTAACCATTTTATATTCTTTTTAATACCATTACTAAACCCTAAGAATAATGGTAAAACCAATAGTGTTAAAATAGTCGCATAAGCAATTCCAAAAGAAATAGAAATCGCCATTGGTTTTAAAAATTGTGCTTGCCTACTTTTTTCAAGCAACAATGGTGCTAAACCAGCAACTGTAGTTAATGAGGTTAAGAAAATAGCTCTAAATCGGGACTTTCCTGCTTCAGAAAGCGCTAAATCAAAAGTCATTCCTTCTCTTAAATTAGTATTAAATTTACCAATTAAAACAAGACCATCATTTACCATAATTCCTATTAACGCAATAATACCTAAAAGCGATAATATATTTACTGAGAATCCTAATATCCAATGCCCCCAAGCCACTGCCGTTAAACTAAAAGGGACTAATAAAATTAGAAGAATAGGCTGACTATAACTTCTAAACGTAAAGGCTATTGTAATATAGATTAGAAATAAGATTGGGATTCCAGCACGTGATAAGGAAGCTAACAGCTTATCTTTTTCTCTATTCTGACCTTCAAAAGATGCTGAAATTGTGGGATATCTTGATTGAATTCCAGGAATAATGTTTAATTTAACATCATCTATTATATCTGTAGCACTTGCGTTTGGATCTTTTAAATCTGAAGATACTTTTATTTCACGTAATCCCTCTAAATGGTTTATGGCTACATCACCTCTTTCAATGGTATAATTGGCAATATCTTTTAAGGTTACACGATTACCAGATGGTGTTACAATACGCATATCGTCTAAATTATTAATAGATGCTCTGTTACTTCTATCGTAACGAACCCAAACCTTAATCTCGTCCTGTCCTCGCTGAAAACGTTGCGCTTGTGTTCCAAAAAAACCAGAGCGTACTTGCGTCATCACCGTACGCAAGTCTAAACCTAACAAATAAGCACTTTCTTTTAATTCTAAACGAATTTCCTTAATTCCTGCTGGATCGTTATCTTCAACATCCTTTAATAACGGATTGGATTGCAAAACGTCTTTAAGCTCCTTCTTAGCGGCTTTTAATTCGTCTATATTATTACTTAGAAGGGATACCGAAACTGGACTCCCGCCAAAATTACCACCAGAACCAAAAATTAGCCGTTCGGTTCCTATAACTGGGCCTACAGCCTCTCGTAATTTATTAGCTACCAATCTTGAATTTATCGCATCAGGACGCTCCTCACCAGGCAGCATATTAATTTGCAAACTTGCACTTGAAGAACTTCTTAAAGTTAGAATGGTATTTTCAAACAATTGCTTTCCTGTCCCTTTTAAATATTTTTCTGTTAATTGTTTATTAACCAAAAACGATTTTTGTTCTATCATGGATATAATAGAGTCTGTAATTTCCTCATTAGTTCCATTAGGCATGTCTAATTCTATGGAAACCCTATCACTAGCAATAGAAGGAAATAAAGTAACTCCAATAATACCACCGCCTATAGACCCAAAAGTGAGTATTAAAAGGGCAACAAAAATACCTAAAGATAACATCTTGAATTTTAAAACAAAATCTAAAGTTGGACTATAAACCCTATCCCTCAAGAATACCATAATCTTATCGCCCACTTTATTTATAACACGCATTTTAGTAAAGAATTGCTTCATTTTAGAAGGATTTTCTTCTTGAATTGGTTTACGCAAAGCTTTGGAGTGTGCTAAATGTGCAGGTAGAATAATTAAGGCTTCAATTAAAGACACCAATAAAGTTAATATCACAATAACTGAAACTTCACTGAAAAACTCTCCTATTCTACTATCTAAAAACAAGAAGAGAGAAAAGGCTAAAAGCGTAGTTATTATTGCTGAAACTACTGGCGGAATTACTTCCATTGTACCATCTATAGCCGCTTGTATTGGTGTTTTTCCTTTTTCATAATGTTGATAAATATTTTCGGCAATTACAATACCATCATCTACCAAAATACCGATAACGATTATCATTCCGAAAAGAGATAGTACGTTTATAGTAACATCAAACTGACTTGCAAAAATGAACATTCCTAGAAATGATACAGGAAGCCCAAAAGCAACCCAAAATGCTAACCTTGTATTTAGAAACAGGGACAAGAATATTAGCACGAGAGTAATTCCCATAATCGCATTCCAAATCAATAATTCGGTACGTTGATTTAAAGTGATTGATAAATCTCGAACAACATTAAGCTTAACATTATTATGGCTTTGGTTATACCCTTCAACATATGATTTCACTTTATCAGCAGCAGATATTAAATCTTCATTATTTGTACTGGTTACAGTAACATCAACTGCTAATTCCTCATTAAAATAAGTCGCGTTAGGCGTTTCAGAGAAACGATCACGAATAATAGCTACATCTTTTAAACGTACTGTTTTACCATCGTTAGTCGCTTTAATAATAATATTTGAAAGCTCATCGCCATAATACGAACGATTATTTGCACGAATTAAATATTCTTCGGCATCGGTTTTAATATTTCCACCAGTTACTAAAATATTTGAAGCACTAACCGCCTGCGAGACATCAGAGAACCCAATATTATATGCTAATAAACTAGCTTCATTAACGGCAATTTCAATTTCTTCCTCTGGATATCCTGTGACTTCAATTTGAGAAATTCCGTCAATGGCTCTTAAATCGTTTTCAACTTGTCTTCCTAATTGTTTTAAAGTGGCCAGAGGTATATTTTTTCCGCTTATAGCAAACGAAATGGTTTGTCGGACTTCTTCGCGTTTAGCAACAATTAAAGGTTCCATTCCTGTTGGGAAAGACGGCACACGATCTACCGCATTTTTAACCTCTAAAAGCATAAAATCTATATTCTCTCCTTTTTCAATTTCAATGGTTATTGTACCGCTATTTTCGCGAGATACTGAAGTTACTCGATCTACACCTCTTAAACCTTTTAGGTTATCTTCAATTTTAAGAACAACGCCTTCTTCTATTTCTTGTGGTGATGCTCCCGGATAAGCTATACTGACATTGATAATTTTAGACTCTACTAATGGAAAAAAGGAGGATTTAAGAGACAGCACACCAATAGATCCAAAAACCAGAAAGGCGAGCAAGAAAACATTTACGGCAACATGATATTTAATAAAATAAGCGATTAATTTTCTCATTATTTATCTGCCTTTTTAATCGATTCTTTAAAAGGTTTCACGAGCATACCAGCATAGGCTCCCGGAACTGTTTTTTTAAGAATAACCGTTCCGTTCGCAACATTTTTCAAAACTACTTTGGTGTCTGAAAAATATACTGGTTTTGCAGAAATAACATCTAAGACACTATCTCTAACAATAAATATTTCATCATTTTCAGATAATAAATTACGATCTATCTCAATAGCATTTTGCTCTTCTTTTGCATTTAAGCTTGCCTCCAAATACATACCCTCTTTTAAGGCATCATCTTTAACATCAATATAAGCTGTTATGGTTTGCGTGTTAGCATCAATACTACCGTTTACACGAGACACTTTTCCTGTGTATGATTCTGTTTTATCCAAATTGGTAAGTTTAACAGATTCGCCAACTTTCAATAATCTCGCATAACTTCTACTTACAGCTACTTCCATTTCGTAAACTGAGGTATTAATAAATTCGCCTAACTTCTGTCCACTTCTTACTAAAGACCCCTCAGTAACTAAAGCCTCGGTTAATATACCTGAAAATGGAGCAGAAATATTATATTTTGATAAACGCTGTTCTAAATTCTTAACATTATAATAATTTGAAACAATACCGCGTCCTGTAATAAAATAGTTTTCCTTATCGGAAGTCATTTTTGGTAATTCTGGTGTTGTTTTACTTAAATCGAAAGTATTCAGATAGGTCTGCCATTTCCGAAAAACATCAGGAAAATCCATACGTAAGTCAGGCATTATTGCCGCAATTGCATTATACAAATTACTTTTTGATGCTTGTACTGTTGCATAATATTCGGCTGCATCTATTTTAATTAAAGTTTGACCTTTCTGGTATTTCTGCCCTGGCTTAAAAAGAATATTTGATGATTTAAAAACACCTTGCACCTCGGCATAGAGTTCTACGCGTTGCTTTGCTACTAAGCTACCATTTGCAGGAATAATTATTTGAACAGTGCGGTTTAAAACGGTATCTACAAATACTGTTTTTACTATTTTTTCTTTAACAGGTTTTGGTTTATTCTTATTTGCAATAAGTTTTTTCGCAAACAAAAAAGAAAATACGATTAGTAAAATTCCAAGAACGGAAAGTATAATTTTACGCATACTAATAATTTTGATGGTCTAGTCTTCAAAATTACCTTTTAACTTACGCTTAAAAGTTAAAAAAAACTTAAAAAAATTTCTAATTATCAAAGGTTTCAATTTCTAACTGAATGTCTTCCCATTTTTTCATAAAATCCTGTAAATCAGATTTCATTTTTTGATAATTATCAAAGAAATTTGTCTTAGAAGACACCTCTTCGTAGTTTATTTCTAGCTCTAAATTTATCTTTTTTATGTCTTGTTCTAGTTGATTAATTTTAGACTCAACGTTACTTAACTTATTATTTAAAGATTTCATTTTTTTCTGATCTTCGTAAGACTGCTGCTTCTTAACCTTAGGTGTTTCTTTAACAACAGTACGTTTTTCAACGTCTCTTAAGCTTTCAACTTTTCGTTGATCTAAATAATAATCAATATCCCCTAAATATTCTTTTAACTTATGGTCTTTAAATTCATAAACAAAATTGGTTAAACCTTGAAGAAAATCACGATCATGAGACACCAAAATCAGTGTGCCTTGAAAACGTTTTAAAGCTTCCTTCAAAACATTTTTAGATTTTATATCTAAGTGATTCGTAGGCTCATCCATAATAAGCACATTAAAAGGTTGTAACATAAGTTTAGCTAAAGCTAATCTGTTACGCTCACCACCAGAAAGCACGCGTACATATTTTTCAACCTCATCGCCTCTAAATAAAAACGAGCCTAAAATATCTCGAACTTTACTTCGGTTCGTTTCGTTAGCAGCGTCAATCATGGTATCTAAAACTGTTTTGTTTCCATCAAGATATTCCGCTTGGTTTTGAGCAAAATATCCAATTTGCACATTATGCCCTAATTTTAAATACCCATCATACTTAATATCGCCTACAAGCATTTTAGCTAACGTAGATTTACCTTGTCCGTTTTGCCCAACAAAAGCAGTTTTACTATCGCGCTCAATTAATAAATCTATATCTTTTAAAACTTGATTATCGCCATAATTTTTGGATATCTTTTCAGCTTCTACCACAACCTTCCCTGGTGTTATAGAAACAGGAAAATTAAGTGTCATAACACTATTATCATCTTCATCAACCTCAATTCTATCAATTTTATCAAGCTTTTTTATAAGCGATTGTGCCATGGTTGCTTTTGATGCTTTAGCACGAAACTTTTCAATAAGCTTTTCAGTTTGCTCAATTTGTTTTTGCTGATTTTTTTGAGACGCTAATTGTTGTGTTCTCAATTCTTCACGCAATACTAAAAACTTAGAGTATGGTTTAGGATAATCATAAATACGCCCTAAAGAAATCTCAATAGTTCTATTAGTTACATTATCCAAAAACATTTTATCATGCGATACAATAGCCACAGCACCAGCATAATTTCTTAAAAAACCCTCCAACCAAATAATAGATTCTATATCTAAGTGGTTTGTGGGTTCATCCAAAAGTAAAATATCATTATTCTGAAGCAATAGTTTTGCTAACTCAATACGCATACGCCACCCTCCAGAAAACGTATCAGTCAGTTTATCAAAATCCTCTCTTTTAAAACCTAGACCTTGAAGAATTTTTTCCGTATCGCCTTGATAATTATAACCGCCTTGAATTTCATATTGGTGCTGTAGCTCGTTTATATCAACCATTAACTGATGGTATCCGTCACTTTCATAGTCTGTACGTTCAGCCAACTGATGGTTTACGTTTTCCATTTTAGCTTCTAAAGCTTTAATCTCTTTAAATGCCTCATAAGATTCTTCTAAAACCGTTCTTCCCAATATAAAATCAATATCCTGCTTTAAAAATCCAATTTTAAGTTCTTTATCAGCAGCAATTTGCCCTGTATCAGGCTCCATTTCTTTTGATAATATTTTAAGCATTGTAGATTTACCTGCGCCATTCTTTCCAATAAGTCCTATCCTATCGCCATTACCTAATTTGAAAGTTATATCTTCAAACAGATATTCTCCTTGAAATGAAATTGATAAATTATGAATGTTCATCATAGAAATGTAACTTTTATTACAGTACAATATTATTAAAATGGTATTTTTGCACTGTAATTGCGGATGCAAAAGTACATTAAATTATATGTTTAAAAAAGGCTCAAAATTATATAGCATTTTCTCTGGCACATGTCCAAAATGTCATGAAGAATCTATGTATGTAAATAAAAACCCCTACATACTTTCTGAGGCATTAAGCATGAACGAAACATGCAGTAACTGTAATACAAAATATAAAATAGAACCATCCTTTTTCTATGGCGCCATGTACGTAAGTTACGGTGTTGGTATTGCCTTTGCAGTAGCCGCTTTTGTTATAAGCTACTTTGTTTTTAACGCTGGCCTTAATTATATTTTTATATCTATTGTAGTCACTTTAATCGTTTTTATGCCAATAATAATGAGAATTTCCAGAAATATCTGGATTAATCTTTTTATGAGTTACAACAAATCTTTAGCTAGAAAAAAATAATTTCTTGGACTCTTACCTGCTGGCAGTTAGGTTAGTACAAGACGTCGAGCTTTACGGTATGAGTACTCGCCCCCAAAAGGTTGTTGGTTTTTATCCGTATGTTATTATTTTAAATTATTGAGCTTATGAAAATAAATATTTAACTGCAATACATTACGCAAGAATACCTCAACTTTTACTTCAGATTAAAAACGACTTATATCAATCTCGGCTTCTAATGGCTCATTACGTTCAATAAAGTTGTAAAGTTGTTTGGCTACATAAGGACCAACCATAACACCACGCGTTCCAAGTCCGTTTAATATAAATACGTTGTCATGGTCTTGATGTTTTCCAGCTAAAGGTCTTCTATCTTTTACAGTAGGTCTAATACCAGCCACTTGTTTAACCACATTAAAAGTGCAACTAATAAGTTTTTTAAGTTTAATTAAAAGTTCTACTTTGGCTTTTTCAGTAGTATCATGACTTAAGTCTTTCCATTCGTAAGTGGCACCAACACTATATAGGTCGTTACCCAACGGAATTAAAAAAACGCCTGCTTTCAAGACATAATCAATTTTTAAATCTGGTGCAAAAATAGTTAGTAATTCCCCTTTTGCAGGAGCTAGAGGCAAATTATTAAAATAGGGGTTGTGCCTTACACCAGAACCTTCAGCAAATACAATATGTTTTGCATATATGTTTTGATAATTAATAGTTTTGCCTTGTATTTGTAAATCATCATAATCAAACGGCTTTTCAAATAATAATCCATCTTTAAGCAACTCAGTTTTATACGCTCTAATCATGGTTTTAACATCAAGCCTACCTGTTTCTAATACCTCTCCAAAACCAAAAGACGCATTTATAGCATCATTATTATTCTTTATGATTTTTGGCGACAGATATCTTGAAAGTAAAGGTTTATCTGAAGCCGCAAACCAATCGTTTTGTTCTTCCTGTGAAGCAAATTTTCTATAAATAGGGATTTTATAATCTAATTTAACATGGAGTCTTTGCTCAATATTCGCATAAAGCGGCAATGCTACATCTAACTGCTCAGTGCTTTTCCAAACCGATGTAAACCGTTTTAATACTACAGGATTATATAATCCACCAGCAACTGTTGATGATTGCTGAGACCCATCATCAAACACCACAAATGATTTTCCATTTGCTGTTAACTGCTCGCAAAAACTAATTCCAGCAATCCCAATACCAACTATAATATAATCTACTTGCATAATTAATTGCGAAGATAAGTAGATTTTAATTTATTTTTTTTGACTTGGACTTTAATCAACTTATTAAAAAACAACCCTTCCGTCCTGCGGACACCTTCCCTTTTAAGTGAAGGAATACATTCAGTTTTAAATTAAGGGTAAAAAAAAAACGCTCACTTAAAAAAGTGAGCGCTTTAAAACTTATAGATTATTATGGCTTAATAAGTCCACATGTCTAATTCAAAATCTCTAATTTTATCTTTAATCCTTTCAGATTCAAGTAATTGCATTAAAGCATTTTGAGATACATATTCTGATATAGCTCTATCGCCTTGTACATTTTCTTCTCTAAAAATATAGCCTTGAAAACGTCTTGCATTCAGCACGTGATCAAAAGAAAATGGCATAGAACTATTACTGTTGTTAAAGGATTTAGCTTCATGTAATATTTCTCTAGCATCTGGAAAGAATACCCAAAATAGAGGCACTAAATCTGGTTCGGAGTCATCAATAAAGTTAACATCTGGAGCTACAGGAGCGATTCCTAATAGTCTGTATTTCATTTCCGATTGACGCTTATCAAAATACCAAAGTCCTTTAATGTGATACTCTTTTATATCAGCAGCATTAATCGATCTTTTATTAATATACTCTGCAGACAACTCTTCACCAGCATTAAGTTGCTCAATACCTAACTCTGTAGTATCAACCATTGTTAATGCAGACTCAATATCCTTTAAAGTACGTTTTGTTGTAAAATAAGAATCATCATAGATATTTTTGATTTTTCCGTTTTTAATGTTCTTCATAAGTACATCATATAACGATCTTCTATCACTACCAATATTATTTGTATCTATTGGATAGTAAAGTGGAAAATTAGCACGCTCATCTAGCACAACTTTTTCCCAAACCATTTTAGAAAACAGAATATCTCTATCATCAACATAACCGTATTCTAAAGGCTTGTCATTGTCAACTGCTTTTTGAGCTACAGTTCTTACGCCTATTTCATCAGGGCTTTTTGCATTAAGTATATTAGCTTGTGCAAATAAACTTGACCCTGCAAAAAAAGTAGCAACGGTTAATAAAAAATGTTTTAAATTCATCTTAATTTTATTTTACATTATAATTATTAGAGATATATTTAAATTGAATCTATCTCTAATAATTTATTTTAATTTGTAAGCTCAACAAAAACTGGTGATACTTTTTTAAGTATAACACTTACACCTCCCGCTTTTGCTTCAATGTCAAATATTTGAACACCAGATCCACGTTTAGCTTTTGCTAATGCTTTCTGAGCTCTACTATCTAACTTATTTCCCTTAACATTTATTGTTGGTTGTCCTGGTACTTTAAATTTAAATCCAGAAACTCGTAATGGTAATTCAAAATCAAAATCATCAAACTTAGCACCAACAGTAGAAATTTTAAGACTATTACGTTGCATTTTTATTGCACCATCTTCACCTCTTACAGTTCCTGTTGGTTTTGGTAAATCTTTAATTCTAAATTTAGCATTATCACTAACTTTTCCGCCATCTGGCAATGTACCAGTAACGTTGATAGTTACTTCTCTACCTTGAATTCTTGTAGCATCCATAACATAGCTACTACCAGAACCTCTTGATAAACCTTGAGCACTTGCAGTTACTTTATTATCTGGAATACCAGCAAATGAAATAGTCATTGGGTTTTTAACACCTCTATAAACCACATTCATTTTATCAGCAGAAATGGTAGCTGAATTTGGTTTTGCTACCGTAGCAAATGATGATTTTACAGGTACTTCAATTTCTTCACCATCTTGAGCAAAGATTAATTTACCTTCAATTTTATGTTCTCCAACACCACCTGTTCCTATTAACAATTTTACTTTACCATCTTCAATAGAATACTGATTTTCAGAAAGTTTTCTACCATCTAAAGTTAATTCAACTCTACTTGGTTTGGTTGATGCATCTTTACGACCTAAAACAATTTGTCCATCAAATTTCTCACCATTAAAGTAAGCCGATTTAGAGGTCTCCATTAAGGTTGTATAGTTTGTCATAGATACTTCACTAGAAAGCGTTCCTGCTAGCATATTTGATAATACTTCCGATTCAGTCGTTTTAATATCGGCTTGAAGTTGCGTCATTTTAGTTAAAGATGCTACTAAAGGAAATCCTTTGTAGTGATATTCTAACCACCCTTGAGATCTATTATCTCTATTCTTAACGTCATCAGTATTAAACTTATCATTAACCTCTTTGATAATGGGCTCCATACCTTTTTGCCCAGATAAAATGTTTGCAACACCTTCTCTAAAGGTTTTCATTTGCGCTAAAAATTCTTGACCATCTTCTTTTATTTTATCGCCTTTAAAGAAATGTTCGTCAAGATAATCGCCTTTATCCATGATCTCATAATCTGTTGGATCATCAATTTTAGCAGTCATTTTTCCTTTTAAATCTGTTAAATACGCATTAAAATTATGTGCTAATTCGTCTATTTGGTCTGCTTTTGCTTTTAAAGGCTTATATTTTTCTGGTTGACCTTCAGCTTTCACTTCTAAACTTGCAACAAAACTGTTATTTCTTGCTTCAGTTACTAAATTCGATTCGGTTAGCTTTTCGTTCATTAATCCGAAGGCTGAAAGCACTTCTTTTGACATATTTAAAGCTAGCATCGCTATAAATATTAAATACATCAGATTAATCATCTTTTGTCTTGGTGATAAATTATTTCCTGCCATGTTTAATTAGGTTTTTTTTGGTTAATTAATGTAATTTGGGATTATTTATTAACGCTCCTAATTATTTATTCATTGCAGATAACATACCACCATATACACCATTTAATGATGATAAGTTAGATGCTAAAGATTGCATTTGTTCTTTTAATTTTGCTGCATTTTCAACAGATTCCTCGTTGATTGTTTGCTGCTTACTTGCATTATCTAATTGTACTTTGTATAAGCTGTTCAACGATTCCATTTGAGCTGCTGCTAATGATAATTCCTCACCATATTTCTTTGACGCTTCAATTGAATCTACAGTAGAAGACATGTTTTTAGCAGCGCCTTCAAAACCTTTGATGCTATCTCCTAAACTAGCGATTAATTCGCCATCAATTTTAGCTTCTTTTAATAAGTTATCTAATTTTTGAGACAACAAACCTTGAGCATCTTCTTTTTTCCCATCTTTTCTCATGGATTGTCCTCCTGCTAATTCAGGATACACTAAAGACCAATCTAATTCATCATCTACAGGTTCAAATGCTGATAATGCAAATATAATAGCTTCAGTTAATAAACCAATAGTTAACATTACATTACCTGTTAAAGGTCCTATTTCAAAATGAATAATTTTGAATAGTGCACCAACGATTACAATTGCTGCTCCTAATCCGTATGCCATATTCATGAATTTCTTACTTGCTTTTGACTTTGCCATAATTTTCGGTTTTTAATTTTAAGTAGGTTTTCTTTTTTACTTAAGTAGGTTAATTAATAGTATTTATTCTTGATTTGGTTTAAAGTTTAATTCCCGTTTTTTGTTACTGCTGTCCCCATATAATCTTGAACGGTCCTGAATCCTATATAACTTCTTGCAGAATCTGCATATTCATAATCTCTTGAACTTACTTGTAAAAAGTACGCCACATCTTTCCATGAGCCACCTCTTACAACTTTACGTTTATTATTGGCATCGTTTACACTTGGATTTATGCTAGATGTGTATTCGTAAGATGAAGGATCATAAGATGCATTTACCCATTCTGACACATTCCCTGACATATTGTACAAGTTGTAGTCATTTGGCTCATACGATTTAGCTTCAACTGTATATAATGCTTGATCTGCAGCATAATCGCCTCTTACAGGCTTAAAATTAGCCATAAAACAACCTCTATCACTTTTTGTGTAAGGTCCACCCCAAGGATATGTTGCAGCTTGCAGTCCACCTCTAGCAGCATATTCCCATTCTGCCTCAGATGGCAACCTAAATGTATTTACCATTTGACCACCTTTTTTAGATTTTTGATACGTATTTTTCCATAGTGTTCTCCACTCACAAAATGCTTTTGCTTGTTTCCAAGTAACTCCTACAACCGGATAATCACTATAAGCATCATGCCAGAAATAATCGTTATGCATAGGCTCGTTATATGAATATGCAAAATCTCTAATCCAAACTGTAGTATCAGGATAAATTTCTAACTCTTCTTTTATTATTACATCTTTTCGCTTAACCCCTCTATTTTTCGCAGCCTCTTGGATGTCCATATGACTATACTGAAATTTAAATTTAGTAACATCCCAAGTTCGTTGTCCGTTGTATGACTCCTCTAAAGGTAAATACATAGAATCCATAACCTCAGCATAATACTCATCTAGATATTCTGAAGTATCAAAAATTAAATCAATGTCTTTATTTATCTTTCTTCCTTCATATCCGGTGGGTCCTAAACCTGTATAATTATCATACATGTATTTTTCGTAAACCGACATGTTTTCAGGATTTGCATCACTAAAAGCAAACTCACCTATGGTACCTTCATCTTCTTGAGTTAAGCCAACATCATCAGCTAATTTTGCTAACTCCATTCTTACTATTGAATCTCTTACCCAATTTACAAATTGGCGATATTCGCTATTTGTTATTTCAGTTGCATCCATATAAATAGCTCTAACAGTAACTGTTTTTGAAGGTGCATCATTAACACCAGCAAGATCATCATCTGCTTTACCCATTATAAATGAACCCCCAGGAACAAGCTCCATACCATAAGGCTTTTCTGGATGCCATTTTTTTCCTTGCACACCAACTAGTTCGCCCCTGTCTTTAGAACCGCAACTTGCTAGCATTGCAAATACAGTGGTTAACAATATAAACTTCTTAATATCCATAGAAAACTTGAGGTTAATTATTTTAAGCATCATTTTTGAGAGCGTAAACATATTTATATATTATTTAAAAAACAACTTTTTATCTAAAAAAATAACGTTTCATCGTAGAAAGTAAGCATTTCAACGATGAAATTGGTATTTAAACTATACTCTTTATTTTAAACGCTATTCTTCTGCAACGCTTTATACCAACGATCTGGCACCTTATTATTGCAGGCATCTAAATAATCTTGATGCATGCAAGGTAATAACGTATGTCTTTTTAATTTATTATTAACTTCTGCTAAAAAAGGAATTTCAATCCACCATCTTCCCGTTTTATTACTCTTATAAAATACTAATTCTTCAGATTCTACTAAGGCGATATACTTTTGATAATTTCTGTCATCTAAAAAATCATCATCCTTTACCCTATAATTAACACCCTCAATAAAATACCATAATATTTGCGCAACTAACATAGCTGTAAGGGTGTCGTCCTTTGAAGGTTTATATTCATAAACACCAAATGAAGACACTTTATTACTTATACCTGCATACCGTGCAATAGCACAAATCTCCTTTCCATCTAAACCGTTTGGCGAATATTTTTGTTTTGAACTGACCTCTGATCCTTTTACAGAAGTTAAATCTATACTTACAATATTAGCATCGCGTAAAACGGGCTCAACATAAGTGATATCTTTTGATACCGCTCCTAATCTATAAGATTCGAAATATAAATTATCCATCAAATCTATTTCTTCTTGCGAATTAAAATAGGTTTGATAACCAATAGTTGCATAATTAAATAAATTGTATGGCTGATCCAAAATGATTTTACCAACAAAACTATCGTTTTTAATAGGTTTTGTTGAATCTCCTAAATTAAACTGAGAGTCAACATTAACAATATTTACCATAGGTATTAAAGCATCATAAGCTCTATAATTCGCATAGGTAAGATCTTGTGAGCCTCCTAAAATAATAGGGATAATATTCTTTTTAACAAGAATAGTTATGGCTTCTTTTAGAGCAAAGTAAGTATCCTCAACACTTTCTCCTCTGTTTATATCGCCTAAATCTGCTACGTTAGTATTCCAACTTCCTGGAAAGAGACCGTAAAACGATTTTCTAATTTCATTCAGCTGAAATTCTTCGCCTATATAATTTATATCATTCCTATTTTCTAAAACACCTATTATCGCAATATTAATATCATCTAAATCAGGCATTCCATATTGTGCAGAGTGCATTTTAAGTTTTCGCCCTAGCGCTTGACCAGATAATAGCTCGTTATGTGCTAAAACTGAATCTGAAACAGGGGATAAAAAATTAAAATTCATGAGCTATGATTTCTTTTTTGCTGGTGCCTTCTTTTTAGCGGTTGTTTTCTTTTTTGTAGCCGTTTTTCTTTTGGTTGCTTTTTTCTTTGGTGCATTAGCTTCAATAATGGCTTTTGCCTCTTCTAATGTCATTTCAGACACATCCACCGTTTTAGCAAGCTCCACTTTTACTTTGCCTTTTAAAACGTTATGCCTACCCCAACGCGCTTTTTCAACACGAATACCTTCATCTTCCCAATTATGAATAACCTTATCTATCTCTTTCTGAATTTTTGTTTCTATTAATTCAACTATTTCATCATCAGAAAGGTTTTCCCAATCATATTTTTTATTTACGTTAATAAACATGTTGTTCCATTTTATAAATGGTCCAAAACGTCCTTTACCTTTTTGTACCGGTAAATCTTTATAAATATATATAGGGGCGTCTGCTTTTTGTTTTTCTTTAATTAAAACAATTGCATCATCCAACTCAACACTTAAAGGGTCTGTACCTCTTGGAAGTGATACGAAAGCATCTCCAAATTTCACATAAGGGCCAAAACGACCATTATTTACAAGAATTTCTTCACCTTCATAGTTCCCTAAATTTTTAGGAAGCTGGAATAAATCCATAGCTTCTTCGTAGGTTATGGTGTTTAATTGTTGATCTGGACTTAAACTTGCAAATTGTGGTTTCTCTTCATCATCAACAGTACCTATCTGTACCATAGGTCCAAATTTACCTAAACGTACACTAACACGTTTTCCAGTTTTAGGATCTTCACCTAAAATACGCTCGCCAGATTCCCGTTCTGCATTTTCTTTTACATCTTCAACTACAGGATGAAAAGTTTTGTAAAACGATTTCATCATTTCGGTCCAATCTACATTACCTTCAGCAATTTCATCAAAATCAGCCTCTACCTTAGCTGTAAAATTATAATCTAAAATCTGTTCAAAATGATTGACCAAAAAGTCAGTCACAATCATTCCAATATCTGTTGGAACCAATTTTCCTTTATCAGAACCAACTTTTTCACTTAACATTTTATCTTTTACAACACCTAATTGCAAAGTAAGTTGCGAATAGCTTCGCTCTAAGCCTTCAACAGTACCTTTTTCAACATAATTTCTGTTTTGAATGGTTGAAATTGTTGGTGCATAAGTTGACGGACGACCAATACCTAATTCTTCTAATTTTTTTACTAATGAAGCCTCAGTATATCGTGCCGGTGGACGCGTATAACGTTCCGTTGCTGTGATGTAATTATTAAGCAATGTTTCATTAGTTTTCATAGCGGGCAACATACCATCTTGCTCCACATCTTCATCATCAGTACCTTCTAAATACACTTTTAAAAACCCATCAAACGTGATAACTTCTCCATTAGCACTAAACGTTTCATTATGTGTTGAAGCACTAATCTTAACATTGGTACGCTCTAATTCTGCTTCACTCATTTGCGATGCAATAGCACGTTTCCAAATTAAATCATACAAACGCGCTTGATCTCTATCAATATCTACTGAATGTGTAGAAAAATTTGTAGGTCTGATAGCCTCATGCGCTTCTTGAGCACCTTTAGCCTTTCCTTTATAATTTCTTGGTTTGCTATATTTATCTCCGAAGGCATTTTTAATTTCTGCTTCTGCGCCTTTTCTGGCCTGATCAGATAAATTGACACTATCTGTTCTCATATAAGTAATTAAACCTGCTTCATAAAGGCGTTGTGCCATCGTCATGGTTTTACTTACTGAAAAATATAATTTACGAGATGCTTCCTGTTGTAAAGTTGATGTTGTAAATGGTGCAGCCGGTGATTTCTTTGCAGGTTTTTTTTGTAAATCTGCAACTTTAAAATCGGCTGAAGCATTTTGTTCTAAGAATTTTTGTGCTTCGTCTTTAGTTGAAAAATTCTTAGGAAGTTTTGCTTTAAAGGTTTGCCCGTCTTCATTTGAGAATTCAGCATCAATTCTATATGAGCCAACAGGTGTAAACCCTTGAATATCTCTTTCCTTTTCTACAATTAGTCTTACAGAAACTGATTGTACACGACCAGCAGATAATCCGCCTTTAACTTTTCGCCAAAGCACTGGAGACAACTCGTAACCCACAATTCTATCTAGAACGCGACGTGCTTGTTGCGCATCTACTAAATCGTAATCAATACCCCTAGGGTTTTCAATAGCTTTTAAAATCGCCCCTTTAGTAATTTCATGAAAAACAATACGTTTTGTTTTGTCATTATCTAATTTTAAAGTTTCGGCTAAATGCCATGCAATTGCCTCTCCCTCTCGGTCTTCATCACTTGCCAACCAAACCATTTCTGCTTTTTTAGCTAAGTCTTTCAGTTTTTTTACAACCGATTTTTTATCGCTAGATACTTCATATTTTGGTTTAAAATCACCATCAACATCCACTCCTAATTCCTTGGAAGGTAAATCGGCAATATGCCCAAAACTAGATTCTACTTTAAAATCTTTTCCTAGAAATTTCTCAATGGTTTTTGCCTTAGCAGGTGACTCTACTATCACTAAATTCTTCGCCATACTTCATTTTTTGAAGCTACAAATGTATATGAAAAAAAGTTTATCTGTAGCATTTTATGGATTATCTGTGTTTTATTTAACCAAAAAAGCCTGCTTTTTATATGCTAAAAGCAGGCTTTCTCTATTGAATATTTTTTATTCGGTCCTTGTCCCTATTTCTTCAATCGCGGTTTGTTCCTCAATACCTAAAGCGTCTTTATAAATAAAATATATTGGTATTGATGCAAATGATGCTGTTACAAATACGCCTACAAAACACATAATCATCCCTACTATTTGTGCCAACAATCCAGCAACAATCATTAACCCAAAAGTTATTAGCCACTTTTTGTTCCCTAATTTAAACCCCGCTTTTACAATATCCGATTCAGACATATCTGGGTTTAAAGCATAAATTACATACATTAATGAAAGTGGAACCATAGCATATATTAAAGGTAAAAAGCATAGTAATGTGGCAACTAAAGTAACACCAAACATCATTGCTCCCAGCTTTATAGATTTACCTAAATAAGGTTTTTTGAGAAAATAAAAATAATCATCTTTTGTGGCTTCATTAAAATCTTTTGTCTTGCATATTCTAAAAAAAGCGGCTTTTAAAGCTAATCCTATAACCGTTGCAAAAAACCCAAATACAATCATTAACAAATAAAACGGGATTAAAATAGCCATATTAGGTTCGCCTCCTTGCTGCATGGTTTCAGGATCTAAAACACCCATTGCTATTAAAGGCAAATACATAATAATATAGAACGGAAGCATTAATAGTATAGTTAATAAAATTATAACTAACCCTTGTACCCAAACTTTTTTAAAAAGCTCGACAGATTTGCTAAAAATATCTCCAAAATCTAAATCTTTAGCATTTTCAATTTTCCGAAGTAATGTTTCCATGGTGTTCATTTTAAAACCTATTTAAATATTAATAATCTGAATCGTTTCCAACACCAATTTGCTCTATTTCATTGGTGTCTTCAAAACCTATAACCTCTTTGTAAATAAAAAACACTGGCAAATAAACTATGGATATAGTTAACAAAACCCCAATACCACAACCTATAATACCTAACATTCCTAATAGCCCTGCTACAAACAAGGTGCCGAAAGAAATAAGCCATTTTTTATTCCCTATTTTGAAACTTGCTTTAACAATTTCCCCTTCGCTTAAATCTGGATTATTAGCAAAAATAATAGTAAAATAAGCCAGTCGCACAAACGCATAAATATAGGGTATCATAAACAGGTATTGTGTTACTGCCGCAATCCCTGTATGAATGATTCCAAGCATCAATAATTTAGAAAAGTATTCCTTCTTTAAAAAATAGAAATAATCATCTACTACTTGTTCTCCTAAAACATGTTGCTTACACATTCTGTAAAATGCTGCCACAAAAGCCATAGTTAAAGTGCTAACCAATATCGTTTGTGGAATACTAGCAATTATGGTGTCCGAATAAAAACTAAAAAACCCATCAAAATCAAGACCTTCAATATCAAGATTATTTTTGGGGGCTAAGCCTATTATAGAAAACAAAATATTTACAACAATAGCAAAAGAAACTACAAGTAAAACAAGGATTAAGCCTTTAAGCCATAATCGTTTAAATAACTCAATAACACTATCTAAAAGGTTACTAAAGTTTAAATCTTTAGCATTCTCAATCTTTTTTTCTAAACTTTCGTATGTATGCATTTATGGTATGGTAATTTATAAATTAAGTGATTATTTTCGGAATTAGCTACAATTATACACAAAAAAAATCTGCCCGAAGGCAGATTTTCAAACAACATTTATTTAGTTTAGTTTAGTATATATGAGCTAATCAGCTCAACGTTGTTTTCTATATATTCGAATTGATACAAGGTATTCCCTCCAATTAAAATCAAACTATTTTCTAAGGGAATAACATCTTTAGCTTGAATACCTTTTAAAGCATTCACCAGCTTTAAATCCTTAGGCGTTTCTCGCTCAAATAGCTTGAGTCCAGCAGTACCATCGCAAACGTATAGCATATTATTTTTAATTCCCAAACCATAAGGGTTTTCCAAATCATATCTAGCTGCCAAAGTCGGCTTTGTTTTATCACTAATATCAATAACCTCTAAAACGCTTTCTAGTTGCCAACAAAGATTACCGCCTCTTAAGGTTAAATACGCATAATCTCCATCTACCACAACAGGGTCGCAACCTTCCCAATGTGTAAACTCAGAAACAAACGCAGGCGCTGCCGGATTAACCAAATTATAGATATACATCCCATTTGTGCTACCAAGATATAAATACTCTTCTGCCTGAAACATGGTTTCTATATTCCATCCTGCATATTGTGTATCTTCATAAACTGGTTCAGCTAAATTTTGAATATTAAAAATTGCCATTTCATAATTCCCAACGGCATACAAATAGTTATCTACTACCTGAAATCGTGCTAATGAACCTCCCGTGCCTGTTGCAGATTCGGCCGTATTTAAAACAACACTATCATCTAAAGCAATATCAATTAGGTTATTATCTTCTTTTTTTCTTCTTTCAGTTGTGAGTGTCCATCCCACAATAATATCATCCTCAAAATTAAATCCACCAAAATCAACATCTTCGGCCTCAGTAGGAATATTATAATCATACACATTAAACACATCTTCCAACCGCTCTACAAACGACACATTATTAATATCCGAAATATCAAAAACTACTAAATCCGTAGCACTATCAGCATATAAAAAATTGTCTTTTACAGATATATCTTCATTCCCAGGAATCTCAATAAACTTAATGGGTTTTGGCGATTCAGGTTTAGAATTATCAATAACATGAATCCCAGAATTCACATCACCAACAAAAATATAATCTTGGTACACATAAATTTTACCAGGAGTATCAATAGTTTTAGGCACACTAACTTCAACCGCGCTCCGAAAAGCAGATTTACTCATTAACTGCGGCGTTGCTACTTGTACAAATTCATAATCATCATTTTTATCACAAGCTAAGACGCCTAAAATAACGAAGGACAAAAAAAGGTATTTCAATTTCATTGTAGGTTGTCTTATTGAAGATACAAAAAAGAAAAATTGGTTGCGTAAAAAAGTATTAAATCTTTTGTTTTTTTTGGCGCAACCCTAAAGGGTCGGGCTATCCGCTACAAGTCCTCACACCTTCGTCGCTGTGGGCTTTCCACTACTATCCCTTGCGCACCTACCCGCTAGAGCAATTCTTAGAAGCCCTTTGAATTCTCAACTATTAGCGACAAAATTAAGAAAAAATCAAACTGCCACTTTGTCACAAAACATAAATTAATCGTATCTTTGCACACTTATTGACCGATAGGAATATCGATACACTATGGAAAAGATAATAGACGAAAATAAACAAGGCGAAACTTTAGTTGTAGAACAAAAAGAAGGCAACAAACGCAAACTTTTTATTGAGAGTTACGGTTGCGCCATGAATTTTAGCGATAGCGAAATCGTTGCTTCCATCATGGCAAATCAAGGTTTTAACACCACTCAAAAGCTAGAAGAGGCAGATTTGGTTTTGGTAAATACCTGTTCTATCCGTGATAAAGCAGAACAAACCGTTCGTAAACGCCTTCAAAAATATAATGCCGTAAAACGCGACCATAATCCAAAAATGAAAGTGGGTGTTTTAGGTTGTATGGCTGAGCGCTTAAAAACAAAATTTCTTGAAGAAGAAAAAATTGTCGATTTAGTTGTTGGTCCAGATGCCTACAAAGATTTACCAAACCTTTTAGCCGAAGTTGATGAAGGTAGAGATGCTATAAATGTTATCCTATCAAAAGAAGAAACTTATGGCGATATTTCACCTGTGCGTTTAAATTCAAACGGCGTTACCGCATTTGTTTCCATTACTCGTGGGTGCGATAATATGTGTACGTTTTGTGTGGTTCCTTTTACTCGCGGACGAGAACGTAGCAGAGATCCACAAAGTATTATAGAAGAAGTAAATGATTTATGGAACAGAGGCTATAAAGACATTACCTTACTTGGGCAGAATGTAGATAGTTACCTTTGGTATGGTGGCGGTCTTAAAAAAGATTTTGAAAAAGCCTCCCCTATACAAAAAGCCACTTCGGTTAACTTCTCGAAATTATTACAACTTTGTGCCAAAGCACAGCCTAAAATGCGTATTCGTTTTTCAACATCAAACCCACAAGATTTAACTTTGGATGTTGTTGAAACTATGGCTAAATACAATAATATTTGTAATCATATTCATTTACCAGTACAAAGTGGAAGCAATCGTATTCTGAAAGAAATGAATCGTTTACACACGCGAGAAGAATACATGGGTTTGATTGATAATATTAGAAGAATAATCCCAAATTGCGCTATCAGTCAAGATATCATAGTCGGTTTTCCAACCGAAACTGAAGCCGATTTCCAAGACACCGTATCCCTTATGGCATACGTAAAATACAATTTTGGATATATGTACAAATATTCTGAACGCCCAGGAACCATGGCTGGCAGAAATATGAAAGATGATGTGCCTGAAGAAACAAAAAAACGAAGATTGCAAGATATAGTTGATTTACAGAGAATTCACAGCGAAATCAAAACCAAGGAATGGCTAGGTAAAACTGTTGAAGTATTGATTGAAAAGCAATCAAAAAAATCAGATGCACAATGGTCTGGCCGAACACCTCAAAGTATTGTTTGTGTGTTTCCAAAAGGTATTTATGAAGTAGGCGATTTTGTAAATGTAAAAGTTACAGATTGCACGAGTGCTACACTTATAGGAGAGGCAGTGGGGCTAAGCCCCTCCTAACCTCCCCAAAAGGGAGGAACTCTTATTCAGATGAAAAAAAATAAAAATAATGAAAACTCAAAATAATATTAATCTAAGTTTTTTAGTTCCCACTTTGGGGGCTAGGGGGCTTTTAAATTCCCACTTTGGGAGCTAGGGGGCTATGGAATCCGTTCAATCTATAAAACAACGATTTGGTATTATTGGAAATTCTCCATCACTTAATCGTGCTATTGAAAAGGCTATACAGGTGTCACCAACCGATATTTCAGTTTTAGTAACTGGAGAAAGTGGTGTTGGTAAAGAAAGTATTCCGAAAATCATTCATCAGCTATCTCATAGAAAACACAATAAATATATTGCCGTTAACTGTGGCGCTATACCAGAAGGCACCATTGATAGTGAGTTATTCGGACATGAAAAAGGCGCATTTACTGGCGCATCACAAACACGTGAAGGTTATTTTGAAGTGGCAGACGGTGGAACTATTTTTCTAGATGAAGTTGGTGAATTACCACTCACTACTCAAGTACGTTTACTCCGTGTTTTAGAAAATGGCGAATTCTTAAAAGTAGGCTCTAGTAAGGTACAAAAAACGGATGTACGCATTGTTGCAGCCACAAACGTAAACATGTTTGAAGCTATCGAAAAAGAAAAATTTCGAGAGGATTTATTTTACAGATTAAGTACTGTAGATATTAACTTACCACCACTTAGAGAGCGTCAAGAAGATATACATTTACTGTTTAGAAAATTTGCCAGCGACTTTGCATTAAAATATAAAATGCCAACCATAAAACTAACTGATAATGCGATTCAGGTTTTACTAAAACACCGCTGGGGCGGAAATATTCGTCAATTAAGAAATATAGCAGAACAGCTTTCTGTTTTAGAACAAAATAGAACTATTACAGCCGAAGTTTTAAGAAGTTATTTACCTGCAACTGCGGGAACCAATTTACCTGCAGTGATAAAAACTTCAAAATCTGAAAGTGATTTTAGTAGCGAACGTGAGATTTTATATAAAGTCCTTTTTGATATGAAAGCCGATCTTAACGACTTGAAAAAGTTAACTATGGAACTCATGAAGCATGGCAATGTTAAAGATGTTGAAAAAAATAACGAAAGTCTCATTCAAAAAATCTATGGAAATGACGAAAAAGACGATGTTGATTTTGAAGAAAACTTAGAAAACAACGATATAATAGCCATTCCTGAGCACAAATCTATTGAAGAGGAAGCAACTCCTATTCAAGATAAATATTACTTTGCAGAAGAAATCGAGGAAGAAGAGACCTTATCTTTACATGATAAAGAATTAGAATTAATTAAAAAATCGCTTGAACGTCACAACGGAAAACGTAAATTAGCAGCTGCTGAATTAGGCATCAGTGAACGTACATTATACCGAAAGATTAAACAATATGATCTTTAAAAACAGACAATCGGCATTTTAATAAAGCAACATAGCGAGTAACTGCTCGTTATACAATTTTTAACTAAATGTTACACTGAGCCTTTCGACTGCGCTCAAGATAAACTAAAGTCGAAGTATTACATTTAATATGAAAAACTATTTTTTTTACTTTTTACTTTTAGCTTTTAGCTTTACACTTATTGCTTGTGGGGCTTACTCGTTTACTGGAGCATCAATCCCTGCTGGGACCGAAACTTACCAAGTTAATCGTTTTGAAAATACATCGTTATTAATTGAGCCAGGTTTAGAGCGTGATTTCAAAATAGCGCTCGAAGATTTAATACAAAATCAAACTAATTTAACACTTGTTCCTTCAAAAGGAGATTTAGTTTATGAAGGCGAAATAACGGATTATAGAATTTCACCAACCACAGCGACATCAGACAACAGAGCTGCACAAAACAGACTTACAATTAGCGTTAAACTGAGATTCTTCAATAGAAAAAAAGCAGAAGATGATCTAGATCAAAACTTTTCATTTTTCTATGATTATCCGGCAACAGGAGAATTAACAGGGGCTCAAAAAACAACAGCTCACGAAGAAATTTTTGAACGTATTACACAAGATATTTTTAACGCTACATTGGCCAAATGGTAGTTTTTAATTAAAACCAATGGAACAAACAGATTTTACATCAATATTACAAAACCCTAAAGCTATATCACATGAGCAAACGGAGGGCGTAAAATCTATTATTAATGAGTTTCCTTATTTTCAGCCAGCTCGCGCTATACACTTAAAAGGCTTAAAAGACCAAAGCAGTATTACATACAATCAAGAACTTAAAACTACCGCTGCTTATACCACAGATAGGAGTATTTTATTTGATTTTATAACTTCAGAAGCTTTTATTCAAAATGAAATTTCAAAATTTATTAAAAAAAATACTGAAAATCTTAAAGATATAGATGTTCATATTGAAGACATTTCAATTCATAAAAGCGTAACTATTGATGATGCACTAAAACAACAAATAAAAGATACAGATGGCGTTTTAGACCCAGCTTTATTTCAACCCAAAAAAGTGCGCCCTAAAAAAATATCAAATTTTGTTTTAGATGAATCTGAATCTATAGAGCTTGTAACTGACGAAACAAAGACTCAAGAAGCTACAGCTGAGGATATATTGCATCTAGGAAAACCGCTTCAGTTTGATAAAAAAGAAACTCACTCTTTTAATGAATGGCTAAAATTAACACGCTTTAAACCTATTAAAAGAGAAACCAAAAAGGAAGAAAATCTAATTGAAACCAAAACTTCAGAAACTCTAGATAAAGAAAAAAAGTTTGAACTTATTGATAAATTTATAACTCAAAACCCAAAAATAAGTCCCGTTAAAACAACCTCTTCAAAAGGCAATTTAGCTAAAGCCCAAATGATACAACCTGAGTCTTTGATGACGGAGACTTTAGCACGTATCTATGTAGAACAGAAAAACTACAAAAAGGCTATCCAATCTTATAAAATTTTAAGTTTGAAATATCCAGAAAAAAGTAGTTTCTTTGCAAACCAAATTAAAGCAGTAGAGCAATTACAAGAACAAAATAATAAATAATAATGAGTACGTTTACAATATTTTTAGTCCTTATCGTAGTTGTAGCATTTTTACTAATCGTAGTAATCATGGTACAAAATCCTAAAGGTGGCGGATTATCATCATCTTTTGGTGGTGGTGGAACACAACAATTAGGTGGTGTAAAAAAAACAACAGACTTTTTAGACAAAAGCACATGGACGTTAGCAACACTTTTATTAGTTTTAATACTAATATCTAACGTTGCTATTGACAGAGGTACCGCTGGTACAGAATCTAAAGCTTTAGATCCTGACGCTCAAACAACACAACCATTACCTGTGCTTCCAACGGAGACTAGCACTGAGACACCAACAGATGCCCCTGAAGCTTCAACAGAAGAATAATTAGTTATTAAATAAACAAAAAATGCCAACTTCAAGAGTTGGCATTTTTTGTTTCTGCAAGTTTGTCAGTTTCTAAGTATTGGCACATTTTTAGTACAACGCTTAAGCGTTAATTTAAATTATAAAAATCAAAAATATAAAACAAATGGCATTAAACATTAAACCATTAGCAGACAGAGTTCTTATAGAACCAGCTGCTGCTGAAACCAAAACAGCCTCAGGAATTATTATTCCGGATAACGCAAAAGAAAAACCACAAAAAGGAACTGTTGTTGCTGCTGGCCCAGGCACAAAAGACGAACCTATTACAGTTAAAGTTGGCGATACTGTTTTATATGGGAAATACGCTGGAACAGAACTAAAGCTTGAAGGCAATGATTATTTAATCATGCGCGAGAGTGATATACTAGCTATTATTTAAATAGCTATTTGCTATTAGCCTTTAGCTTTTAGCTCCAACTAAAATTAATATTAATTCTTGGCCAATAGCAAACAGCTAAAGGCTTAAAGCAAAAACCTTAAAAAATGGCAAAAAATATAAAATTCGATATTGAAGCACGCGACGGATTAAAACGTGGCGTTGATGCATTAGCAAATGCAGTAAAAGTAACATTAGGTCCTAAAGGGCGTAACGTAATTATAAGTAAATCTTTTGGTGCCCCACAAGTCACTAAAGATGGTGTAACTGTAGCTAAAGAAATTGAGTTAGGAGACGAACATGAAAACATGGGCGCTCAAATGGTAAAAGAAGTCGCTTCTAAAACCAATGATTTAGCTGGTGACGGTACGACTACTGCAACCGTTTTAGCTCAAGCTATCGTAAAAGAAGGCTTAAAGAATGTAGCATCTGGTGCGAACCCAATGGATTTAAAGCGTGGTATTGATAAAGCTGTTGAAGCGATTACTAAAGATCTTGAAAAGCAAGCTCAAAAAGTTGGTAATTCTTCTGAAAAAATAAAACAAGTTGCTTCTATTTCTGCAAACAACGATGATACTATTGGAGAGTTAATTGCACAAGCTTTTGGAAAAGTTGGAAAAGAAGGTGTGATTACTGTTGAAGAAGCAAAAGGTATGGAAACATACGTAGATGTGGTTGAAGGTATGCAGTTTGACAGAGGGTACTTATCACCTTACTTTGTAACTGATGCTGATAAAATGATTGCAGATTTAGAAAATCCATACATTTTATTGTTCGATAAAAAGATTTCTAACTTACAAGAAATTCTTCCAATTCTAGAACCTGTTGCACAATCTGGTCGCCCATTATTAATTATTGCTGAAGATGTTGATGGTCAAGCATTAGCCACCTTAGTAGTAAACAAATTACGTGGTGGATTAAAAATCGCAGCTGTTAAAGCTCCTGGATTTGGAGACAGACGTAAAGCCATGCTTGAAGATATTGCTATCTTAACTGGTGGAACTGTTATTTCTGAAGAAAGAGGATTTACATTGGAAAATGCAGATTTAAGCATGTTAGGAAGTGCTGAAACCGTAACTGTTGATAAAGACAATACGACGATTGTAAACGGTTCTGGAAATGCCTCTGACATTAAAGCTCGAGTAAACCAAATAAAATCTCAAATTGAGACTACAACATCTGATTACGATAAAGAAAAACTACAAGAGCGCTTAGCTAAATTAGCTGGTGGTGTTGCTGTACTTTATGTTGGTGCTGCAAGTGAAGTAGAGATGAAAGAGAAAAAAGACCGTGTTGATGATGCTTTACATGCAACTAGAGCTGCTGTAGAAGAAGGTATTGTTGCTGGTGGTGGTGTTGCCTTAGTAAGAGCAAAAGCCGTTTTAGCTAAAATTACTACCGATAATTTAGATGAAACAACAGGTGTTCAAATTGTAAACAAAGCCATTGAAGCGCCTTTAAGAACCATCGTTGAAAATGCAGGCGGTGAAGGTTCTGTAGTTATCAATAAAGTATTAGAAGGCAAAAAAGACTTTGGTTACGATGCCAAATCTGAACAATATGTTGATATGCTTAAAGCTGGTATTATCGACCCTAAGAAGGTAACGCGTATTGCTTTAGAAAACGCAGCTTCTGTATCAGGAATGATTCTTACTACGGAATGTGCTTTAATTGATATTAAAGAAGACGCTCCTGCAATGCCTCCAATGGGTGGCGGTGGCATGCCAGGAATGATGTAGCAGTGAGACGCTGCTGACAGATTACTTACTCATACGTGAAATTACGTGTTTGAAAAGAAACTTGGCACTCAAATTATAAACAAAAAACGCTTCCAGAATTTGGAAGCGTTTTTTTATTTTAATATGACAATTTATATTCAATTAAACCAAACCGCATAGCGTTGTCTGCGTAATTCCAAAGCTAAGTTTTTCTCCATTTTAAGTGCTTCTTGTCTTGTGGCTATTGGATCAATATGATTGTATAAACTAGGTCTTAAATAAGAGCCATATTTTTCAACAATACCAGAAGATAGTTTATATCCTTTCTTGTTTATAAAACCTGTTTTATGTTGCACGAATCGTTCTTTTGGTGTTTTACTTGTCATACCAACATACAGACATTCTAAGACGCCATTAAATTGTGGATTAGCAGCCCGAAACTTTGCATTTTCAGTAAATACACGTTTTGATAATTCGATAACATAAATTCGATATTGTGTTTTAGGCATAACTAAAAGTAAACTCTAAAATCATATTCAGTTTTTTGCTTTAGTCATTATGGTCATCAACAACCTTATCATCTCTATACTTACAACAATCATGTACCGTAGCGTAAGCTTCATCTGTTGCTTTTACCTCTTCAACATCATGTCCTGCGGCTAAAACTTGTTTTTGAATAGTTTCGACATTAGTCTTTCGTTCATCATAAATTAATTTTAATTCATGAGAATCGATATTCCATGTTGCAAATTTCACACCCTTAGTATTTAAACACGCTTTTTCAATTCGTGCTTTACACATTCCACAAACACCATCAACTTCCATAGAGGCTTTAGCATTTTTGTTTTGCGCAAAGGTGGTTGCTGTTATTAAGACTATTAATACTGTTATTATTTTTTTCATGTTATCATTTTTTTATTTTATCTGAACCAAAATCAAACATCTTTTTGAGATGCTTCGACTGCACTCAGCATGACAGAATAGATTTATTTTAATTTATATCGCAATCCGGTATAATACATACTTCCAAAAATGGGACCATATACAAATGTACTATCAAAATTCGCTCCAAAAGGATCATCGGCCCCTAAAATCGGGTTTGACTGCCTAAGATTTGTAATGTTTTCACCTCCTAAATATACTTCAAATTTTGGAGAAAATACTTTAGTTATTTGAGCGTTTAAAGTAGCGACAGTTGGTGTTCTCTCTGGTAATTGATATTCCGATGGATTACTACTTGTGGAGGCATAACGTTGGTCGCTTAACCAATTAAAAGTGGTATCAAATTTCCAATGCGCTCCATTTTCCTGAATACCAGTTTCGTAACCTAAATTAGCAAACACACGGTGTTTGGGAGTTAAAGGTCTCTCTAGCCTGCCTGAATTATAATCCGTCTTTACATCATAAAATTTATACGCCATGCGTAAATCGAAATATTCAAAAGGGTTATAACTAAATTCGACTTGAAAACTGTTGGAATAACTTTTTCCATCAAGGTTATAAAAACTTATTTCGCCAGGATTTTCCCAATCCACAACCACTTGATTTTTGAAATCCGTTTTATAATAATCTAAAGTGACATCTCCTTTCCGTCCAAAAAGATTAAAACCTTGTAAATATGAAAACCCATAATTCCAAGCAATTTCTGGATCTAATCCAAAAATATTACCGCCAGAATTCAAAATATTGATTTGCCTTGATGTTGAAAACAATTGTTGATTTTCAGTAAAAATATTAGCGCTTCGTTTTCCTCTTCCAAAAGACGCTCTAAAAGCCGATTTACTCCAAGGAGAATATCTAGCATGCACTCGAGGCGTTACAAATGTTCCTAATAAATTATGATGATCTATCCGTATACCTGCGGTAAGATTAAACAATTCTAAATTATCAAAACTATATTCAAAAAAAACACCTACTGAATTTTCAGTTCTTTCAAAATTTGAATCTAAATTTCCTGCATCAAGCTGCTCATCATAATGATCGTAAGTATAACTTATTCCCGTTTTTATTTTATGCCTAGAATCGCTAATTATTGAATTGTATATGGCATTGGTGTATAAACTATTATGCTCAATATCGTATACATTCAATCCGAAATATGACTCTTGCTTATGACTACTAAATGCTGTTTGCACCCCAAGACTTTGCCATGGGATTTCTGGATTTACATACCCAAATTTGGTAGATATTTCATAACGTCTAGTGTCAATTTCACTTCCCCATACTTCGTCTCCGCTCAGTACAAGCGCATTAGTGGTTAATTTATTTGTATCTGGATTAAAATCAAGTTGACCTGTTTGCTTTTCATCATTTAAAAACTTCAAATTAATAAAGCTCACAAAGCCTTTTTCAGTATCTATATATTGCCAACGATTCATCACATTAATTTGGTTAAATTTTGGCATATCCATAAACCCATCACTATTCACATCATGTTCTTTGTTATGCTTATTTCCGTGTATATACAATCCACTAGACCATTTATCATTCACCTTTGTGTTAATATGCGTATTTAGTTCCAAACGCTCACTCGATGCACCGTACAAATTAACAAATAAAGCATCATCTGATGAAGGTTTTACCAATTCTGCATTAATCTGACCTGCGATACTTTCAAAACCATTAACCACACTTCCCGCACCTTTAGTGATTTGAATACTTTCTACCCAAGTACCAGGAATAAAACTTAAGCCATATGCTTGAGATGCACCCCGAATGGAAGGGATATTTTCAGTTGCTATTAAAATATACGGACTCGTTAATCCCAACATTTTTATTTGACGTGTACCTGAAATAGCATCGGCAAAATTAACATCTATAGATGGATTCGTTTCAAAACTTTCAGATAGGTTACAACAGGCTGCTTTTAACAATTCATCACTACTCACATTTATTACATTTGTAGCTTTATAATATGATTTTGCCGTGGTTTGTTTTCTTGACGTCACCATAACAGCATCTAAATTATCTGTAGATTGTAGCCAATGTTTTATTCTTTTTGGTTCATTAATAGTTAGTGTGTCCGTTTTAAAACCAACATAACTAATCACTAATTTATTATATTGTGGCTTATACGCGAGTGTAAAGCTACCGTCAACATCGGTAACCGTTCCAACCTCGGTATTTAACCAATACACATTCGCACCAGCTAAACCTATCTCTTGATTTTCAGCATTCGCTTCCAATATTTTTCCAGAAATATGTTCTTGTGAAAAAACAATTATCGGAAGCATTATGATTATAAATATTAATCGCTTCATTTAACTGTAGGTTTTAATTAGCATTACAATTGCCATAACAATCATAATAGTATTCTCAATAAATGTGGCTTTGGTCATGGGTAGTTTTAATACCGTTCCTAAACACGCACATTGAATGGATTTTTTATCCAACAATGTTTTAGTAACACCAATGGTTGTAATTCCTAAAACAACAAGTGTTGTAACTAATGCTATTGGGATTTCAATACGCATTAAAAACATAACACCTAATGCCACTTCAATAAAAGGATACATCCAACCATACAAAGGCATGACTTTAGCCAACGGATCGTACATTTTGAATGACTCAGGAAAACCTTTTAAATCTAGCAACTTAAAGAAGCTAAAAACAATATAGAATAAACCCATAAAATCGAGCATAAATCCGCTTAAATCCCAAGGTTTTATATTAAGCAAAACAGAAGCTATAATGACATAGCCAAAAATTAAAAACAACGGGAATAATTGTTTTAGATCACTTTTCTCCTCAGAATTAATCTCTGTAGATGAATTAAAAATGTTTTTTTTTGAAATCAAGTATTTATCCTGTAAGCTTTTTTGAAATGTTTCAGTTGAAATGTGATTTGACATTTCGATAATAGCTTCAGAAGATTCTAAATCAACTGATGCTTTAATAACATCTGGAAGTGCATTTAATTTATCTTCTACAGATGTTTTACAACTACTACAGGTCATGCCTGCAATTGAATATGTATGTTTCATTTTGAAAAATAATTTGATTAATAATTCTTTATAAATTCCGCGAAAGCGAAAACATAAAAACTAAAAATCAAATAATGAAGACTTGGTCTAAAACGTGTATGTCGGCGACCAAATTAGGAGGAGAATAATCTTTGTGAGGAATAATTTGTTTTGTTAAGCTTTCAAACATACCAACATAAGAAAAAGTAAATGCGGCAACAAATTGTTGTTGTTCAAAATCTAAATCTTCAAACGATGAAAATTTTAATTCATCTTGACCTTGAATAACATCTATTTCATCTTTGCAACACGACTTCTTTTGAAGTATTTCCATAGATTCCATAGCACACTTTTCAACTTCAGCGAACATAGAAGCATCTACTAAAATATCTCCACAATAATGCTTTTCAATAGTAAAAGATACCGTTGAAAATAACACCAATAAAGATAAACTTATTGATAGTGTTTTATGTAGAAAAGAGTTTATCACCATACAAAATTACAAAAATCCTTAGCCTTAATATGACTTTTATCGAATGTTTAACATTCAATTTTTTAGTTTATGGTAGTAAAATGCAGGCAATAGAAGAATTAAAATAATAGGCTGAATTAAAAACCTACGGATATTAAAAAACAAATAATAGTCTTCTTGCTTCGGATTAACCACAAAATACATATAGAAGAGCATAAGCACGATAAAAGCAATTGCATAAATGAATACAGAGAATTTAATAATGCTTTTATCTCTAAAAACAACAAACAAAATAGCCAATGAAATAATTGTATTTAGAAGATAACGCAATGTTGTAAAACCAACTAATTTAGCCACTTCGCGCCTAGGACTATCGATATATAGGTAATCATTTTGAAAGAACTCTAAATACGGATCATAAAACAAAATGCCTTCATAAAAGCGAATCAATATCAAAATCAACACTAATATGGCGAGTAATATGTATTTAGTGACTTTATGCATTGGTTTTATTCAATTTTGAAAATCTATTCACCCAAAAAATCCATAATAAAAACACCATGCCATAAATAATACCAGGAAAAATAACGGTGTGTAAAAGATCACCGTATTTAGGGTAGTGGTATAGTCCTAGTGTTAAAACAACGATCCGCAACAAATTCACAACATATATCAAAACACTGCCTAATAAAATATAGAAAAACGTAGTTTTTAAGTTTCCCGAAAAGACCACGATAAATGATAGAAATAAAATAATCACACTTATGGAATTACAGCCTTCAATGATTCTTCCTATAAATTCACCATTTAAAATTATTTTCATTGATGGTTCACCGGGATGCGGTAAGACTTGCGTTGGATAACCAAATGAATTAAGTATAGATTCACTCTGTAAAGAAACTAAATGAGTAACATAATCTGGATAAAATTTTGAGCCATCAGAATATTGTAAATACAATTTATAAATCACAGATAAGACCGCATACACCAACAAAAACGTAAGGATGAATTTAATTACCGACTTGTATTTTATAAGAAGTGATTTCAAAAACTTTATCTAAAACTGGATATCGAAATTACACCTTTTTAAATACTTTTACCAAAACTTTTTTATTTATGAATTTTGAAGAACTTAAACCGCAAGTAAATGCTATTGTTACAAACACCAATAAAACTGATGATGAGCGCCTTTTAGAAATTTGTGAATTACTTGAAGCCTCTGTTAAACATTACAATTGGGTAGGTTTTTATTTTAGAAATGGCAAAAAAGAAGAATTAATTTTAGGTCCGTACGTAGGCGAACCTACAGAACATAACGTGATTCCTTTTGGAAAAGGTATTTGCGGACAGGTGGCAGTTAGTAATGAAAACTTTGTAGTGCCCGATGTGGCTGCTCAAGATAATTACATTGCTTGCAGTATAACGGTTAAAGCAGAAATTGTAGTCCCTATTTTTGTTAATGGTGCTAATATTGGGCAAATTGATATAGATTCTAACACGCAAGACCCATTTTCTGAAGCCGATGAACGCTTTTTAGAGTTTGTTTGTGCGCAAGTTTCGAAGCATATGTAGCCAATTCAAAACAAAAACAAAATTCCAAAAACTATATTCTAATAATCATATTCCAGTCGACAAAGGTTAAACTTCATGTGTTTATAACCGCTCGATATCTAAAATTTTTTCTACAATTTTCCCCATCTCTTTTTGTTTAAAATCAAACCAATTTTGACGCTTGTTAGAATTATGAATGATATGGTTAAAATTTTGAAATGGTTTTTTTCTTTCCAAAGCGCTCAACAAGGCTTGTTTTAATATGTTATCCTCAAGTTGTTCGGTAAAATATTCCATAATTTTAAAGGAGTCAAAACTTTCCAAAACCTCGATTTTAATAAACCCAGAGTTTTTTTTGGTTACTCTTTTGAAATCTTCGCCAAAAGTTTCGTCGAATGATTCATCATCCATAATTAGCGAATTGTTAGGTATAGCAATCAGTTCATATGTTTTTTTATTGTAATAACTATTACAACCAATTTCCAAGTTTTCTGCAATTTCTTTAATTAATTTTGTGTTTGTATGCTCCATAAAATATACGTTTTTGGTCAATTTTGCTTGCAATATTAATAACGATTACTCTAAATATCACATTTTAAAAATAATGAATTATTGGGATTTGTGCTTATTTTTTTGGAATTTCATTTTCTTGTTAACAACTTCACGTTTTCGTTAAAAAAACGCATTCTTTTTTAAGAATCTTGAGCTTATTTTATTAGATGAAATAAGTACTTTTGCACTTTAATAAAAAAACCTGTCAGGTTTTAAAAACCTGACAGGTTTGATAACCAAACACTAACAAGGCAATGAGCAACGAAAAAACTATTAAATCGGCATTGATTTCAGTATTCAGTAAAGACGGTTTAGAACCTATAGTAAAAGAACTAGACAAACAAGGTGTAACCATTTATTCTACTGGTGGAACAGAGAAATTTATAAACGATTTAGGGATTAAAGTTGTTCCTGTTGAAGATGTAACATCTTACCCTTCTATTCTTGGTGGACGTGTAAAAACATTACACCCAAAAGTATTTGGTGGTATTTTAAACAGACAAAACCATGATGGTGATGTTGCAGAGTTAGTTGAATATGAGATTCCCCAAATAGATGTGGTAATTGTTGATTTATATCCGTTTGAAAAAACGGTTGCTTCTGGAGCTAGTAATCAAGATATCATTGAAAAAATAGACATTGGTGGAATTTCTTTAATTAGAGCCGCAGCTAAAAATTATGCTGATGTGATTTGCGTATCGTCTGTTGATGATTATGGGGAGTTTTTAGAACTGATTTCTGAAAACAATGGTGTGATTTCTGAAGAAAACAGAAAGCGTTTTGCTGGAAAAGCATTTAATGTGTCTTCGCATTACGATACGGCTATTTTTAACTACTTCAATAAAAATCATGATGAAGCTGTTTTAAAAATTAGTGAAACGAATGGTAAGGTTTTGCGCTACGGTGAAAACCCACATCAAAAGGGGTTTTTCTTTGGAAATTTTGATGAATTATTTACAAAACTTCATGGTAAAGAATTAAGTTACAACAACCTTTTAGACGTTGATGCAGCGGTTAATTTAATGTTAGAATTTAAAAACGATGCGCCAACATTTGCCATTTTAAAACACAATAACGCTTGTGGATTAGCACAGCGCGATAATTTGCACCAAGCTTATGTTGATGCTTTAGCTGGCGATCCTGTTTCTGCTTTTGGTGGCGTGTTGATTAGTAATACAGAAATTGATTTAACAACGGCGGAAGAGATTCACAAATTATTCTGCGAAGTGGTTATTGCTCCTTCTTTTTCCGCGGAAGCGTTAGACGTTTTAAAAGGTAAAAAGAATAGAATTTTACTGGTTATCCATGAAATTGACATGCCAAAAACAAACGTTAGAAGTTGTTTAAATGGTGTTTTAGTTCAAGACAGAAATAATATTACGGATAAAGCTGAAGATTTAAAGAATGTAACGAATACCGCCCCTACCCAAGCTCAAATTGATGATTTAATATTTGCTTCTAAGATTTGTAAGCATACTAAATCGAACACGATTGTTTTAGCTAAAAACAAACAATTATGTGCTAGCGGAACAGGACAAACAAGTCGTGTTGATGCTCTAGAACAGGCCATTCATAAAGCAGGGACTTTTAAGTTCGATTTAAAAGGCTCGGTTATGGCGAGTGATGCCTTTTTTCCGTTTCCGGATTGTGTAGAAATAGCAAATAATGCTGGTGTTTCTGCGGTAATCCAACCTGGTGGGTCTATAAAAGATCAATTAAGTATTGATTATTGTAATGATAATGGCGTTGCTATGGTGATGACGGGTACACGTCATTTTAAACACTAACAAATTCCTGCGAAAGCAGGAATCTCATGAATTAATTCTAGATTATCAATTACAACTAAAGCTGTTTAATAGAAGTAGTGAGTACTGCGTTAGGGATTAAACGGTTGGACTGCGCTTACCGCAGGCTAAATGTTTGAAATCCCCGACGAAGGAGGGATTGAGTAGTGAAAGCCCGACCCTTTTGGGTAACGCTCAAATTATAATTTTATAGTCTAAAAATCGATAAATAACGTATAACAAACGTATACATTATTTTAACAAGAATTTGAACCCCTTAAAAGTCATATATTTAGTAACTTTTATTACATTTACGGGATTCGTTTTTAAACCACTTAAAACATTTAATAACACATGGGATTTTTTGATTTCTTAACAGAAGAAATTGCAATAGATTTAGGTACTGCAAATACACTTATAATTCACAACGATAAAGTTGTTGTTGATGCACCTTCAATTGTAGCACGCGATAGGATTTCTGGCAAAATAATTGCTGTTGGTCAAGAAGCCAGTTTAATGCAAGGAAAAACTCATGAAAACATTAAAACCATTCGCCCTCTCAAAGATGGTGTTATTGCAGATTTTGACGCCTCGGAACAAATGATAAGTATGTTTATTAAAAACATACCTGCTTTAAAAAAGAAATTCTTTACGCCTGCCTTACGTATGGTTATTTGTATTCCTTCGGGGATTACCGAAGTGGAGATGCGCGCGGTTAAGGAAAGTGCGGAGCGTGTTAATGGAAAAGAAGTGTATTTGATTCACGAACCTATGGCTGCGGCTATTGGTATTGGCGTTGACATCATGCAACCTAAAGGAAACATGGTGGTTGATATAGGTGGTGGTACTACAGAAATTGCAGTTATTGCTTTGGGTGGTATTGTTTGCGACAAATCTGTTAAAATTGCAGGTGATGTATTTACTAACGATATTGTGTATTACATGCGTACACAACACAATTTATATGTTGGTGAGCGTACTGCGGAAAAAATAAAAATACAAATTGGCGCAGCTACTGAAGATTTAGAATTACCGCCTGAAGACATGAGTGTTCAAGGACGTGATTTATTAACAGGAAAACCAAAACAAGTATCTATATCGTACAGAGAAATTGCTAAAGCTTTAGATAAATCTATACTTCGTATTGAAGATGCCGTTATGGAAACCTTATCGCAAACGCCTCCAGAATTAGCTGCCGATATTTACAATACTGGTATTTATTTAGCGGGTGGTGGCTCTATGCTACGTGGTTTAGACAAACGTTTATCTCAGAAAACAGATTTACCTGTTTATATAGCAGAAGACCCATTACGCGCCGTAGTAAGAGGGACTGGTATTACACTTAAAAATTTACCTAAATATAAAAGTGTATTGATAAAATAGAGAATACCTACTAAATCATGCAACAGATTATTAATTTTATAATAAGAAACAAAAACTTTTTGTTGTTCTTGTTGCTGTTTTGTGTTTCGCTGGTATTTACTATTCAATCGCATTCCTATCATAAAAGCAAGTTTATTAATTCGGCTAATTTTTTAACTGGAGGTGTTTACAATTCTGTAAATAATGTTAGTAGTTATTTCAATTTAAAATCTCAAAATCAGTTATTAGCTGAAGAAAACAAAAGACTACGTTCCATACTACACAATTCTGAAGTAGAAATAGATTCTATTTTTATTGACAGCCTAACTTTCGGGGAATCGTATCGTTTTTTTAGCTCTAATATTATAAAAAATAGTTATTCATTAAACAATAATATCTTAACTCTAAATAAAGGTACTAACGACAGTATCAAACAAGATTTTGGCGTTATTTCTTCAAAAGGTATTATTGGTATTATAGATAAAACTAGCCGTAATTATTCTACTGTAATTTCTATTTTAAATACCACAAGTAGAATTAGTGCGCAATTAAAAAAAACCAATCATTTTGGAACTTTAACCTGGAATGGAAAAGATCCAAAATTCACTCAACTTATAGATATTCCTAAAATTTCACCTGTAAGTATTGGTGATACTATAATTACTTCTGGTCGTTCGTCTATATTTCCTAAAGGTGTTCGTGTTGGTGTTATAGAAGATTTTAAACTAGACCAAGCTGAAAATTACTATGAAATTAATGTGAGACTCTTTAATGATATGACTAACATTGAGCACGTTTATATTATTGAAAATGCAGACAAACAAGAGATAACCAATTTACTAAGTAATAATTAAATGAATAGTATTTTTTCTGTACATACCATCCGTTTTATTACCTTAGTGTTTATCCAGGTTTTAATCTTAAATCATATTAATTTTTTTGGATACATAAACCCTTATATATACATTCTATTTATTGGATTATTTCCTATTAAAAACAACCGAATTGCATTAATACTATTAAGCTTCCTGCTTGGTTTAACCATAGACCTGTTTTTAGATACAGGAGGTATACATGCAGCTGCATGCGTATTTATAGCATACATACGTCCAATAATTCTAAAATTTTCTTTCGGAACGATTTACGAGCACCAAACCATTAGATTTAATACTGTAGAATTTGGCTCAAAACTCACCTATTTCACACTATTAACAGTGTTGCATCATATTGTTTTGTTTTCTTTAGAAATATTTAGCATTTCTAACATAATTTTAATACTTCAAAAAACGTTATTCTCAAGTATATTCACTATTTTATTAAGTGTTATTGTAACTATAATTTTTAGTAAAGAATCTAAATGAGACAATTTTTACTCTTCATTACTATAATTGCTGTTGGCGTTTTATTTATTTCTAGGTTATTCTACCTTCAGGTTTATAATTCTAGTGGAAATGACTTGTTTGAAGACAACGCCATTAGAAAGGTTTATGACTACCCGAAACGCGGTTTTGTTTATGATAGAAACGGCCAATTACTTGTAGCCAATCAGCCATCATATGATGTAATGGTTATTCCTCGAGAAGTAGATCCTTTAGATACACTTGAGTTTTGTAATCTTTTAAAAATTGACAAGGTACGTTTTATAAAAAAATACGAAAAAGCCAAACACTATTCGCCCAGGCTACCCTCTGTTTTTGTATCGCACTTATCAAAAGAAGACTATGCAGTTTTACAAGAAAAAATGCGAAAGTTTCATGGTTTTTATATCCAAAAACGTTCCCTTAGAAATTACGAGACTACTATTGGCGCCAATGTTCTTGGAGATATTGGTGAGGTAAATAATGCTAATATTAGAAAAGACCCCTATTATAAAATGGGCGATTTAATAGGAAAACAAGGCGTTGAAGCATCTTACGAAAAGACCCTTAGAGGCACCAAAGGCATTAAATTTATTCAAAAAGATAGATTTAATAGAAATATTGGTCCATACAAAGACGGTGCGTTTGACACTATTCCTAAGCAAGGTAAAGATATTACCATAACTATTGATGCGCAACTTCAAGCTTATGGCGAATTGCTTATGAAAAATAAACGTGGTGGTGTTATAGCCATTGAGCCCGCTACAGGAGAAATATTAGCCATGGTAACCGCACCAAGCTACGACCCCAGCATTTTAGTGGGAAGAGAGCGCTCAAAAAACTTCACAAAACTATACCAAGACAATATTGCAAAACCACTTTTCAATAGAAGTTTGAAAGGGGAATATGAACCCGGTTCTCCTTTTAAATTAATGAATGCATTAATTGCGCTCCAAGAAGGGGTATTAACGCCTGATGAAACCGTTACTTGCTATGCAGGTTACAAATATGGAAATAGGTTTATGAAATGCCACTGTAACAGAGGTACTAGAAATAACATGGTTACTGGTATTCAACGCTCTTGTAATGCTTATTTTGCAACAACTTACAGAAAAATTCTGGACAAGAATGGCAGTTCTTCTGATGGTATTGACGCCTGGAGTAAACACGCACAAAGTTTTGGTTTAGGCAATTATTTAAATAACGATTTATTTGTTGGAGCAAAAGGCAGAATTCCAGACAGAGCTTATTACAAACGCATTTATCCCAAAACATTTTATTCTACATATACGATTTCCAATGCGATTGGACAAGGCGAAGTAGCTACTACACCAATACAATTAGCTAATATGACTGCGGCGATAGCTAACAGAGGATATTATTATACACCACATATTGTAAAAAACATTGAAGGCGAAATATTGCCAGAACAGTTTACAAAACCTAAATACACTACCATAGATAAAGTAAACTTCGAACCTGTTATAGAAGGCATGTTGCAAGTTTACAAAAAAGGAACAGCAGCTTCATTACAAGTAAAAGATATAGAAATTTGCGGAAAAACAGGAACAGTTGAAAACTTTGCGAAAATTGACAGTGTTAAAACCCAATTAACAGACCATTCTATATTTGTCGCTTTTGCACCTAAAGAAAACCCTAAAATAGCCATAGCCGTTTTTGTTGAAAACGGATATTGGGGAAGCAGATTTGCAGGTAAAGTAGCAAGTTTAATGATTGAAAAACACATAAAAGGTCACACTACAAGAAAAGATCTAGAAGAATGGCTTTTAAAACATAGCTTAGAAAATGAGTATGCTAAACCTTATTCTGGCAAACCTTTTAAAATTAATAGATACACTACTTTACAGATTGTTGAAGAACAAGAGTACCATACATTAAAAAAAGAATTGAATCGAATTAATAAATCCAAAAATTGATGGTTAGAGATACCAATAGGCATTTTAAATTCGATTGGATTACCATTTTTCTTTTCATGCTATTAGTTGGTTTTGGGTGGTTGAATATTTTGTCGGCATCACATACAGGAACTACCATAAATTATTTTGATATCTCTCAACCTTTTGGTAAACAACTCATTTTTATTTTTTTAACCTTCGGATTAATTATCCTTTTACTAGCTGTAGACGCTAAGTTTTACGAACGATTTTCAAGTATTATTTACATCCTCTCTATGCTCTCTTTAGTGGGACTTTTTATTTTTGGTAAAAATGTAAATGGTGCCACATCTTGGTACGCTATTGGCGGCATGACTATCCAACCCAGTGAGTTTGCTAAAACCGCAACAGCACTTGCTGTAGCCAAATATGTTAGTGATTTAAATACGAATATTAAGACCCTTAAAGACCAGATACAAACATTCATTATTATTGCTATTCCTGCCATTTTGGTATTACTTCAAAATGATACAGGGAGTACCATTGTCTACGGTGCTTTCTTTTTTGTTTTGTACCGAGAAGGCTTACCAAAATATTATTTAACTATTGGTATTTCAATAATTTTACTATCTATATTATCTTTAAAATTTGGAGCTATTATAACATCCATTATTGCCTTAATACTTGTAGTTAGTTTTCATTTTTTAAGCAAAAAAAAACTTAGAATTTTTCAATCTGCTTTTATATTAATAGTTGCTTTTACTGTAACTTTTGGAGTGAAATTCTTTTACCAAAGTATTTTAAAACCTCATCAACAAGATCGAATAAGCCTTTGGTTACGTTTAGAAAAAGATCCTGAAAAGCTAGAACAAATGAAACGTACTTTTGCCTATAACCTCAATGAGTCTGAGAAAGCCATTAGCTCGGGAGGTTTTTCAGGAAGAGGGTTTATGGAAGGCACACGAACTACTGGAAAATTTGTTCCAGAACAACACACTGATTATATTTTTAGTACCGTTGGCGAAGAATGGGGGTTTTTAGGAAGTGCCTTTGTTGTGATTGTTTTCGTATTGCTTTTGCTACGTATTTTACATTTAGCAGAATTACAAAAATCACAATTTAGCAGGGTTTATGGTTATGGCGTAGCGGCTGTCATTTTTATCCATTTCTTTATAAATATTGGGATGGTTATGGGCTTAATTCCAACCATTGGTATTCCTTTACCTATGTTTAGCTACGGAGGCTCTGGCCTCTGGGCTTTTACTATTTTAATCTTTATTTTTATAAAGTTAGACTCAAACAAAATAAACGAATGGTAGCTCCGGTCGATAATCCACTTTTAATTATATCACTCAGATGAAAAAAATAATTACGCTTCTTGTTTTATGCTTATTCATTATTGGGTGTTCTAGCTCAAAAAAGCTCATTAAAAATTCTTTTTCTGCGGAAGAGGTTAAGTTAATTATGAATGCTGATAGCTTAAAACCTATGCGTGTTTATAAAATAAATAACAAGAGAGATTCGCTATTACTCAGAACAAAAAGCACATATATAAAACCAAATCCAAAAAATCCTATTTTACAAAATTTTGTAAAACGCCTTTATGCAACAGTTAGAGACAGCATGTCTATGGGTGTTGGTATTGCAGCTCCACAAGTTGGTATATTAAAAAATATTATTTGGGCACAACGTTTTGATAAAGAAAACCTCCCTTTTGAAGTGTATTTAAATCCTAAAATCGTGTCTTATTCTACGAAAAAACAAACAGTAAAAGAAGGTTGTTTGTCGATTCCTAATAGAACGGACACCCTTAATAGTCGCTCCTATTCTATTACCATTGAATATGACACTATGAATGCAGAACACAAATCTGAAACTGTAAATGGTTTTACATCCGTTGTTTTTCAGCATGAAATAGATCATCTAAATGGTATTTTATATTTGGATCACTTATCAAAAGAAATGAAAGAAACTAAACCTTAATCCATTTTAATAAACCAAATAAAATATTATATTTAAACTCATAATATAGACTTCATTAACCTAGATTTAAATCCTAAAAAAATGAAAAAAAACATCTTAATACTAACTTTTTTTATAGCAACTTTAACGCTTTGCAACGCACAAAAAATTGATACCGAAAAAGTATTTGGAGGTTATAAATACACACAAAATGATGAACTGATTTCTATTGGTGACTTAGCATCCATTATGGAATCTAATACCAGTGCTTTTGAATTAATAAAAAAAGGTCGCACAAACCGAAGTCTTGCAGCTGTATTAGGTTTTGCAGGTGGTGGCTTAATAGGATGGCCATTAGGAACCGCATTAGGCGGAGGTAAAGCCAATTGGGCGTTAGCAGGTATTGGTACTGGACTAGTAATTATTGGAATTCCAATTTCTTCAAGTGCAAACAAAAAAATTAATGAAGCTGTAGCGACTTATAATGCATCATTAAATGCAACATCTTACAATGAATTTAAACCAGAATTTAAAATCATAGCAAACGGAAACGGTTTTGGGTTAGCCATGAATTTTTAAAAAAAACAATAAATTATTCTTTTTTCAATTCTAATTTTTCAGCAAAATAATCACAAAAATCTTTCATGGTTGCACTCATTTTGTCATCTTGAGTTGCTCTATGAAAAGTATCACTCATAGCCACTAAGGTTTGATGAAAAAACACTTTCATCTCATCTACAGGCATATCTTTTGTCCATAAATCTATACGAAGTGTTTCTTGCGTTTTAGCATCCCAAACTGCAAGCATCATGGCTTTAGCTTCTTCATTAGTTATCCCTCCATCTTGTGCCGTCCAATGTAATTTTTCTGGCACACGGTTTTCATCCAATTCAATATTAAGCTCTATTTTTGATGTTATTTTATTTGCCATTATTTGCGTGGTTTAAATTTTGAGTTATTAAAAATATCGTCGGTACTTTTTATGAGCAGATCTTTTAAAGTCACATCATTTTGATCCATATAAGCTCTTACAATTTGCCAACCTATATACTGCCCTAGTCGCCCTGGGGAATCTGAATCAATACTTTCTAAATAGAACTTAGAAAACGGTGCTGGGTTAATAAATCGTCTTGGTAATTTAGAATCTGTACTAAACAATAATTCGCGACTTACAAAAAAACGCCAGATATAATTTTCATTTGTAATGGCCCAATCTAGTTCAGATTGTGTATACCCAATACGTTCTGCTTCAGTTTTAAATGGAAGCATCACATCTTTAAAATACAATAGTTTCCCGAAATAAATCATTTCATCTAATAAACGTTTTCTATTAGGGTGATAGATATATTTTTTCGCATATTCATTTGCGAGGTCAACTACTATATGCTCTTTGCTTAAATTTCTTCTTATAAATTTTTGGATGTTTGAATACACATAAAACTCATGCTCGCTACCTAGATAAGAATCTAATGCAATTATCGCAATAGTATCTGTTACAATGACTCTATTTCTATAATCCACATCGTTAGTGGTGGTTATAATTCGAGGCGGATTAAACTCTAGAAAGTAATATTTTAAATGGTTGAATAGCAATTCTATCTCATTTTCAGTATCATCAAAATTTGAAAAGGTTTTATCAACTTCATCAAATAACTGAATTTGTAAAGTATCTGTTTTTTTTGCTAACCAAAATGAATCAAGATACTTTTCAGAAAACATGAAAGGATATTCCTTTTTTAAATTTGGAAAGTCTTCTTCAGTAACTTTAGCAAATAGCTTCTCAAAACGCTCTATCTTAACATCTGTATTTACCTTAGCTATTTCATACTCCAAAGCGCTTTCTTTTCTACAAGAAAAAGCACTCATAAAAACAAATAAATACAGTATTTTAGATTTCATAGAAAACTTAAACGTCATAAATTTTTATAAATTGAGTGTAAGGTTTATTTTTGTTTACAAAGGTACTATTATTACATAATAAATTCATTCAAAATGCAAACAGAAAAAGTTGTAGATTATATTGTTAATTGGTTAAAAGATTATGCTACAAAAGCAGGAATAAATGGCTTTGTTGTAGGAGTTTCTGGTGGAATTGATTCTGCAGTAACCTCTACACTTTGCGCAAAAACAGGACTTAACGTTTTATGTGTTGAAATGCCTATACATCAGGCTAAGAGTCATGTAAGCAGAGCCAAAGAGCATATTGCACAGCTTTTAGACCGTTTTGATAATGTAGATGAAACGCGTACTGACTTAACCCCTGTTTTTGAAGCGTTTAAAACGGAAGTGTTTTTGGATGGTGACCAAGCTACAGTAGATATGGCCTTAGCAAATACACGTGCTAGGTTAAGAATGACTACGCTCTATTATTATGCAGGATTATACGGATTATTAGTTGCAGGGACTGGAAATAAAGTAGAAGATTTTGGTGTGGGTTTTTACACCAAGTATGGTGATGGTGGCGTAGATTTAAGTCCGATTGCAGATTTAATGAAGTCTGAAGTTTATCGAATAGGCGAATTTTTAAAAGTACCAGAATCTATAATGAAAGCAGCCCCTAGTGATGGTTTATTTGGTGATAGTAGAAGTGACGAAGATCAAATTGGTGCTTCATACCCAGAATTAGAGTGGGCTATGAAAAAGGATGATGAAGGAAAAACGGCTAAGGACTTTTCAGGACGAGAAAAAGCCGTATTTGAAATATATAAACGCTATAATACCTCAAACAAACATAAGATGATTCCTATTCCGATTTGCGAAATTCCTAGTAATCTGCTGTAAGAATTGCAGATTATTTAAAAAAGTATTACATTTACAGCAAGCTTAATCTCTCAACTTAACTATCTCTCAACTAGTTATTTAAAAAAAGCTTTTTTATTATGATAAAATTATTAATAGCAGACAACCACCCAATTACGAGAAAAGGACTAGAAGTTCTTTTTTCTGCCTCACCCAACATTAAAATTGTTGGTAGTGTAGATGATGGCGAAGCCATTTTGGATTTTGTAAAGAAAAATCCTGTAGACATTATTTTAACTGAAGCCGATTTTCCAAAATTAAATGGATTGACGGTTTTACGTTATTTGAAGAATGATTTTCCAGACATTAAAACCATTATTCTTAGTGCGCAACCTGAAGAGGTTTACGCCATTAACGCCATTAAAGCTGGTGCAGCAGGTTACTTAAACAAATCTGTGAATGTAATTACTATTAACGAAGCCATCATGAAAGTACATGAAGGTGGTATTCATTTAAGTAATGATTTAACGCAACAACTTGCTTTTGGCACAAGAGTAAATAAGAGTGGAAATTTCTACAAAAAACTTTCTACTAGAGAATCTGAAGTTTTAAAACTTCTGACTATTGGTAGAAAAAACAAAGAAATATCTAAGGAATTAGACATTAACGAAAAAACAGTTAGTACTTATAAAGCTCGATTAATGCGAAAGTTAAAAGTTACTAATTTAGTTGACCTAGTTAATCAAGCGAAGCTTAGCCAACAAGTATAGTTTTTACAATACTCTGTTTAGTTTTCTAGACAACAACATTTTTAGACCCGAATAGTCTTTTACTTCTTCAAGTATATTTCTATTCGAGTCTATTTTGTTTTGCAGTGTTTCTTGCTGAAACTCTTTTACCTTTTGGTCAATTAAAAAGCATCGTAAACTTAAAATGGTTTCGCTAACCAATTGTGCTATAGATTGCATTTTTCCTCTAGGAAAAATATTCATTCTATTCCAATCGTCTAAAGCATAACGTTCATCCTCCATCAAGATAGTCGTAATTTCATTAGCCATCTCTTGATTTACAGAATTAACAAATGTTTTTAATTCAAATTCTTGGTCTTGATTTAATCGGTCTATAATGGTATAATAAAGTGTTTTAAACTGCTCATTAGTAAATTGCATTTCATCATCCTGCAAGTCTAAAAATACTTTTTCAAATACTTTTGCTTCATGAATTACGGGCTCTAAAACCAATTCTGACTTATCATTTTCTTTTAAAACTAAGTCTTCAAAATGCTCGGTTTTATTTCCATAAAGCAATAATATTTCTATTATTTTTCGTTCTAAAACGTATTGAATATTAACTTTTTCAACAGGTTGCTGATGCTTTATAACATCAAAAGCTTTTTGTTCAGTTTTATTTTTTTTGTGCGTTTCTTGAAATTCTTTTTTATCGATTTGAGCCAATGTACTAAACAAAACCTCTTCACTAATATCCATTATTCTAGCACATTCCTGAATGTAAATTTCTTTTTTAATACGGTCTGGAATTTTAGATATACTATTTACAATATCTCTAACGGTATCTGCCTTTTTTATGGGGTCGTTTTTAGATTCTTCAAATAATATAGAGGCCTTAAATTGAATAAAATCTTTGGCATTTTCATTTAGATATAATGTAAGTTCTTCTAATGTGTTTTGTCTTGAAAAACTATCAGGATCTTCACCTTCAGGGAAAGTACAAACCTTAACATTCATTCCTTGTTCCAAAATTAAATCGATTCCACGAAGTGATGCACGCATACCCGCAGCATCGCCATCAAAAAGTACGGTAATATTTTTTGTAAGTCGGTTTATTAGCCTTATTTGCTCAGATGTTAAGGCTGTTCCAGAAGAAGAAACAACGTTTTGGATACCTGTTTGATGAAACTGAATAACATCGGTATAACCTTCAACTAAATAACAATTATCTTCCTTAGCTATACTTTGCTTTGCATGATAAATACCATATAACACTTTACTTTTATGGTAAATATCACTTTCTGGAGAGTTCACATACTTCGCCGCTTTTTTATCTGCTACAAGAATACGGCCACCATAACCTAATACGCGACCACTCATGCTTTTTATAGGAAACATAACACGCCCTTTAAACCTATCAAAGCGTTTATCTTCTTTAACTATGGTAAGTCCTGTTTTTGATAAAAAATCAATATTATAACCTTGTTTTAAAGCTTCATCTGTAAAGGCTTGCCATTCATTGAGCGAATATCCTAAATCGAATTTTTTAATCGTTTCTTCAGTAAAACCACGTTGTTTAAAATAACTTAATCCTATAGATTTTCCTTGATCCGTTTTATGTAATATGTTTTGAAAATAAGTATTTGCAAACTCACTTACTAAATATAAACTTTCACGCTCATTTGCTTTCTCTTTTTGCTCGTTTGACTGCTCAGTTTCTTCTATTTCAATATTATACTTTTTAGCTAGATATTTAATAGCTTCAGGATATGTAAAGTGCTCGTGTTCCATTAAAAACGATACGGCAGTCCCTCCTTTACCAGTTGAAAAATCTTTCCAGATTTGCTTTACTGGCGATACCATAAAACTTGGCGAACGCTCATCACTAAAAGGGCTTAAGCCTTTAAAGTTACTTCCCGCTTTTTTAAGTTGAACAAAATCACCAATTACCTCCTCTACTCGGGCGGTTTCAAATACTTGATCAATGGATGATGGTGATATCAAAAAATAAGATTTTTAGTGTATGTAAAAGTAAGATAAAATAATACATGGTTCAATAGCTAAATCAAGCAGTTATTTTAAAAACTAAAAAACCCGAAAAAATTCGAGTTTTTTAGTAGCTTATGCAGGTTTAATTTTTTTTTAATTGATTTAAAAAATCTTCTAATCCATATCAAATCTAACACCAATAGAAATATTATTTTGATTAACTATTTGATCTTTAAATATTGGAGATAAATCATATTTCACATAAAGTGCTACATCGTCAAAAGCGATATAGCTACTTAATCCGTAAACTAAATTTGTGGTATTAAATCCACGTTTTTGTTTGTCTTTGATACGCTCGCCGTCTAATTCATATTTTAGCTTTTGTCGTGTCCCAATATTGAAACCAGCATAACCACCAATACCTATTTTGAATTTATTATCGGTTGAATATCTAAAATAAGTGTCTTTATCAATTCTTTTTGATGGACCAAATTCAAAATGTAACGGAAATACCAAATTTGTAATAGACAGTTTAGATTTTTTAAGGCTTTCTGGAAACTCTTCCAAAACAGTTTGATCACCTTGTTGAACAAAGTACCGATTATCCTGAGGCTTTAACCCATTTATTTGAAGAGAATACCCATATTTTAATCTTAAGACATTTGAGTTTTTGAACACTCGCGTTTTCCAAGCCCAACCAATTTCAAAAAAACGAGAACCTCCAAATTTATAAGGTGAGTCATCTAAATTTTCACCTTCAATTATGGCATTATTCAATCCAAAAGCAAGAACAAAATCGCTTGAGGTTCGCAAATCGTACTTTTTGGGTTTGTTTCTATAGTTGATTTTTATACCTGCAAAACTATCATCGTTACCGCCTATACTCATACCAACTCTAGACAAATCTTCCTCATTATTTATGCGATATCCCTCATCATTTCGTTCTAATAAAGAAATTTTATTGTTTATTATAGCTAAACGATTTTCAATATTTAAGGCACGCCTTTTTGCCAGTTGTTTTTTAAGACTTTCAGCCTCATCATTGTTGATTTCACCGCTATTTAAACGCAAGTTTATAGCCTCTACTTCTGCTTTTAAAAAATTACGTTCCTCTTCTTTAATACGCTCTTTAATATCTTTTAATGTTTCTATTTTGTACTTATTATTTCTGTTACTTATCGTGTCTTGAGCATAAATAAATTGAATACTCAAAGCAAGAATGAGCATCATTATGTGTTTTGTAATTGTTTGCATAACTGTTCGTTTTTTGATTATAATTAATTGATTTGATGAATGTTTTAAATTTTGATTACTCGTTGCGCTGAGCAACTGCAGTTTTAACTGAATTATAACTTGATTTTAAGGCTTCAAAAACCTTAGCTCTAAAGGACTGATCTAACTCTGCTTCAACGTCTTGAAGTAAAGCATTGGCATCAACCACATTGGTAGTTTCATTATATAGTCTATTACGTATAATTTCTTTTTGTGCTTCTTTTAGTAACGCATCAATATCAGCATCTGTAATTACCTTATTTTCTAGTTTCATAGACTGAACTTGAGCAACCACATCTTGTATTTTTTGTTCTTCAAAAGTCAAATTTTGCTTTGGCAATTCAGCTGCAATAGGATTTGTTTTTTTATCCGAAGAAATTTTGTCTTCTTTAGTAACAGCTATAAACGCTTCTTTACTAGCAACGCGCTTTTTATTAGTTGTAACTTTAAAGGATTCTTTCTTATTTGTTATTTGAGCCTCTTCAATAGTTTCGGGCGTTTCCTCTTGAATAGCTACCGTTATATTTTCGTTATTCTTAATAATTTCAGGCGTTTCAACAATTATTGGTGTATCGTAAACTTCTAAATCATTATTTAAAAATTGAGAAATAACAAATAAAACCCCTATAACACTGGCAGCAATACCAAACCACCAATATGGTTTATTACTCTTTTTATCTTGAGCATCTAAACGCTCTGATAAATTATTCCAAGCATCAGCAGATGGTTTTATAGTTCGTTTATCAAGCTTATTCTTTATTTTTTCTTCAAATTTAATTGGAGCCATAGCTTACTTTATTTAACTTTTTTATTTTTTCTTGAAGCATTTTACGAGCTTTAAATAATTGAGATTTTGATGTCCCTTCTGTAATATTCAGTAAATCTGCTATTTCGTGGTGTTTATAACCTTCAATGGCATACATTATAAAAACCATTTTATAACCTTCTGGCAACTCATCTATTAATTGCTGGATTTCGGCAACTTCAATATCTGTTTTTATGTTATTAAAAGACTCATTTTCAAATTCAATGAAGTCAACAGGGAATTCAATATGTTTTTGTTGTCTTAAATAAGAAATGGATGCTCTAACAATAATACGTCTTATCCAGCCTTCAAAACTACCTTCATTTTTAAAACTTTTTAAATTTGAAAACACTTTAAAAAAACCATTCAGCATCGCTTCTTCCGATTTTTGAATATCTTTAATATAACACCTACAAACACTCAACATTTTTGGCCCATACATTTCAAACAACAAATGTTGTGCTTCGCGATTATTTTTAACCGCTTTCTTTATCAAATCCGATTCGTTTCTATGTAATTGAATAACTTTCAAAAATCGTTTCATATAGTCTTCTATTTATAAAGACGCAAAATTTATGCAAATGGTTGTCTGAAGCTTCAATTTTTTATTGAAAACATAAAAATCAATACTTTAAAATCAATTAAACAACAAGAATCATAATTTTTAAGGCTAAAAATAATAAAATTTAAAAATATTTTCAGTAAAAATTACAAATCATTGATTTATTTATAACCGTTACTGTAATTTATTGAATTTTATTCAAAATATTATTACATTTATGAAAACGTTAATCTATGTCAAATAAACATTTATTTTCTTCATATGACTTGCTTCCTAAGACTTGGGATGAGATGTATAACAATAGTTCTGTGTTTAGATCTCAATACGAAGAATTTATAAAATATTTAGAAAAAACCTCTCCAGAAAAGCTTACAAAAAAAGAAGATTTATCTAAACAATTATTTATGAGCCAAGGTGTTACTTTTACTGTTTATAACGACAATGAAGGTATCGAAAAAATATTTCCTTTTGATATTGTTCCAAGAATAATTACTGGTGAAGAATGGAATAAAATTGAAACTGGTATTAAGCAACGTCTTAAAGCATTAAATCTATTTATTAAAGATATTTATAACGAACAGTTTATTATAAGAGATGGTGTTATTCCTGGTGAATTAATTTACTCTTGTCCAAGTTTTCTGCGTGAAATGAAAGGCGTAAAAGTACCTTATGATGTTTACGTACATATTTCTGGTGTAGATTTAATTCGTAATAGCGATGGAGAATTTTATGTGCTTGAAGATAATTTAAGAACTCCTTCTGGTGTAAGCTACATGCTTGAAAACAGAGAAATCTCCAAGCGGTTATTTCCTGGTATTTTACCTAAAGCGAATGTTAGATCGGTATCCAATTACCCTAATATGCTTTATAAAAAACTAAAAGAATTATCTGACAAAGCAGACCCAAATATTGTATTACTAACCCCTGGTATTTACAACTCAGCTTATTATGAGCATACCACTTTAGCTAGGTTAATGGGTATTGAATTGGTAGAAGGTAGCGACTTAGTTGTTAAAAATCATTTTGTTTACATGAAAACTACTAACGGCTTAAAACAAGTGGATGTGATTTACCGACGTGTAGATGATGATTTCTTAGACCCTCTAGAGTTTAATGCCAAAAGTGTTTTGGGTGTTGCAGGTATTATGGCTGCTTATAGAAAAGGACATGTAAATATTGTAAATGCTCCAGGCACGGGTATTGCCGATGATAAAGCGGTATATATTTATGTTCCAGACATGATAAAATATTATTTAGATGAAGAGCCTATTTTAAAAAATATTGAAACTTACCAATTAGGAAGACCAGAAGAACTTGATTATGTAACCAAAAATGTTAAGGATATGGTTATAAAAAAGACCGATGGTAGTGGTGGTTATGGCATGTTAATGGGCCACGAAGCTTCTGATGCAGAAATACAAGATTACCTTGATAACGTAAGTAAAAAACCTGAAAACTTTATAGCCCAACCTATTTTACGACTCTCTACGGCTCCTTGTTATATTGATGGTAAATTATCTCCGCGGTGTATTGATTTAAGACCATTTGCCCTTTCAGGAAGAGATGGTATAGACATTTGCCCGGGCGGACTAACACGAGTTGCTTTAAAAAAAGGATCTTTAGTTGTTAATAGCTCACAGGGTGGAGGAAGCAAAGACACTTGGGTTTTAGAATAAAATAAAAAAATTATATATGTTAAGTAGAGTAGCAAATAATCTTATTTGGTTAGACAGATATATGGAACGCGGAAACGGTATATTAAGTTTACTAAAGGTAAACTATTACGCCAATCAAGACTCTCCAGAGCTATTTTCGTGGACCCCTATTATGAAAACGTTTACAAACTATGACAATGATTTTTATACTGAAGATCCCATAGCATGTATTGATTTTATGGTGTTAAATACCAAAAATTCTAATTCAATTTTAAATATTATAACAAAAGCAAGGGAAAACGCCAGAAGTGTTCAAGAACATATTTCTAGAGAGCTTTGGCTATGTATTAACAATTATTATCTATACCTTACAAACAAAGATTTACACAAAAAATTAGAAGAAGACCCTGTTCATTTTTTAGAAGATTTAAGAAAATATCACCTCATTTATTATGGAACATCAGACATTACACAAGAGCGTGGAGCTTCCTTCTATTTTATGAATGTAGGTAAGTTTTTAGAGCGTGTTATTCTTATTTCAGATTTCACATCTCTTAAACTTATTGATATTGGAAATACATCAGATGCTTTAGAAAAGAGTTTCTATTGGAAAAATTTACTTCTATCTATTGGTGGATATCAATTATATCTAAAAAAACACAAATCTACCTTTAACGAAGAACATGTTATAAGGATGGTTTTTCAAGATAAGTTATTTCCAAGATCTGTTTATTATTGTATTAATAAGCTTAGTAGGCACATTAATGAACTTATAGAAACTAATGAGCTTGAAAAAAATAATATAGAGTTTTTATTAGGAAAGCTAGAAAGCACAATTAAATACACTACTATTGAAAACATTAATAATCAAGGCTTAAATAATTTTATTAGTGATATTAAGGAAGATATTAGAAATATCTCATTAAATATCAATGCTGTTTACTTTTCACAAAATAATTGATTTATACACTTTATGGCTACATTTTTCATTAAACATATTACAAAATACAGCTATAGTAACCCTGTAATAGACGGAGCTACTCTTATAAGACTGCATCCTATAAACGACAACTATCAAAAAGTGGTATCGCATTTAATATCTGTCACTAATAATTCTTTCATCGAAACTTTTACTGATTTTTTTGATAATCGCGTGGGTACCTTTATGGTTACAGAACCTCACAACGCGTTAAATATAGTATCAGAAATTGAAGTAAATACTAGTGATAGAATATTCCCAGATGATAGTGTTGATATAGTTTCACAATGGAATGAATTAAAACAAATAAAAAATACGACTACTTTTATTGATTTTACCAATATCAAAACATTTAAAGGTAGTCAAGATATTCATGATATTATTTTAAACAAAAAGTTAAAAACCAAATCGCCATATAAAGCGGTACTTGAACTTTGCGAATATGTACATAACAATTTTGAATATAAATCTGGTGTTACCGATGTAAATACGCCTTTAGAAAAAGCATGGGAATTAAAAGCAGGTGTATGTCAAGATTTCACTAACGTCCTTTTACGAATGATTAAAATGCTTGATATTCCAGCACGCTATGTTAGTGGATATATCTGCCCTAACGAAGATATAACTAGAGGTGAAGGCGCTACTCATGCTTGGGTAGAAGCTTATATTCCTTTTTATGGATGGCTAGGAATTGACCCTACTAATAATGCAATTGCTAACGAAAACCATGTACGACTAGCAGTGGGAAGACATTATGATGACTGTTCTCCTGTAAAAGGTGTTTTTAAAGGTCAAGTTGAAGCCGAAATGCAGGTGAAAGTTGAAGTAAAAAATTCCAAAAATACAGAGGTAAATAAAACAGAATATATTACTAAAACTTCCGCTTCTGAAACAAATAATAGCTATAAGCGTAATTTAGAATTAATGCAACAATATCAACAACAGCAGTAACTACTATATGTCTTATTTAAAATAACCGTAATAAAACGGCTTTTTATATGATTACTAAAATAAAAAAATGAAAAGGTATTATTTCTTCCTATCGATGACATAATTCACCATAAGTACTAATGAGTTTTTAAAATCTGATTCTGGATAACTTTCTAATAAATGTAAGGCTTCAGATTGAAATTGTTTCATTTTAGTTACAGCATAATCTAAACCACCACTATCTTTTACAAATGCAATAACTTCTTTAACGCGTTTCGTGTCTTTGTTATGATTTTTAACGGAATTTATAAGCCACTTTTTATCTTTCTTAGACGCTTGATTTAATACGTAAATTAAAGGCAATGTCATTTTTTGTTCTTTAATATCAATACCTGTTGGCTTACCAATTTGCGCATTGCCATAATCAAACAAATCATCTTTTATTTGGAATGCCATACCTATTAACTCTCCAAACTTACGCATAGTCTCTACATGCTGTGATTCTGGTTTTACTGAGGCTGCTCCTAAACTACAACACGCCGCAATTAAGGTTGCTGTTTTTTGGCGAATAATTTCATAGTAAATAGCTTCTGTAATATCTAATTTACGGGCTTTTTCAATTTGAAGTAACTCACCTTCACTCATTTCGCGTACAGCGATTGAAATAATTTTAAGCAAATCGAAGTCGTTATTATCAATGGACAACAATAAGCCTTTTGACAGTAAGAAATCGCCAATTAAAACTGCAATTTTATTTTTCCAAAGGGCATTTACTGAGAAAAAACCTCTTCTACGGTTACTATCATCCACAACATCATCATGAACTAAAGTTGCAGTGTGAATCAATTCTATAACTGATGCGCCTCTATATGTACGCTCACTTACCTCGCCATTAGAAACCATTTTTGAGACTAAAAACACAAACATGGGTCGCATTTGTTTGCCCTTACGATTTACAATATAATGTGTAATCCTGTTTAATAAAGCCACTTTACTAGACATAGAAAGCTGGAACTTTTGCTCGAAAAGATCCATTTCATAGGCTATGGGTTGCTTTATTTGCTCTACTACTTTCAATTAAAATATTCAATTTTCACAAATTTACTGATTAAGTTATATTTATGCTATAATCTTGAGGCAAAACAGCGATTAATAAATTTAACAGTACAACAAAAATAAATGTTATTAATCGATAAACTTACATTCAATTAACTAAAAAACACTACTTTAAAGTCTTAACCTTAAAAGAATTACTATGAAAAAAATTACTTTATTATTATCTTTTTTACTGTGCTTAGGTTTTTTCAACCAAGGCTTATCACAAGATTTTCAAAATGAAAATTATGATGCTTTAACAATAGGAAACGTAGGCACAGATCCATCAGGAGCGCTGGCTGGACAAGGCGGCATGTTTACATTTAATGGTGCTAATTCAGATTATCAAATTGTAAATGAAGGTGGAAGTCAGGCCAATATACTACAAATTACAGGTCCAGCTACTGATACTGGTTCAAGATTTTTATGGGTAAACGGATTAGATACATTTTGGGGATCACGCACATTTGGAAATGACTTCATTGAAATTGAATTTGACTTTTTTTCGGGGCCAGCTACAACTAGTAAAAATACTACTGCAATTCAAATATACAATTCAGATTATTCTATAGCAATAACTGGATTTCAATATTCACCTGAAACAAAAGCGTTAAGTGGTATTGTTTACACTGATGGAGGAGGATCAGTACCTATTGGCACTTATCTTATTAACTTAGGATTAAGTAACACAGTTATCACATTAAACGCAGACACATGGTACAGGATTGGTTTCGCATTTAATCCAGTAACTGGAGAGGTTATCTGGAAAGGTTCAGGATTTTATACTGGATTTAATAGTTCAGCTACAGGTATTAATCCTTTCGAAGTTGATTTTGCAGTTTTTACCGACACAGGAAACACTGTAGCTTCAGTTTCAAAATTTGATGCATTAAGAATTAGAGCAACTGCAACTGAAAGTTTATTAGGCGTAAATGACATAGATAATTCACTATCAGAATCTATAAAACTCTATCCAAACCCAGCTACTGACGTTATATACTTATCTGCAGCAAATCGTTTAAATCTTACAAAATTAGAAATAGTTGATATTAACGGTAGAATAGTGAAATCTATTCCAATCGAAAATATTAGTAAAAAAGAAATTAATATTTCAGAGTTGCGTAGTGGTTTATATTTAATAAATATATACTCTACAGATGGTAAGGTTACTAAAAGAATTATAAAACAGTAAATAAATTTTAACTGATAATCTTAAAAAAGAGTTGTATCGTGCAGCTCTTTTTTAACTTTTATTAGCTAATTGCCCGCAAGCAGCATCAATATCTTTACCCCTGCTCCGTCTTACAGTAACTGTAATATGGTTACTCTCTAGCACTTGCACATACATATCTATGGCACTAGATTGGGCTTGCTGAAACTCGCCATCATCTATGGGATTATACTCAATAATATTTACTTTACTGGGTGCGAATTTACAAAACTCAACAAGTGCATCTATATCTTTTCTTTTGTCGTTAATACCATCCCAAACTACATATTCGTAAGTAATTCTATTTTTGGTTTTTGCATACCAATACTCCAAAGCTTCTCTTAAATCGTTAAGCGGAAAGGTAGCATTGAAGGGCATAATTGAGGTCCTAACTTCATCAATTGCAGAATGTAATGATACTGCTAATTTAAATTTAACCTCATCATCAGCCATTTTTTTAATCATTTTTGGCACGCCTGATGTGGATACCACAATACGTTTTGGAGACATTCCTAAACCTTCTGGTGATGTGATTTTATCGATAGCCTTTATAACGTTATTGTAATTCATTAGCGGTTCGCCCATACCCATAAATACAATATTGCTTAGAGGTCTGTTATGATATAATCTACTTTCGTTATCTATAGCAACCACTTGGTCGTAAATTTCGTCTGGGTTTAGATTTCGCATGCGTTTTAAGCGTGAGGTTGCACAAAACTTACAATCTAAACTACAACCTACTTGACTTGACACACATGCTGTGGTTCTTGTTTTTGTTGGTATTAAAACAGATTCTACAATTAAATCGTCATGAAGTCGTACAGCATTTTTAATAGTCCCGTCATTACTACGTTGCATTTGGTCGACCTTAATGTGGTTGATAACAAAGTTATCTTCGAGCATTTGGCGGGTTTCTTTTGAGACATTCGTCATATCCTCAAAAGTATGTGCCGATTTTTGCCACAGCCATTCGTAAACTTGATTGCCACGAAAGGCTTTATCTCCGTTTTTTTCAAAGAACGTTCTTAATTGCTCTTTGGTTAATGCGCGTATGTCTTTTTTCTTGATTTCCATTTGAATGCAAAAATAAGGAAAGGATTTGCTAATTGTTAATTATGAGAGATAATTACTTTTTATAAATGATTAAATAAACTTCAAAAACCCTCTTCGCCTTTATGCATACCGAAATAAATTCGGCACAAGCTCTCCCCTTGAAAAAAAAGTGGAGGAATTATTCTAGTTATGTTACAAATTGTGAATTGGAGTAGTAATTCGCATTAGGGATTGAGGCATTGTTGAAGCTCTTTTTGTGTTGTTGCACCTATGCAACACAAAAAAGCGACTGCCGAAAGCCCGACCCTTGAGGAATGCCCAAATAATTTGTAAAAAAAAGCCTCTTCGAAAAGAGGCTCATTATTACTTTGGATGTATTTTGATTATATGATTAACATGGCATCGCCGTAGCTATAGAATTTGTAGCCTTCTTTGATTGCCTCATCATAAGCACGCTTTATAAAATCGTGACCTGCAAAGGCTGAAACCATCATTAATAGAGTTGATTTTGGCGTGTGGAAATTAGTTATCATAGCGTTAGGTATAGTAAACTCATAGGGCGGAAAAATGAATTTATTGGTCCAACCATCGTACTCATTTAGCTGCCCACCTGTAGATACGGCACTTTCTATGGCACGAATCGCAGTAGTCCCTACGGCACAAATACGTCGTTTTTCTTTAAGTGCTGTATTTACAATTTTTACTGCTTCGCTTCCAATGGTTAGCTCTTCGCTATCCATTTTATGCTTAGACAAATCTTCTACTTCTACGGGATTAAAAGTCCCTAAACCTACGTGTAATGTAACCTCAGCAAAATTCACTCCTTTAATTTCTAAACGCTTTAATAGGTGTTTTGAAAAGTGTAGACCTGCTGTTGGAGCTGCTACTGCACCTTCGTTTTTTGCAAAGATAGTTTGGTAGCGCGCTTCATCTTCTGGCTCTACATCTCTTTTTATATATTTAGGCAGTGGTGTTTGCCCTAATTCGTTTAATTTTATACGGAATTCTCTGTACGATCCGTCATATAAAAAGCGTAATGTACGTCCTCTTGATGTTGTATTATCGATAACCTCTGCAACCAAAGATTCGTCTTCACCAAAATAAAGTTTATTTCCAATTCTAATTTTACGTGCTGGATCAACTAAAACATCCCAAAGGCGTTGTTCTTCGTTCAATTCTCTTAATAAAAACACTTCAATTCTTGCTCCTGTTTTCTCTTTGTTTCCAAAAAGTCTTGCTGGGAATACTTTGGTGTTATTTAAAACTAAAACATCATCCTCGTTAAAGTAGTCAATAACGTCTTTAAACATTTTATGCTCAATGGTTTGCTCTTTTCTATTAAGAACCATTAAACGAGACTCATCTCTATTTTCTGCAGGGTATTCTGCTAATAATTCTTCTGGTAATTCGAAGCCGAAGTGTGATAATTTCATGTATTATTTGTTTTATTAGGCGTGTTTATTTTTCGCAAGGTTGCAAATATACAATCTGAGGATAGGGGTTGTCAAGTAAATGAGTGATTATTATTTAATAATCTGAAAACCAACAGATTTCAAGTCTTCCCAAAAGGTTGGATATGATTTTGAAACGACCATAGCATCTTCTATTACAATTGAGGTTTTTAATGCTAATGGCGCAAATGCCATAGCCATTCTGTGGTCGTTATAGGTTGCAATTGAAACCATTGCTTTGATTTTTTTGGATGCTAAGAGGTGTAATGATTTATCTGTAATTCTTACTTCGCCTCCTAATTTTTCAATTTCGGTTTTTAAAGCGACTAGTCTGTCCGTTTCTTTAATCTTAAGCGTATGTAAGCCAATTAAATCACACGGCATACCTAAAGCAAAACAGGTTAATACTATGGTTTGCGCAATGTCTGGTGCGTTTTTTAAATCTAGAGAAAGGGATTCTGAATTTGAATGTTGCTTTTTTAAAGTCAGTGAATTTTCATTAAAAATAGTTGACACTCCAAAGTGTTTATAAATCTCTACTAAGGCAGAGTCGCCTTGTAATGAGTTTTCTTTATAAGATGATAAGGTTATTTCTGTTCCAACCTCACTTAAAGCAGCAATGCTGAAATAATAGGATGCCGATGACCAATCTGATTCTACTACTAGAGTTGCTGGTTGGTGGTTATTGGTTGTTGGTTTCACCGTAATTGTATTCCCAATAAAACTGGTTTCTATTCCAATTTCATCCAATAAACTTAATGTCATATTTATATATGGAATGGAAGTAATTTCACCTTCAAGCGTTAATTCTAAACCATTTTCAAGTTTTGAAGCAATTAAAAGTAATGCTGAAATATACTGGCTACTAACATTTGCCTTTAACGATACTTTATTTTTAGTAAGCTTCTTCCCTTTTATTTTTATTGGAGGAAAGCCTTCGTTTTCTTCATAACTTATTTCTGCTCCTAGGTCTTGCAACGCTTCAACCAAAATTTTAATTGGTCGCTCTTTCATGCGTTTTGAGCCAGTAAGAATGGTTTCTCTATTTTCTTGAATTGAAAAGTATGCTGTTAAAAAACGCATAGCGGTTCCCGCATGGTGGATATCAATAATTTCTGATTTTGAATTTAATGCGTTGGTCATTAAATTACTATCATCAGAATTTGAAACGTTTTCAAGTTTAAATTCAGGATATAATGCTTGCAATAACAACAGCCTATTAGATTCGCTTTTTGAACCTGTTATTTGAATAGAAGATTGTTTAGCTATTTTAGATTTCTGAAGTGTAAAGTGCATATTCTTGTGAATTTCTATTTAAAGAAGTCGCAAACTTACTCGATAATCGAGATTAATACTAAGTAATTTAATGTTTTTTTCTGGGTTTTAACGAAACGCTATGCACATCCCATTCTAAAATTGTTATTTCAATTTTTCGTTATTATGATGCCTATCGTGGTCTCGTTTTCCTTTCTTATCCATTCTTTTATCAAAAGCTTTTTGTAAGTCTACACCTGTTTGATTTGCTAAACATAACACAACAAACATGACATCTGCTAATTCTTCACCTAAATCTTTATCCTTATCGCTTTCCTTTTCACTTTGTTCGCCGTAACGTCTGGCAATAATTCGTGCTACCTCACCTACTTCTTCTGTAAGTTGTGCCATATTAGTAAGCTCATTAAAATAACGAACGCCGTGTTCATTTATCCAATTATCTACTTCTTTTTGTGCGTTTTGAATATTCATTTATATTTTTTTAAAGTACCTAAAATTAACAAAATAACTAAGCATGGCATAAAAATATATTTTAATTCGCTTAATATAACTTGCATCCCCCAAGCGGAAAAAAAGTTTTTAATACCTAACGGTGATACTAATATTTCTCTAAATGAAAAGAAGAATCTTTCATTATTGTATGGTATAAGAAACCCAACACCTTCACCACCAGAAGTCATAGCATCTAAAATTCCGTGTGATATAGTTGACAGAAAAATAACTAAAAACCAAATTAGCTTATACTTTCTGCCTACTGTTAGCATTAAACCTAATGCCCAAAGGATAGCAAAAAGAATGGAATGTGAAAATCCACGATGACCTAAAGGGTGCTGGTAAGCTATTCCAAGTTTAAAAGCAATAACATCAAAATCAGGTAATATTGCAGAAGATATGGCTGCTAACACTAACCACTTGGTGTTCTTATTATCAATTACTTTTGTTAGAGTATAACCAATAACCCCGTGTCCAAAAACAGATGCCATTACACTTTATTTTTAGTATCAATTATAATAGTTACTGGACCATCATTAAGTAATTCCACTTTCATATCGGCTCCAAACTGTCCTGTTTGTACTTTTTTTCCTAAATCTTTTTCAAGTTGATATACAAAATTTTCATATAGCGGAATGGCAACATCTGGTTTTGCTGCTTTAATATAACTTGGGCGGTTTCCTTTTTTAGTGGAAGCATGCAGAGTAAATTGGCTTACTACAATGGCATCACCATGTGCATCTTTTAAGGCGTTATTCATAACGCCATTTTCATCTCCAAAAATTCTAAGATTCACGATTTTGTTGGAAAGCCATTTGATATCTTCATGAGTATCTTCATCAACGATTCCTAAAAAAATTAAAAGCCCACTTTCAATTGAAGCTACTTTTTCACCTTCAATGGTTACACTTGCTTTTGAAACTCTTTGAATAACTGCTTTCATAAACTAAAAAAACTCTCCTAGCCCTCTCCAAAAGATAGGGAACCGTTGCGGAGTATTGCTTAAATTTTTACAATTAACTTTTTATTTTAATAATACAAACTGTGACTGATGACTAAAAAATGCCTACTGATTATCCCAAATATCGGTACGGTAATGCTCATCTTCACCTTCTAACATTTGCAAATAACTTCTATAGCGTGAATATGCAATCTCTTCTCTATCTAAAGCTTCTTTTACAGCGCATTTAGGTTCTTGCACATGCAAACAATTATTGAATTTGCAATCTTGTTTTAATTTGAAAATTTCAGGAAAATAATCCCCTATTTCTTCTGGTTCCATATCAACAATACCAAAACCCTTTATTCCTGGCGTATCAATAATTTTTGCACCGAAGCTTAAATCGAACATTTCTGCAAAAGTAGTGGTATGTTGCCCTTGGCTATGTTGTGTTGATATTTCTTTAGTTTTAATATTTAATGAAGGCTCAATGGTATTTACAAGTGTTGATTTACCAACTCCAGAATGACCAGAAAACATACTTGTTTTACCAATCATTAGCGATTTTACTTTATCTACATTTTTTCCAGTTTTAGCAGAAACCCCAATACATTCATAGCCAATTTCTCTATAAATATGAGCTAGAAATTTAACTTCGTTTAAAGTCTCTTCGTCATAAGTATCAATCTTGTTAAATAATAAAATCGTTTTTATAGAATAGGCTTCCGCAGTTACTAAAAACCGATCAATAAAGCTAGTTAGCGTTGGCGGATTATTAATGGTAATCATTAAAAAAACCTGATCTAAATTAGCAGCAATAATATGAGTTTGCTTGGAGAGGTTTACAGACTTTCTAACAATGTAGTTTTTTCTATCATGAATAGTATTAATAACACCTGTTTCTGTATTATTATCTGTTTCTAATTCAAAATCTACAACATCACCAACAGAAATAGGGTTGGTACTTTTAATGCCTTTTAAACGGAATTTCCCTTTGATACGGCATTCGTAAGTTTGCCCTAATTCGGTTTTAACTGTGTACCAACTCCCTGTAGATTTGTAAACGTGTCCTGTCATAACAATTCTCCAAAAATAACTTAAAAAAATTATTTTAAACGTAAGAATAGGTATATTAGTTGTCAAATTATAAAAACATCAACAACATGAAAAAATTATTTATTGTATTAGCCATTTCTTTATTGACTTTCATTGATACAAACGCTCAAGTAGAGTACAAAGTAGTAACAAGTGTAGAATCTATTGTTCCTAATGGATTAGGACGCTCTAGAATTATTAGTGCCAATGATCAGAAAGATTACAAAGAGTTTACATCTACCCAAACCGAAGATGATAATGGACGTAACAAATCTAAACGTGGAGAAATAAGAGTTAAAGGTTTTGACGAAACCAAATTATTAAACTTTTATAATATTGGCGGTATCCGTTTTCAAAATATTGCAGCAAATGATGCGATAATAGAATCCAAAATAAATACCATGATTGAAGAAGGCTGGGAATTAGCTTTTGTAACGAGCGGTGTTGAAAGCGAAGGTGGAAAAGGAGACGGACAAGGTATTTTTATAACACGTTACCTTTTTAAAAGAAATAAGCAATAGTTTTTCTTATTCTGAAATAAAAAAAACCTCGCAATTGCGAGGCTTTTTTATGTCAAAAAATTAATAGCTACTATCCATTAATTACTTTCTCTTGATGATTAATCGATTCTTGATGAACCGCTTTAAACATTCTCAAGATAAACTCTTCACTTAAGCCATGTTGCTCTCCCTCTAAAACCATTTTACCTAATATCTCGTTCCAACGTTTAGATTGTAAAACAGCAACATTTTTACTTTTCTTGAGTTCGCCAATTCCATCAGCAGCTTGCATACGCTTACCTAGTAAATCGATAATCTGATTATCTACTACATCAATCTGAGCTCTTAAGGTATTCAACGTTTTTGTATATTCCTCCTCAGAATTACTTTCTTTTCTAATTTTTAAATCTTTCATAATTTGAACTAAAGTAGCAGGTGTAACCTGTTGTGCAGCATCACTCCAAGCATTATCCGGATCGTAATGTGTTTCAATCATCAAGCCATCAAAATTTAAATCTAAAGCCTCCTGAGACACTTCGTGAATCATATCTCTCTTACCAGTAATATGCGACGGATCGTTAATTAAAGGAATATCAGGATATTTATTTTGAAACTCAATTGCTAATTGCCATTCTGGAGTATTACGATACTTTGTTTTTGCATAAGTAGAAAACCCTCTATGGATAGCCCCTATATTTTTAACTCCAGAACTATAAATTCTTTCAATACCACCTAACCATAAGGCTAAATCTGGATTCACTGGATTTTTAACTAAAACAGGTTTATCTGTACCTTTTAAAGCTTCAGCAATCTCTTGCATGATAAAAGGAGACACTGTAGAACGTGCACCAATCCATAATAAATCAATATCATGCTCTAAAGCTAATTTTACGTGGGCGGCATTGGCAACTTCCGTGCACACTTTCATTCCCGTTTCTGCCTTTACTTTTTGCAACCATTTTAAGCCTAATGCTCCAACACCTTCAAAATTCCCTGGACGTGTTCTTGGTTTCCAAATCCCAGCTCTAAAATAGCTTACATCGGTATCCTTCAATTCGTGAGCAATTTTTAATACTTGCTCTTCAGTTTCTGCGCTACACGGACCTGCTATTACTAACGGATGATCTAAGTTTAAATCATCTAACCAGGTTCTCATTTTTTTTGTGTTTTCCATTTTTACTTAATATTAAGCCACTAAAGCTATTACGTTTACTATTTATTTTTTACTATTTATTTCTCTTAATTTGGGCGTTACCACAAGGGTCGGGCTTTCACTACTCGCTCCCTCCTAAAAAGTCGGGGAGCTCAAACATGCCGTTCAATCCCTAACGCAAAAACCCACCCCTAACCCCTCCAAGGAGGGGAACTCATACTCCAAACATATTCAGAGTAATTTTGCGCAAACCATTCCTCCCCTTTGGAGAGGTTAGGTGGAGCCTTCTATATTATACCATTCAAAATATCTTTTATATGGTTGGTGTTTTTCATCTCATTAAAAATCGCGTCAAAGTTATCATTTTTCATTAACTCCTTAAAATGAGTAAGATTACTAATATATTCTTCTAAGGTTTCAACAACATTAGCCTTATTCTGCTTAAAAATTGGTGTCCACATTTCGGGCGAACTCTTAGCCAAACGCACCGTAGAAGCAAATCCACTACCAGCCATATCAAAAATATCACGTTCGTTTCGCTCCTTTTCAATTACCGTTTTTCCTAGCATAAATGCACTAATGTGTGATAAATGGGAAACATAAGCAATATGCTTATCATGGTCTACAGGATTCATATAACGAATACGCATCCCAATATCTGTAAACAACTTTAATGCCTTTTCTTGAAGCTTAAATGTTGTTTTTTCAACCTCACAAATAATATTCGTTTTGCCTTTAAACAAACCTTCAATAGCCGCTGTTGGTCCAGAATGTTCTGTTCCAGCAATAGGATGCATCGCTAAAAAATTTCTTCTTTTAGGATGATTTTCAACAGCCTTACAAATAGCTTCTTTAGTCGACCCTGCATCAACCACCAAACCTGTATCAGATATTTTATCTAAAATAGTTGGCAATAATTTCACCGTTGCATCAACAGGAATGGAAACAATCACCAAATCAGCTTGTCCAAGATCATCTAAAGTCGCCTTTTTGTCAATTAAACCTAACTCCAAAGCCGTATTAAGCGTAGCATCTTTTCTACTAATACCATGAATAATAACATCCGGATTATTCTTTTTGATATCAATAGCAAGACTTCCTCCTATTAATCCAACTCCTATGGCGTATATATTTTTCATAACAAGCCCCTAGCCCCCCAAAAGGGAAAACTCTTACTCGGGTGTTTTTAATGTTTTTTTACTTTTTTATTCATAACTACAGAAAACTGAAACTGCCAACTCTATGTAACTCTTGCTATCGCTTCCTCCAAAGCTTCTGTTGATGCGCATAAAGAAAACCTAATATAACCTTCACCTTTAGTTCCAAAAATGGTTCCAGGTGTAATAAAAATATGGTTCTCTTTCAGTACTAAATCTATAAACTCTTCAGACTTTAAATATGCTGGTAATTTTGCCCAAACAAAAAGTCCCGAAGCTTCCTTATCGTAAGTACAATTTAGTGCATCGGCTAATTGCCATACTAATTTTCTGCGTTCTTGATACACATTATTTAATGTAGCAAACCACATGTTTGAACATTTTAAAGCTTCAATAGCGCCTTTTTGTATGCCATAAAACATACCCGAATCCATATTACTTTTTACTTTTAAAATATTATTAATATGCTCGCTTGCTCCCACTACCATGCCTACACGCCAACCTGCCATATTAAACGTTTTGCTTAAAGAATTCAATTCTAAACACACATCTTTAGCACCTGCAACACTTAAAATACTTTTAGGCGCATCGTTTAATATAAAACTATATGGATTATCATTTACAATTAAAATATTATGACGTTTTCCAAAAGCAACCAATTCTTCAAACACAAATTTATTAGGTTTTGCTCCTGTTGGCATATGCGGATAATTAACCCACATTAACTTAACTTTACTTAAATCTAATTTTTCTAAAGCATTAAAATCTGGCATCCAATTGTTCGCGGCATCCAATTCATAAAGTACTCCTTTTGCACCAACCAATTTGGTTACCGATTGATATGTTGGATATCCTGGGTTTGGAATTAGCACTTCGTCGCCTTCATTTAAGTAAGCCATAGAAATATGCATAATACCTTCCTTACTTCCCATTAAAGGTAAAATCTCTGTACCTGCACTTAGGTTTACAGAAAAATGTGTTTTATAAAAACGAGCAATAGCATTTCTAAGTTCTGGAAGCCCCTGATAACTCTGATATTTATGAGCAATAGGATTCTCAAAACTTGCTGAAATAGCAGATAACACCTTTTTTGGTGGTTGCATATCTGGACTACCAATACCTAAATTAATAACAGGCTTACCACTTGCAATAAGCAAATTTACTTCTCTTAATTTTTTTGAAAAGTAGTATTCTTCCACCGTTTGCAATCTGTTAGCTGCCTCAATCATAACTTTGCATTTTTATATTCTCCTAAAACTTTAAAACCTTCTCCCATAATTTCAATAATCGATTTTGCTTTTTTAAAATCTTCATACCTTTCAAAAGTAACATCAACAAAAAAGGCATACTTCCATGGTGTTTCAACAATTGGCAACGATTGAATTTTTGTTAAATTCAACTTACAATCGCTCATTACATTTAAAATAGTAGCGAGACTTCCGCGTTTATGGTTCGCTTCAAATTTCATTGAAGCCTTATTTATTTCATTTTCTGGTACTTCAGAATTTGTACGTTTAACGATTACAAAACGGGTTTCATTATGCTTAATCGTCTGAATACTGCGAGCCAAAATATCTAACTCAAAAATCTCAGCAGCAGCAACACTAGCAATAGCGCCAATACCATTAAGTTGTTTCTGTTGAATCCGTTGTGCTACTTCGGCAGTATCTTTATCTTCAACTAATTTAATGTGCGGGTGCAATTTAAAAAACTCTTTACATTGCAATAACGCCATGGGGTGCGAATACACTTCCTTAATATCCGCAATACTTTGATTTGGTAATACCATTAAATTATGCTGGATATCTAAATAATGTTCCCCTACAATATGTAAATCGTATTTATCAATTAATGCATAGTTAGGGATTATAGAACCGGCAATAGAATTCTCTAAAGCCATAATAGCAGCATCACACTCTTTAGTAATTAAAGAATCTACAACCCTATCAAACGTCATACACTCAATAAAATCAACAGGTTTATTAAAAAACTCCTGAGACACTATGTGATGGAATGATCCTTTTACACCTTGTATAGCTACTGTTTTTATCAAAATTTAACTTTTAATCCTATTTTTTATATATAAATTCAATGTATTACCAGTAAAACAAAAAAAGTCTCGATTTTCATCGAGACTCATATTTTAATTTATAGTTATAAATTACACATACAATGTCTCGATCCTTTTGCTAAAAAAGAAATAAAACCAATTGCTAAAATATGTATAACCTTTTGTCATTGTAATAATTGAGTGGCTAAAGTAATTATTATTTTAAGAAATCAAAATACAATAAAACCTTTTTTTTTATTTTCTGAAAAGTTTTAAAGATTCTATAGTAAATCTTATATTACATTGGATAATCATTTATTTTTGAACAAATTATTTTAAATATGTCTATTGAAGTTGAAGGGGTATCAAAAATTTATGGCAATCAAAGAGCCTTAAACAAGGTATCTTTTAAAATTGACAAACCAGAAATTGTTGGTTTTTTAGGTCCGAATGGTGCAGGAAAATCAACAATGATGAAGATTTTAACCACCTACTTAAAGGTTAATGAAGGACATGCCAAAGTAAATGGTTATCATGTAGATACCAATTCAAAAGAAGTACAACAAAGCGTTGGCTACCTTCCAGAGCACAATCCTTTATATTTAGAACACTATGTTAAAGAGTATTTAGCATTTAACGCAAAAATATATGGAGTAAGTAAGCAACGTATTGATGACGTTGTTGAATTAACGGGCTTAACTCCAGAAGCTCACAAAAAAATTAGTCAACTCTCAAAAGGCTATCGTCAGCGGGTGGGTTTAGCAACTGCCTTATTACACAATCCTGAAGTTTTAATTTTAGATGAACCAACTACAGGTTTAGATCCAAACCAATTAGTAGACATTAGAAATCTTATCAAATCCATAGGAAAAACAAAAACGGTATTTCTTTCAACACATATCATGCAAGAGGTTGAAGCGATGTGCGACCGCGTTATCATAATAAATAAAGGTGAAATAGTTGCCGATAAAAAACTGAAAGACCTTAGAGATGAAAAAGAACAGGTGGTGATTGTTGAGTTCGATTATCGTATTGAAGAAGCCTTTTTACTTAAACTTCCTAAAGCTAAAAAAGTTGTGAATACTCACGATTTTGTTTACGAAATAACGTTTAAAACCTCAGAAGACATGCGCTCTTACGTTTTTGATTTCGCTCATGATAATCAATTGAAGATTTTGCAACTGAATCAAAAGAATACGAGTTTAGAAAGTTTGTTTAGAGATTTAACTATAAAATAACTATCATTTTTTTAGATTTTTTAGTTTTTTAATCAAGTATGACAAATATCATCTTCATGACCACTTTAAGATACTAATTTTGTATTATTAAATACTAAATGCAAGGTATATGTCTTTACAAAAAGCAGTTAAAGACCTATATTTGTATGACCTTAAAAACTAAAGATGAGTAAAGGAATTTATGTTGCAACCATTGAACCTAATAGTGGTAAATCTATTGTTGTTCTTGGACTAATGCGAATGTTGTTAGGTAAAACTGCAAAAGTGGGATATTTTAGGCCCATTATAGAAGACACAAAAGAAGGCGAAACCGATAACCACATAAATACCGTGGTATCCTATTTTGAAATTGATATTAATTATAAAAAAACCTTTGCATACACCAGAAGTGAAGTTTTAGATTTATATAATAAAGGAAAGTCTGGTGATGTTATAGATCACATCATTAAGAAATATAAAAATTTAGAGGAAAAATTTGATATCGTTTTAGTTGAAGGCACCGATTTCTCTCATGAAAATTCTAGCCTTGAATTAGATATTAACATGTTAATTTCAAAAAATTTAGGATTACCTGTTATTATTGTTTCTCAAGGTGATGGAAAACCGTTAAATGAAATTGTCGACAACGTTCAGTTAGCACACGACACCTTTAAAGAGGAAGTTGATGTACTTTCTATAATGACCAATAAGATTAATCCTGTAGATATTGAAACCCTTAAAGAGCTTTTAAAAGAACGTATCAAGGGAAATACTGATATTACTGTAATACCTAAAATTAGCAGTCTTGCAAGCCCTACAGTTAAGGAAATTGTAAGAAAACTAAAAGGCAATATTCTTTTTGGGCGTGACATGATAAATAACCAAGTTGACAGTTTTAACGTAGCTACCATGCAACTTCGCAATTATCTAATTCAATTAAAAGACGATTGCTTGGTAATAACTGCGGGAGACAGAGCCGATATTATTTTAGGTTCACTTCAGGCTAATATTTCCAAAAATTATCCGAAAATTTCTGGAATTGTTTTAACTGGTGGATTGTTGCCTGAAGAATCTATTTTAAAATTGATAGAAGGACTTTCAAGCATAGTTCCAATCATAAGTGTAAAAGGTGGCACCTTCTTGGTAGCCAATGAAATTGGTAAAATAAAATCTAGGATTTACGCTGAAAATATTGAAAAAATTGAGACCTCCATCGCAACGTTTGAAAAACATGTTGATACGGATAAATTGGCTAATGACTTAATTACATTCGAATCTGATATATTTACACCAAGAATGTTTCAGTACAACTTATTACAACGTGCTTTAAAAAACAAAAAGCACATTGTTTTACCGGAAGGTAATGATGAACGTGTCCTGCGTGCCGCTGCCAGATTAATTGATGCTCAAGTAGTCGATTTAACTTTAATAGGTAATGAAGAAGAAATAAGTGAAACCGTTGAAAAATTAGATATCCCTTTAAACTTAAAGGATGTCAATATTATTTCTCCTCAAAAATCGCCTCACTTTGAAGATTATGTAAATACATTTTACGAGTTAAGGAAGCATAAAAACATCAATTTAGATATGGCTCGAGACACCATGTCAGACGTATCGTACTTCGCTACCATGATGATTTATAAAGGTCATGCAGACGGTATGGTTTCTGGTGCTGTACATACTACGGCACACACGTTACGTCCAGCATTACAATTCATAAAAACAAAACCTGGAGTTAATATTGTATCATCAGTATTCTTTATGTGTCTAGAAGATCGCGTTTCTATTTTTGGAGATTGTGCAATCAATCCAAACCCCAATGCAGAACAGTTAGCAGAAATAGCGATTTCATCAGCAAAAACCGCTCAAGATTTTGGTGTAGAGCCTAAAGTAGCGATGTTATCCTATTCTTCTGGTGCTTCTGGAAAAGGTGAAGATGTAGAGCGCGTAAGAGAAGCAACAGAAATAGTCAAAAAACTAGCTCCTCAAATTAAAATTGAAGGTCCTATACAATATGATGCTGCGGTAGATATGCGCATCGGAAAAAGTAAATTACCAGACTCTGAGGTTGCAGGACAAGCTAGTGTTTTAATTTTCCCTGATTTAAATACTGGAAACAACACTTACAAAGCTGTACAACGAGAAACAGGTGCATTAGCTATTGGGCCAATGCTACAAGGATTAAATAAACCCGTAAACGATTTAAGTAGAGGTTGTACTGCTGATGACATTTACAGTACCGTAATTATAACCGCAATTCAAGCTCAAGACTTTTAATATGCAAGTACTTGTTTTAAACTCAGGAAGTTCGTCACTAAAGTTTCAACTGTTTTCAATGCCAGAAAAAACCATTCTTTGTTCTGGTTTAATTGAGCGTATTGGATTTGATGACGCTAAATTCAAATTCAAAACTAAAAAAGACACTATTGAAGTTGTACAAGCTATACCAAACCATAAAGTAGGGTTAGAATTATTATCGAAACAATTATTAGATAAAGAAACAGGCATTATCAAATCTGCTGATGCCATTGAAATTGTTGGACATCGTGTGGTTCATGGCGGTAAACATTTTACTGATACTACTGAGATTACTCCAACTGTAAAAGATAAAATCAAAGCACTTTCAAGCTTAGCACCTTTACACAACCCTGCCAATTTAGAAGGAATTGAGGTTGCTGAAGCGATATTTCCAAACGCAAAACAAGTCGCCGTTTTTGATACAGCATTCCATCAAACCATACCAGAACATGCTTATAAATATGCCATACCTAATGAATTTTTAGAAAAACACCATATTCGTATGTATGGATTTCATGGCACTAGTCATAAATTCGTTTCAGAAAAAGCTATTGCATATTTAGGCAAACAACATTCAAAAATTATAACTATCCATTTAGGAAATGGGTGCAGCATGACCGCTGTTAAAGATGGAAAAAGTATCGACCACACACTAGGTTTTTCTCCTGTTAATGGATTAATCATGGGAACACGTTCTGGTGACATTGATCAGTCTTTAATCTTTCATTTAGCAAAAAAATTTAATTACAGCTTAGATGAAATTAATGACATTCTTCAAAAGAAAAGTGGGATGTTAGGATTAACAGGGTTTAGTGATTTAAGAGATATTCTATCTGAAGCTGAAGAAGGCAATAAAAATTGTCAGTTAGCATTACAAATGAATGCATATCGTATAAAGAAATATATAGGAAGCTATACCGCTATTTTAAACGGATTAGATGCTATTGTTTTTACTGCCGGAATTGGAGAAAACTCTCCTGAAATGAGACAACGCATTTGCGAAGACTTAGATTATTTGGGCATTACTTTAGACACAGAAAAAAACAAAGTAAGACCAGACAAATTAACGGTTGTTAGTACTGAAACATCAAAAGTAAAAGTATTAATAATTCCTACGGATGAAGAATTAGAAATTGCAAAACAGTCTGTAGCATTATTCAAAAACTAATCGTCCTCTGTAGACTTCTTCTACATCAATAATTAGAGGTGTATTTACAGAAATAACATTTCCAATTCCAGAAATTCTACCTTTAATTTCTTGTTGCGGATTTACAATCATATCATTTGAACCTCTATTTATAACAAAAACATTTTGGGCTATTAAATTTCGTCCTTCAAATCGAGAGGTTCCTGCTGCAAATGTCACACTCAAATTATCTGTCTCCCCAGAAATGTAACAAACAGACAGATTATTAAATACTAAACTGAAACTTGCATTGTCTATTTGTAACCTAAAATCTCCTATGTTAAATGTTCCAGGAGCACCAAAATCCTCAGATAAAACAGTTAAACTCGGATAGGTTAAAACCCCATCAGAACTAACATCATATTGTGTAGAACTTCTTATTTCAGTAATATTTGGCGATGTTATATATACTTTTGTAATTCCATAATCTCTAACATAGTTGCATGTATTGTTATCAGTTAAAATTAGTCTGCCGTCAACAACCTCAGTAATCACATCATTAATCAAATTCTTTCCTGTTTCTATAATAACGCTTTGAGCAACCCCTTCCTTAATCACTAACTCAATATCTCTATTTACCAGAATTTTATCAAAACTAGAAAGGGCAATTTCCTGTTGAATAACACTGCCTGCCTTTTGAAAACAATCACCAGTATCTTCACTATCGCAAGCGATAATTAAAAAAAATAAAACTATGTATTTCAAACTTTTCATTTAAGTTTATTCTTCTGATGTATTTCCGTTTTCATCTAAAGATAAAAAAGGATTAAAAGCAATTTCCCAAAGATTATCATCCATATCAGCAACATAGCTACTATAACCTCCCCACACTGCATCTTCTGGTCGTTTCACAATTTTAACACCTTTGTTTTCAAGGGTTTCGATTAATTCATCAACATCTTCTTTTGTTCTGGTATTATAAGCCAAAGTTAACCCTTCAAAACCCGACCCTTCAACACTTACGTTCGCATCATCTGCTAATTTTTTTCGTGGATACAACGATAAAAGGATACCATTCAATTGAAAAAAAACAATGTGCTCATTACTAGATTTTGTTTTCTTCCATCCAAATTTATTTTCATAAAAATCAGATGCAATTTTTAAATCATTTACCCCTAGCGTTACAATTGTTAATCTTTGTTCCATAATTATTTGAATTATAACCTTACACCTAATCCAAATTCAACACCTTCAGCTTTCGCTCCATGCGCTTTAAGAGTTAAAGCACCAAACCACTTTTTTGAAAAATAACGTTTCAACCCTATCCTAGCGTAAGTTTGTCCTTCAAAATCAAATGGATAATATATATAGTATCCCAGTTGCGTTATTAAGGATGTTTTATTAATAAAAAGTTCATGGCCAGCAAAAACACCAATCCTTTTGTGGTCTTCATTTCCCGACAAACCTCTCTCAGGAAAAGCAACACTTTGATAAAAAATAAGCTCTTTTAAAAAATTTGAAAAGAAAATATCCGCACCTAATTGTAAGGCACTTGTTTTATTAATTCTTTTATCTGCATAAGCAGAAAGCACATACATCGCATATTGTCCGCTACCTACAATATCACTTTCATTAATTCCCGTTCTAAAAACTAAATTATACTTAATAGATTCAGAAAAATCTTGGTCTGCTTTTTTATCTAAGGTATTTTGGTATTCTAAATCAGTAGCCTCCAAATTATAATTAAGACCAACATTAAAAGTTATAGAGTTTGTACCATTGTTTGGCGATTTCACATTGGCATTAGAATAATGAATCAGTGAAAACCCTGCCTGTACACCAAACCTATCAATAATACGTTCCTTTTTATAATTAAGCATCACATATGTACTACTTCCAAATTTAGTACCAAATGCTACATTTTTAAAGTTAGTTTCTCTATGATACGGATTGGTATTATACCCTATTCCTTGACCTATACGAAACATCAAATTACGGTTTAAAAAGTAAAAATTATAATGAGCATATAGCGAGTAATTATTCCCTAAAACAGGGCTTTTCATACCTTGATAAGCAAACGAGACACCATAATCTGGATAATTAAAACGCTGTTCCCAATCTTCAAAACCATAGGTTTTTTTATTCCAACTTAAAATAACACCCTCTGGATGCCCAGTTATCAAATGAAGAATTTCGTTATTGTGAAGCGCAATATTGCCCTTATAATAATTAACATCAAAATAAGACGAGTGCGTTTTGTCTTGTGCAAAAGCAACTGCAAAAATTAAACAAAACACATAGGTGTAAACTAATTTCATATAGGGATTACGTACCACAAATGTAACAGAATATTTAAAATAAAGCCTCAGCAATGGCTTTTACATTATCACTCTTACCCATAGAATAATAATGCAACACAGGCACTCCTGCTGCCCTCAATTCTTTAGATTGCTGAATTGCAAACTCAATACCTACCTGTCTTACGGCTTTATTATCTTTACATCCCTCAACTGCATCAATTAAATCTTCTGGCAAATCAATTTTAAATACTTGTGGTAATAATTGCAAATGGCGCTTAACAGCAATAGGCTTAATTCCTGGAATTATCGGCACTTTAATACCCAAAGCCCTCGCTTGTTTTACAAACTCAAAATACTTATTATTATCAAAAAACATTTGAGTTACCACATAATCAGCACCAGCATCTACCTTAGCTTTTAGTCGTTTTAAATCGGTAGCTAATGATGGTGCTTCCATGTGTTTTTCAGGATACCCAGCCACCCCAATACAAAAATCAGAATTACTTTCAACAACAATATCATCATGCAAATATTTACCTCTATTCAATGTTGCAATTTGCTCTACCAACTGACTTGCATAGGCATGACCACCTTCGCAGGGTGTAAAATAAGCCTCCTCTTTCATCGAATCACCACGCAGTGCCATTACATTATCCAATCCTAAATAATGGCAATCAACCAAGACATATTCAGTCTCCTCTCTGGTAAATCCACCACATAATAAATGCGGAATAGCATCTACTTTATATTTATGCATAATCGAAGCACAAATCCCTACAGTACCGGGTCGCATACGGGTAATTCGTTTATCTAATAGGCCATTACCTTTATCAATATAAACATACTCTTCACGGGAGGTTGTTACATCAATAAATGGTGGTTTAAACTCCATTAACGGATCTATATTATTATATAAATCCTGGATATTCTTTCCCTTTTTAGGTGGTATAACTTCAAAAGAAAACAAAGTTTTATCGTTAGCGTTTTTTATGTGATCTGTTACTTTCATACTACAAGCCCCCTTACCCCAAATGGGGAACTCTTACTCGGGCGGGTAAGTGTATTTGTTATTAATTATTTATTTTTTTTATGCTCTAGGTAATTAAGGCACAAATAACTTCTTTTTTAAATTTATTCTTTGGGCGTTACCACAAGGGTCGGGCTTTCACTACTCGCTCCCTCCTATGTCGGGGAGCTCAAACAAACCGTTCAATCCCTAACGCAGGGACTACTAACCCAATAGTCTTTTCACATCTTCGAAATCCTCTTTATACTCCCAATAAATCCATCTGCCGTCAACATAATCCGTTAAAATATATTTTTCGCTTACAGATTTTATTCTAGAAATAGCAACTAATTTTTTCGAAAATGTTTCCGAATGAACGTGTTGTAATGCTTCTTTATTTTTATTATCATATCCATGAGATATAATATAACTACCTAAAGTTAACTCTATAAACTTCATAACTATTGTTCTGCAAGTGTTGGATGTAACCACTTTCTAGCCTTGTCTTTAGTGATGCCTTTTCTAGTTGCATAATCCGTTACTTGGTCGTCGGTAATTTTACCTAAACCAAAATATTTAGCTTCCGGATTACCAAAATAATAACCCGAAACTGCAGCTGCTGGCCACATGGCTAAACTCTCGGTTAGTTTTACTCCAATTAGCTTTTCAACCTCTAGCAATTCCCAAATCGTTTCCTTTTCTAAATGATCAGGACACGCAGGATACCCCGGTGCAGGACGAATGCCTTTATAACTTTCTTTAATTAAATCATTGTTTGTTAAATCTTCATTAGCAGCATAGCCCCAATGTTTCGTTCTAACTTGCTTATGCAAATATTCAGCGAAAGCCTCTGCAAAACGATCAGCTATGGCTTGCGCCATTATGGCATTATAATCATCTTCTTTAGCTCTATAACCATCCGCTAATTCTTGTGCTCCAAAAATACCCACGCAAAAGGCGCCAATATAATCCGTTTTACCTGATTCTTTTGGTGCTATAAAATCTGCCAAAGCATGATTTGGAATCCCTTCACGCTTTTTTAATTGCTGACGTAAGGTTCTAAAAACAGCTACTTCTTTCCCTTTTTTCTGAACAGAAATATCATCTTCATGTATAGCATTTGCCTCAAACAATCCAAAAACACCCTTTGGTTTTAAAAGTTGTTTTGCTATGATGTCTTGAATCATGTCTTGAGCTTCATTGTACATAATTGTTGCTTGCTCTCCAACCACTTTATCCGTTAAAATATCTGGAAATTTACCATGTAAATCCCAACTTCTAAAAAACGGACTCCAATCTATAAAAGGTTCTAATTCTTTTAAGCTTAATTGCTTTAAAATCTGAACACCTAATTCCTTTGGCTTTAAAATTTCAGAAGTTTCCCAATCAATTTTATATTTTCTATTTCTAGCTTCTTCAATTGAAATATATGATTTCTCTTTACCACGTTTTAAAAACTTAATTCGGAATTCATCATAATCCGCTTTCATTTTTGACACATACTCATGTGATGTTTTCTTATTCAATAAATCACCCACAACCGTTACTGCTCTTGAAGCATCGTTTACATGTACTACGGCACTGTTATACTGCGTATCAATCTTTACTGCTGTGTGCGCTTTAGATGTTGTTGCGCCTCCGATTAATAATGGTAATTCAAAATTCTGACGTTGCATTTCCTTTGCCAGATATACCATTTCATCAAGCGATGGTGTAATTAATCCAGATAATCCAATAGCATCCACACGTTCTTTAATAGCTGTTTCAATAATTTTTTCAGGTGGTACCATAACACCTAAATCCACTATTTCATAATTGTTACAAGCCAATACTACACTCACAATGTTTTTACCGATATCGTGCACATCGCCTTTTACAGTTGCCATTAATATTTTACCAACAGGCTCTTGTTTATCGCCTTTTTCAGCTTCTATAAACGGGTTTAAATAGCCTACTGCCTTTTTCATAACCCGCGCAGATTTTACTACCTGAGGTAAAAACATTTTTCCTGCGCCAAACAAATCCCCAACCACATTCATTCCAATCATTAAATGACCTTCAATAACTTCTATAGGTTTTTTAGCTTCTTGTCTTGCTTGCTCAACATCTTCAATAATATAAGCGTCTATCCCTTTTACTAAAGCATGAGTTATTCTATCCTGTAGTGGATTTTCTCGCCATGATAAATCCAGTCCTTTTTCTACTTTTGAGCCTTTAACAGTTTCTGCAAAATCTAGTAAACGCTCTGTAGCATCGTCTCTTCTATCTAAAATAACGTCTTCAACATGCTCTAATAAATCCTTTGGAATATCATCATAAATCTCTAAAAGTGCAGGATTTACTATACCTATATTCATACCTGCTTGAATAGCATGATATAAAAATACCGAGTGCATCGCTTCACGAACGCCATTATTTCCTCTAAACGAAAACGATACGTTACTCACACCACCACTCACACTAACATTCTTTAAATTTTGACGCACCCATCGTGTGGCCTCTATAAAATCAATAGCGTTTCTTCGGTGTTCGTCCATACCTGTTGCTACAGGAAAAATGTTTAAATCGAAAATGATATCTTCTGAAGGAAAACCAACTTTATTCACTAAAACATCGTAAGACCGTTTTGCTATTTCTATACGTCTATCGTAATTATCGGCTTGCCCAACTTCATCAAAAGCCATAACAATCACTGCAGCTCCGTAACGTTTTATTTGCTTTGCTTCCCAAATAAACTTGTCTTCCCCTTCTTTAAGTGAAATAGAATTCACAACACATTTACCTTGCACCACTTGCAAACCAGCTTCAATGATTTCCCATTTAGAACTGTCAATCATAATAGGTACACGACAAATATCTGGTTCGGCAGCTATCAAATTCAAAAAACGAATCATGGCTTGTTTACCATCAATCAAACCATCATCAAAATTAATATCGATAATTTGAGCACCTCCATCTACTTGGTGTCTTGCTATATCCAGAGCTTCATCAAATTTTTCTTCTTTAATTAACCGAAGAAATTTTCGGGAGCCTGCAACATTAGTACGCTCCCCAACATTTATAAAATTACTGTTTTCATTCAAGATTAGTGGTTCTAACCCCGAAAGTTTCATGTATTTTGTTTGCTTAACTTTCATTCCTCTTTTTAATGCGATGCCGAAACTAGTTCAGCATGACGACGCGGTTTGTATTTGGAAGCTATATTTGCAATAACCCTAATATGCTCTGGACTTGTCCCACAACAACCCCCAATAATATTTATTAAATTTTTCTTTAGATATTCTTCGATTTGCTCTCCCATTTCTTCTGGAGTTTCATCATACTCACCAAAAGCATTAGGTAAACCTGCGTTTGGATGTGCAGAAACTGCAAATTCTGTTTTAGACGCAATTGCCTCTAAATGGGGTTGTAATAAATTAGCTCCTAAAGCACAATTAAACCCAACGGACAACAATGGAATATGGGATACTGAAATTAAAAAAGCTTCAGCGGTTTGTCCAGATAGTGTTCTTCCTGATGCATCCGTAATGGTTCCACTTAACATGGTTGGTATATCTATATCTCTTTCATCTTTCACTTCTTCAATAGCAAATAATGCAGCTTTCGCGTTAAGTGTATCAAAAACAGTTTCAACTAATAATAAATCGACACCACCATCAACCAAAGCTTCAACTTGTTGCTTATATGCTATTCTTAATTCATCAAAAGTTACTGCTCTATATCCAGGATCATTTACATCTGGCGACATACTAGCTGTTCTGTTTGTAGGTCCAATAGATCCAGCAACAAAACGTGGTTTATGCGGTTCTTTAGCTGTAAATTCGTCAGCAACTTCTTTTGCTATTTTAGCCGACTCATAATTCAATTCATAAACCAAATCCTCCATTTGGTAATCTGCCATGGCAATAGTTGTTCCTGAAAACGTATTGGTTTCAACAATATCTGCTCCAGCTTCAAAATATTTTCCGTGAATCGTTTTTATGGCTTCTGGTTGCGTAATAGACAACAAGTCGTTATTGCCCTGTAATGGCGTTGGATAATCTTTAAAGCGCTCGCCTCTAAAATCGTCTTCCGTGAACTTATAAGCTTGTAGCATGGTGCCCATAGCGCCATCTAAAACTAAAATTCGTTCTTTTAAAGCTTGTTTTATATTTGACATGTTATTCTTTTTCAGACCAGTTATATTTCTAGAACATGATAGGTCTTTTCTTTTTAATATTTAATTTTATTACACCTTCAAGGTTTTAAAAATCTCGTAGCATAATTACATAATGATTTACTCAAACAATGTTGATGACAAATACCTATCGCCTCTGTCGCAAATAATAGCCACAATTACGCCCTCATCAATAGATTCAGCTGTTTTTAAAGCACAATACACAGAACCACCACTACTCATACCTGCAAAAACACCTTCTTCTTTGGCTAAATTTATGGTTGTTGTTTTAGCATCTTCTTCTGTAACATCAATAACAACATCTACTTTAGAACGATCAAAAAACTTTGGCACATAATCTGGAGACCATTTACGAATTCCAGGTATTCTAGCTCCATCAGCAGGTTGAGCGCCAACAATTGTAATAGCCTTATTTTTCTCTTTCAAGAAGCTAGAAGTCCCCATTATTGTTCCTGTAGTCCCCATGGTGGCTACAAAATGTGTAATTTTCCCTTTTGTTGCTTCCCAAATTTCAGGACCCGTAGTTTTATAATGCGCTTTCCAGTTATCATCATTTTCAAACTGATTTAAAAGCGTATAGCCTTTTTCATCACGAAGCTTAAAAGCTAAATCTCTAGACCCTTCAATACCAACATCAGCAGGTGTTAAAATAACCTCAGCTCCATAAGCACGCATCGTTTTAACACGCTCTTCAGTTGAGTTCTCAGGCATAATTAATACCATATTCAATCCTAAAAGCTTGGAAATAAAAGCTAATGCAATACCAGTATTTCCGCTGGTAGCCTCAACTAAAGTGCCTCCTTTTTTAATGTCACCTCGTTTTAAGGCCTCATTAATCATATTAAAAGCTGGTCTATCTTTTACACTTCCACCAGGATTATTCCCTTCTAATTTTAGAAATAGCCTAACCCCTTTTTTTGATATCAAATGTGTAGCTTCAACCAATGGTGTATTGCCTATTTGACCAATAATACTATTTTCGAATTCCATTTTTTCTTGGTCTTATTTTAATTTCAGTTTGATACGTTACTAATGAATTTTCAGGCACAGATTCGGTAATCCAAACGTTAGCGCCTATTATACTATTTGCGCCTATCACAATATCGCCTCCTAAAACAGTGGCATTAGCATAAATGCACACATTGTCTTCAATAGTTGGATGTCGTTTTGTGGAAGCCATACTTTTTGATACCGAAATACCACCTAAAGTAACACCCTGATAAATCTTAACATTGTTACCAATAATAGATGTTTCCCCAATTACAATTCCAGTTCCGTGGTCTATATAAAAAGACTCACCAATAGTTGCTCCCGGATGAATATCAACACCTGTAATCCCATGAATATATTCACTCATCATTCTTGGTAAAATATAAACCCCCAATTTATAAAGCGCATGACTTAATCTATAAATTGAAATGGCATAAAAACCAGGATAAGCCATATAAATTTCAGCTAAAGAGTGTGAAGCTGGGTCATTATTTTCAAAAGCAATAGCATCTAAATCGAGTTTCTTTCTTATTTCAGGAAGTTCAGTTTTAAATGTCGCCCAAATTGCCTTGCCATTCTCTATCTCTAACTTAGTAAGTATTTTAATAAATGTTTCTTCTAAATAATGCTCATGAACTTCCTCTTGCTCACAATCAAATAAAGCATAAAACAATCTTTTCGTGAATGTTTTTGCGGTATCTTTCAAACAAACATTATAACTTTTCATTTGCGCGATTTGAATTATTTAGTGCTTAAAATATCAGAAAACAAAAGTAAAACTTATCCTTTTAAATCCCTCCTATATGAAACACTAAATCCTACAAAGTATTAAAAACCTTGCAGGATTATATTTATTAATCATTTTTATGTTTTGGCATTCCCCTAAAGGGTCGGGCTTTCCACTATATCTTTTTTGCTTTTAATGTCAAAAAAGGATGCCGTTTCAATCCCTAATGCAGCTATCCGCCAAGGTCATTTTCAAAACTAAATTTTATATAATTTGCATTAATTAATGGCTTGAACAACTGCTTTTGGAGCTTCTTTACGAGATCCATCAAAACCATCAATACCACTAACTGTTGTATATTTTAATACTAATCTTTTTCCTGGATTAATAATTCTGTAAGCCGCTTGGCACATTAAAGTAGCCTCATGGAAACCACATAAAATCAATTTCAATTTCTCAGGATAAGTGTTTACATCACCAATAGCAAATATACCAGGAATATTTGTTTGGTAATTTAGGGAATTATCAACTTTAATCGCATTCTTTTCAATATCTAATCCCCAATTCCCTATGGGTCCTAATTTTGGAGACAACCCGAATAATGGAATAAAATGGTCTGTTTCTTTTTTAATAGTTTCGCCATCTCTAACATAACTAACCGCTTCAATTTTCCCATCACCATGTAATTCTTTTACCTCGGCAGGTGTTACTAAATTAATTTTACCAGCTTTAGTTAACTCACCTACTTTTTCAACAGAATCTAAAGCGCCTCTAAATTCGTTTCTTCTATGAATTAAGGTTACTTCTGAAGCCACATCTGTCAAGAAAATACTCCAATCCAATGCAGAATCTCCACCACCAGAAATCACAACACGTTTATCTCTGTAAAACTCAGGGTCTTTAATAATATATTCCACACCTTTATCTTCATAGTCTGCAATACCTTCAATAGCTGGTTTTCTAGGTTCAAAAGACCCTAAACCACCTGCAATAGCAACTATAGGCGCATGATGTTGTGTCCCTTTATTTGTAGTAACAATAAAAGAGCCATCGTCTTGTTTTTCGATAGTTTCAGCACGCTCACCTAACGTAAATCCAGGCTCGAATTGTTTGCCTTGTTCCAATAAATTTCTAGTTAAATCTCCAGCTAAAATTTCTGGAAATCCAGGAATATCATATATAGGCTTCTTAGGATAAATCTCAGAACATTGTCCTCCTGGTTGCGGCAATGCGTCAATTAAATGACATTTCAATTTTAATAATCCTGCTTCAAATACAGTAAATAAACCTGTTGGTCCTGCACCTATGATAAGTATATCAGTCTTAATCATTCTATGATTCTTTTTTTTAATGTGCTCATTCTTATTGCTTTTAAATGGTCACATGTAACATTATTGTAATTATTTTTCTTTTTGATTAATCTTTCTATCTGATGTTTCAATTAATCCTTTTGTGAATTCGTTTAAAGTTTCCACTTTTTCTTCGAAATCCCCTTTTATTGTTTTTCTATACTCGTTTAAATTCTTTACCAAATCGTCTACATTTTCAGGGATCACATCCTCAAAAAACTGACGCAAACGTTTTGCGGTGGTTGGCGACTTTCCATTAGTACTAATAGCCACTTTTACATTGCCTTTTGTTACAATACCTCCCATATAAAAATCGCAATATGGTGGATTATCGGCAACATTTACTAATTTGGATTCTGCTCTGCAATCTTTCCAAACCTGAACATTAACATCAGGTATATCTGTCGTTGCAACAACCATATGCTTGCCAATTATATACTTTTTTTTATAAACATCTTCAACCAATGTAACACATCCTTTTTTTGCAAGGGCTATAGTGCCCTCCAGAAACATCGGCGACACCATAGTTACATGTGCATCAGGACTCGATTTTAATAAGAACGTTAATTTTTCTTCAGCGACATTCCCACCTCCAACAATAAGCACATTTAAGCTTTTAGCTTTCAAAAAAATAGGATATAAATTATTTCTTTCCATAATTTATTGTTCAACCACTTCTTTTGATATCGAATCTAATGTTGCTCTTTCTTTCACAACATCTCCAATCACTATAATGGCTGGAGCTGCAAGTTGCTTTTCTTTCACAACCTGTTGAATGTTACGTATCGTTCCAACACCTACATTTTCATTATCTCGGGTTCCATTTTGAATAATAGCTACAGGCGTATTTCTTTTATTTTCAGCATAAAACACTTTAACTATTTCACTCAACTTATGCATACCCATTAAAATAACGATAGTTGCAGTTGATTTTGCTGCTAACTCCACATCACTTGATAAAGCATGGTCTTTTGTAGTTGCAGTAACTACCCAAAAACTTTCTGAAGCCCCTCGTTTTGTTAACGGAATGCCTTGATAAGCCGGAACCGCTAATGCCGATGAAATACCAGGAACTACATAGGTTTCTATACCAAATTCTCTTGCATAATCAATCTCCTCTGCACCACGACCAAAAATAAATGGGTCGCCACCTTTCAATCTTACTACATGACCTTTCGCTTTGGCTTTAGTAACAATTAGCTCATTAATTTGCTCCTGCTGAAAAGCATAACACCCTCTACGTTTCCCTACAAAAATAAGCTCGGTGTCTTCTGAAGCATATTTAAGTAACGATTCGTTAATAAGCGCATCATATAAAATAACGTTTGCAGATTCAATCGCCTTAATTGCTTTAAGCGTAATTAAATCTTCATCGCCAGGTCCAGCACCTACAACAGTTAATTTTGGATTGTTAATACTCATTATTTTATTAAACAGCTTTTTTTCTAGTTTAGTTTGAGTTTCTCTGTAAGCTCTTACTTTTTCTAAAAACTGATTTGCATTCTCAATATACTTTGTAGCAAAATCTTTAGTTGGTGCAAATTTATTAATTTGATATATCAATTCGGAAAAAGAAGCACCTAAATCTATACTTCCGCTTTCAATAAACAACTCATCAAATTGACTTATAATTCCGGCATGCGTATTTGTTTTCTTATTTTCAGCTAATAATAACGCCTTCGCAGAATTAACTAAAGAACTATAAGCATGATAAATAGCACTTGAATACACTTTATTATCAAAAGATTCTTTTGCATTTCCAATTTTCTCTTCGCTTTCTAAAAATAAAGTAGCAATTAAATCGATAACGACACCAGCACATTCACCAATCCCAATCTCTTTAACATATTTCTCTTCTTCACCCCAATCAATAAAATCTTCTTGAGTTAAATTAGTAACATCTTGTAAATCACTTAAGAAATCGTAAAAATACTTTTCACCTTTTTCTTTGTAATATTCAACAAATGGTTTTCCGTTAGCATTAGCCTCAAAATCATTCAGAATAAGTCTTAAAGCTTCTGGTCCTCTTTTACTTGGTACTTTTACTACTTTATCTGCAAATGCTGCATTTCCGTCTCCTAAATTACCACCTCCCAACAATACTTGTAATGCTGGAGCAACTAATTTATCTGGCGTTCTTACCGTCATCCCCTGGAAACCAATATTTGCCATATTATGTTGTCCACAAGCATTCATACATCCACTAATTTTAATCACTAAATCTTCGTTCTTCAAATACTGTGGATATTCCTCTTTAAGCATACGTTCCAATTCCACAGAAATCCCTGTACTACTTGCAATACCAAGGTTACATGTATCTGTTCCGGGACAAGCTGTAATATCAATGGCTTTATTATACCCTGCTTCAACAAAACCAAGTTTCTCTAATTCTGTGTAGAAAAACGGAATTAATTCTCTTTTCACAAAAGGAATTACTATATTTTGACGAAGTGATAAACGAATCTCGCCAGCCGCATAGTTTTCAACTAAATCTGCTAACAACCTAGCTTTGTCTGTATAAAAATCTCCGAGCAGTACTTTAATACCTATAGCCACATAACCTTCCTGTTTTTGAGGCATTAAGTTTGTTGACTTCCAAGTTTCAAATGCTTGTTGGTCTTTAATACTTACTTCAGGAATTTCAGTAACAGTAACTGGCACTGAAGCTTCATAAGCATCTACATCAATGGCAACTGATTTGAATTCAATCGCATTTTGTTCTGCTTCAACCAAAGCTTTAAAAGCATCTAGCCCTATATCTTTTATTAAGAATTTCATTCGCGCTTTAGCACGACTTTTACGTTCACCATGACGGTCAAAAATTCTTAAAGCCCCTTCCATCACTGGAATAATTTTATCCGTAGGCAAGAAATCGTATAACACATCTGCAATACGAGGCTGAGAACCTAATCCTCCACCAATCATCACTTTAAAACCACGTTCTCCATTTTTAATCTTAGCTATAAATCCTAAATCGTGCATGTATGACAATCCTGTATCTTCATCAGATGATGAAAAAGAAACCTTGAACTTACGTCCCATTTCTTGACAAATAGGGTTTCTTAAGAAAAATTTATATAACGCATCTGCATAAGGAGACACATCAAATGGTTCATCAATATCGATACCCGCAGTCTCACTTGCTGTTACGTTTCTTACGGTGTTACCACAAGCTTCTCTAAGCGTAACATCATCTTTTTCTAATTCTGCCCACAATTCTGGAGTTCTATTCAAATCCACATAGTGAATTTGAATATCTTGACGAGTTGTAATATGTAATCTTCCTCTTGAATATTCATCTGAAACATCAGAAATTCTGTGTAATTGATTACTTTTTACTTTTCCGTAAGGCAGTTTAATACGAATCATTTGAACGCCTTCTTGACGCTGACCGTAAACTCCACGTGCTAAACGCAGACTTCTAAATTTTTCTTCGTCTATTTTACCGTTATGAAAAAGCTCAATTTTATTGGCTAATTCTATAATATCCTTTTCTACAATTGGATTTTCAAACTCTGTTCTAAAACTTTGCATATACAAGGCCCTCCTAACCTCCCAAAAGGGGAGGAATTCTTACTCGGGTAAAGCAAGAATATTGTTATTAAAAGCCCCTCCTAACCTCCCAAAAAGGGAGAAAATATTACTCATGAGAAGCAACTTATTTTTATTTATTTTTTCAATACTTATTTGGTTTTTAAACCTTATAAGAAAACTTATTTTTATCAAACCTAGCTATTTCGCCCTTCGGGAGCTAGGGGCTTTTTACTGGATAAAACCAGCACCAACCGTATGATTTGACTGTGGATCGATTAAAATAAAAGACCCGTTTGTTCTATGATTTTTAAACTGATCATAAAAAATTGGTTTGTTTAATTTGAAACTTACTGACGCAATATCATTAATTGACAAACCCGTAACGTTCTTTTCAAAACCTGAATAATCTGGGTTTATTTTGTGGTTGATGCGATCCACTTTAGCCAATACTTTATTAACACCATGCTGAACAATATACTTTCCTCCAGGAGTTAATTGTTCTGAATCCATCCAACAAATGTTGGCAGTAAATTGCTTATCAATTGTTGGTAAGTCGTTTTCTTTTACAATCATGTCTCCACGACTTACATTAATATCGTTTTCTAAAGTAATGGTTACAGATGAGCGTCTTGAAGCTGTTTCATAAGTTTCATCATAGAAATAAATATCTTTTATTTTAGAACGTGTTTTTGAGGGCAATACAATAATGTCATCACCAACACTTAAATCGCCTCCATAAACTTTTCCAGCATAACCTCTATAATCATGAAATTCTTCAGTTTTTGGACGAACCACATATTGCACAGGAAAACGTGGTGTTCCCACATTAAAAATATCAGCTTTATCTAATTGTTCTAAATGCTCCAACAAAGCTTCACCTTTATACCATGGCATTTTATCGGATTTGTTTACAACATTATCACCTTTTAAAGCACTCACTGGGATGAATGTTATTTTTTGATCTTGATAGTCTCTTTTGCTCATCAATTCAGAAAAATCAGCTTTAATTTTATTGTAAGTGGCTTCAGAATAATCAACCAAGTCCATTTTATTGATGGCAACAACCACATCCTTAATTCTTAATAAATTATTGATGAAGAAGTGACGATTAGTTTGCTCAATCACCCCTTTTCTAGCATCAATTAAGATGATAGATGCTTGTGATGTTGAAGCTCCGGTTACCATGTTTCTTGTATACTCAACATGACCAGGAGTATCTGCAATAATGTAACTTTTCTTTTTAGTTGAAAAATAAATATGTGCTACATCAATAGTAATACCTTGTTCTCTTTCGGCAACTAAACCATCCGTAGCTAATGAAAAATCTAAGTAATCATAACCACGTTGTTTACTCGTTTTTTCAATGGCTTCTAACTTATCTGTAGTTAACGATTTTGTATCGTAAAGAATACGTCCTATTAGCGTACTTTTTCCGTCATCTACACTTCCTGCTGTTGCTATTTTTAATACTTCCATAAGCGGCCCCTCCTAACCTCCCCAAGAGGGAGGAACTCTTACTCGGGTGAAGTAAAAGTATTGTTGTTTTAAATTTAATTTTTATACCTACAAGGTTTTTAAAAACTCGCAGGATTTGTTATAAGCAAACTTACTAGTTCCCCCTTCTGAGGGCTAGTGGGCTTTTTAAAAATACCCTTGTTGTTTACGTTTTTCCATGGCTGCTTCAGAGCGTTTATCATCAATACGTGCGCCACGCTCTGATATTGTAGAATCTCTAATTTCTTCCACTACTTTAGAAATTGAAACAGCGTCTGATAATACTGCTGCAGTACAACTCATATCGCCAACGGTTCTAAAACGCACCATTTTTTCTAATACTTCTTCGTTATCATCCCTATAAACCACTTCATCTTCAGCAGACCAAATCATACCATCTCTTAAAAAGACTTTACGTTTGTGTGCAAAATAAATGGATGGAATTTCGATATTTTCTTTTTCTATGTAAGACCAAACATCTAATTCTGTCCAGTTTGAAATTGGGAATACACGAACATTTTGACCATGATCAATTTCTCCATTTAACATATCAAACAACTCTGGGCGTTGATTTTTTTCATCCCATTGTCCGAAATCATCACGAACTGAAAAAATACGTTCTTTTGCTCTTGCTTTTTCTTCGTCACGTCTTGCTCCACCAATAGCTGCATCAAATTTGAATTCTTCTAACGCATCTAAAAGTGTCGTCGTTTGCAACATATTTCTACTTGCGTAACGTCCAGATTCTTCTTTTACTTTTCCTTCATCAATAGAATCTTGTACATTTCTAACAATCAATTCTAAACCTAATTCCTTACACAAACGGTCTCTAAATTCAATTGTTTCCGGAAAGTTGTGCCCAGTATCAATGTGCATTAGTGGAAAAGGCACTTTTGCAGGATAAAATGCTTTAACAGCCAGCCTTACTAACGTAATTGAATCTTTTCCTCCTGAGAATAATAACACAGGCTTTTCAAACTGCGCTGCCACTTCTCTCATAATGTATATCGCTTCGTTTTCTAATGAATTGATAGTTGATGTGTCTTTTTTCATAATAAGCCCCACCTAACCTCCCCAGAAGGGAGGGATTCTTACTCGGGTGTAGTAAGAATATTGTTGTTTCTATTTAGTTTTATTAGTGTTTACCGTGACTGCGACCGTAAACTAAATTAAGCGTGTAAACCACACTCTCTATTTTCTAATGCTTTTGTTGGATCGAAATATTTAAACTCGTTTGGTAAGTTATTGTCGCCAAGGTAGGCATCTAGTTTTTCATCAGACCAATAATAAAATGGACTCACTTTTAAAACGCCATCTTTACTTAAGCTAAAAATCCCTATGCTATTTCTAAATGCAGTTTGACCTTGACGTAGGTTTGTAAACCAAACGTTAGGCTTATGCTCATCCATGGCTCTTTTAAAGGGCTCAAGCTTTACTTGCTCTGTAAACAACCCATGTTCTGGCGCATCTACACTTGGTATTCCCATAACCACATCCCTATGAGAAGACGTTTGTTTTGGCACATATAAAGACACATTTAAGTTTAAATCTTTAATAACTTGTTCTGCATGCTTATACGTTTGAGGTGTATTATAACCCGTATCACACCAAACCACAGGAATCGTAGATTCTATTTTACTGACTGCATGCAAAATAGCAGCTTCATAAGGCCTGAAATTAGTTGTAACAACTGCTTTTTTATTAAGCTCAAAAGCCTTATGAATAATTTCAGAAGGTGTTGCTTTTTCAAAACTTTTGTTTAATTCTTCTATTTGAGTATCTGTAAACATATTAATCGCTATTTATTTACCCCACTTAATTGAATTCCAAACACGCTCATGGAAAAAGTATAACACCATTTTAGTAACCAGCTCGATACCACCGATTGAAAATGCTAAGTCTAACTTACCTGTTATCAACCAAGAAATCAAAATCGTATCTAAAGTTCCAATGGTTCTCCAACTAAGAGATTTCACAACACTTCTCAAAGGTTTTTCATTGGTACTGTCCTCCTTATAGGTCGATTTTTCTTTGTTTTTTACTAACATTTGTGCAATCATTTGTAATTGTTTTATATTAACCCTATCGATTTAGTAGGGAATACAAATGTAAAACATTTTACAAGACAAAAAAGAGATTTAACAACTTTTTAGAATAATGGAATAATTTTAGAGTAAAGAGTGAATAATCTTGTTAAATACAGAAAAATATTGAGAATTCTTCAGACATTAGTATTAGACAAATCAGCTAAAGTCGTATTTCTAAACACTTTAAGTGTATTATCACGCACTTGAACCATGAGTTTATGCACACTACATAGGTTTTCATCAGGGCAGTCGTCGCATTTTTCATAATAATTGAGACTAACACAAGGCACCATGGCAATTGGCCCTTCTAAAACGCGCATCACATCGGTCATTTTTATTTCAGAAGGTTTATGTCGCAAATAGTAGCCGCCATGTTTCCCTTTTTTGGAACCTAAAATACCGGATTTTCTTAGGGTTAAAAGTATACCTTCTAAAAATTTTGGTGGAATTTGTTCACTTTTTGCAATCAGACTAACCTGAACTGGCATATCACTTTCACTTCTTGCGATGAAAGTTAACGCCTTAAGTCCGTATTTTGTTTTTTTAGATAGCATGATGCTAATATAAGTATTTTAGTGGAGTGCTATTAGTTTTACAAAAACTTATAATTTATTAAAAACCAGTATTCTAAAAATTATTCACTAAGTATCCACTTATCTAAACCATAAAAAAACACATTATTGAAATACCACCTAATCAAAACTTAGGTTTAAATCATTTCTTTTGCATCGATGATAGGCTTTTTACATCAGTAAAACTTTAGTTAAAAAACTTACATATAAATCTGAAAAAAAAAAAAAAAACAAAAAAACTAACAATTCTCATATTTGAAAGACAGTGAACATACTAGTTTTGTAACAGTCATTTTAAGAATAGACAAATAAACCTTTCTATTCCTAATTTAGTGAATTTGTATTTTATTAACAGAACTTATAGATGAAGAAAGACAAAGACAACTCTTACCAAGAGCAACGTAAAAAGTCAAGTGAATTTGAAAAAAGAGAAGACTATTTAGAACATGAATTATCTATTATGAAGTTTCGCCGTTGGCGCATTCATTTACCCTTTAGAGATTTTAATATTGAAATTGAAGATTGGGTTCCTGCTTTAGCGGCAACTATAGGTAAAGTTGTCATGGTAACAGCAATGGTAGCCGCTTTTGCAACTCAATTTGGTCTTTCGCCAGAATTTGTTGCAGAAAATGTTAGATATGAACTATTGATAGCCGGCGGGATTTTTGTTATTATCTTTTCTGCAATCCTTAATCCTCGTGCAAATCTAGCAGGCACACATGGCCCCATGATACCCTTAATACCTGTTATTGCTGCTGCAGGAGGACATCCACTTGCTTTAGGAATTCTTATTGGTGTTTTTGGACTCACTTTAAGTATTACAAAAGGAGGGTCTAAACTGATGACCTTAACAGGTGTAGGAGTTCGTGGCGGTCTACTTATTTATCTAGGCGCTGTTGGTCTTATTGGTCAAATAACAAAATTAGAAACTTGGGCTTCAAACGCTAAAACAAGTACGATTTCGTTTGTAGTTATTGGAGTAACTATTCTTATTTACGCCTATTTAGCTCGTATTAAAAAAAGATGGCTTGCTATTCCTTTATGCTCTGCTCTTGCTGGTATTATTGCTTTTTCAATGGGTGCTGATTTTGAGTTTTCCACAAAACCTGGTTTACCACATATGAACCCTTTATGGTGGTGGGGAGAGCATACAGGCTGGCAACTAGGATGGCCAGATTTTAGCCATTATATAGCAGTAATTCCTTTCGCTATTCTAGCAGTAGCCATGTGGTCTCCAGATTATTTAGGTCATCGCGTATTTCAAGAATTAAACTATCCTAAAAAAGCAAAAGATGTTTTAATGGATGTTGATGACACCATGACCGTAGCTTCCATTCGTCAAATTGTAGGATCTTTTTTAGGAGGAGGAAATATAGCGTCTTCTTGGGGAACTTATATGATTCCTGCGGCAATTGCAAAACGCCCAATTCCGGGTGGCGCAATACTTACGGCATTGCTATGTGTTTTAGCTGCTATTTTTGGCTACCCCATGGACTTAGCCATGTGGGAACCCGTACTTAGAGTCGCTCTTATTGTTGGTGTATTTTTACCATTACTAGAGGCCGGGATGCAAATGGTACAAAAACATAATGACTCCCTAAGTGCAGGTACTTGTATTTTTGCCTGTGCTTTTGTAAACCCTGTTTTTGGTTGGGCCTTAACCATGTTACTTGATAACCTTGGCTTAATTGGCGATAAAGAAAGAGCGAAAGAATTGTCCTTAAAAGAAAAACTAATTATCCCAGGTATCATGTTTATTATTTGCATAGTTTCCTTAGCCTTAGTAGGACAACTTCCAGGTATTCCTGGAATGTTTTAAATAAAGTAGAATATGTTTAAAGTAATTATAATAATTAAGGTTATCAATAAATACTTACAGACTAGAAACTAAGTTGTAAACTCAAATAAAAAAAACAACCCTGTTAACAGACCAAAAGCCTATAAAAACGGGGTTGTTTTTTCTATAATAATGAAAATACATAGAGTTTCTCTTTTTATCCTCTACTGATGATTTATGGAGTTTAAAAAAAGCAGTCAATATTCACACATTAAATAGAACTTTGAAAAGCTTAGTTTTCTAAAGCTTGCTCCAAATCCTCAATAATATCGTCCACATGTTCTAAACCAACTGAAACACGCACCATACCGTCTGTAATACCTGCCGCAACCTTTACATCTTGCTCTACCTTAGCATGTGTCGTACTTGCTGGATGTGTTACAATAGTCCTTGTATCTCCTAAATTAGCTGATAATGAGCACATTTTAATGGCATTTAAAAAGGCCCTACCACTATCTAAACCACCTTCCACTTCAAAAGCAATAATATTACCTCCTAATCGCATTTGTTTCTTAGCAATTTCGTATTTAGGATGAGACTTTAAAAACGGATATTTTACCCATTTTACTTTAGGATGTGCCTCTAAATATATTGCCAATTTTAAAGCATTTTCACAATGTTTCTCAACCCGAAGAGCAAGGGTTTCCAAAGATTTAGATAATACCCAAGCGTTAAAAGGACTCATGGATGGCCCTGTCAATCTAGAGAATAAATAAATTTCTCGAATCAACTCTTTTTTACCAACTGTAATGCCACCAAGCACACGACCTTGTCCATCCATTAGTTTGGTAGCTGAATGAATCACTAAATCAGCACCATGCTTAATTGGGTTTTGTAAATAGGGCGTCGCAAAACAATTATCAATAACCAATAACAAATTATGCTTTTTACAAATAGCACTCAGCGCATCCATATCTAAGACATCCACTCCAGGATTTGTTGGTGTTTCAGCATAAATAAACTTTGTATTTGGTTGAATTAAACCCTCTATACTATCAACTTCATTAATATTAAAATAAGAACACTCAATATTCCATTTAGGGAAATATTTGGTAAACAAACCATGAGTTGCCCCAAATACAGAACTGCATGATAACACATGGTCTCCAGCGTCTAAAAGGGTAGCAAATGTTGAAAACACCGCAGCCATGCCACTCGCAAATGCAAAACCTGCTTCTGCACCTTCCATGGCGCAAACTTTATCTACAAATTCGCTAACGTTTGGGTTACTATAACGGCTGTATAAATCGCGTTGCTTTTCTTCAGCAAATGATGCTCTCATGTCCTCAGCATCGTCAAATACAAATCCAGAAGTTAGATATAATGGTGTAGAATGCTCTGAAAACTGAGATCTTTCACTCTGTATTCTTATAGCTTCGGTTTCAATTTTTTTTTTATTCTTGCTCATTTCTTAGTTTCAGACCATTTAGGTTTTGAAAACCTGAAAGGTCTATTTTAATTTTTTTTATTTGGGCATTACCCTAAAGGGTCGGGCTTTACGTTGCAAGTCCTCGCACCTCCTTCGTCGGGCTGTGAGCTTTCCTCTGCAATCCCTAATGCACCTATCCTCCAAAAACAGTTTTCAAACTAAACATCATATTTATCTACTAGCAGAACTGCGAGATTTGCAAAACCTTGTAGGTCTGTTTTTCGACAACCAATAAGGCTTGAACTTCTAGATTCCCGCCTTCGCAGAAATAATAAGTCTATTTAATTAATATGCTTACTCAACCTCAAAATATCTCCAAAAACGCCTCTTGCTGTTACTTCTGCCCCAGCTCCAGCACCTTGAATCACAATAGGTTGTTCCCCATAACTTTCTGTAAATATTTCAAAAATAGCATCAGACCCCTTTACATGACCCAACGTACTATCTTCTGGAATGGAAACTAATTTCACTTCTAAACGTCCTTTTTCTTGTGACAAATCTCCCGATAAATCGCCCACATACCTTAGCACATGCCCCTCTTTTTGGTCGTCTTTTATCTTCTGATATTGGTCGTCTAAAACATGCAATTGCGATAAAAAATCTTCAACTGAAATAGCTCTGTATGCTTCAGGTATTAAATTCAACACCTCAACATCTTCAAATTCATTTTGCAAATCTAACTCTCTTGCAAGAATTAAAAGCTTTCTAGCTACATCATTTCCTGAAAAATCTTCACGTGGGTCTGGTTCTGTAAAACCTTTATCAACAGTTTCTTGAATAATTTCGCTAAACGGCTTGTCTTCAACCGAAAAATTATTGAATAAATAACTTAATGTTCCAGAGAATACACCACGAATTCTAGTAATATTCTCTCCAGATTCATGTAACAATTTAATGGTATCAATTAACGGTAATCCTGCGCCAACCGTAGTTTCATATAAATACTGCTTATTATTTTCTTTTAATTGAACTCGTAATTCTTTGTAAAAATCATGAGAAATAGTATTCGCTATTTTGTTAGAGGATACTAAATCAAAACCAGCTTCAACTAAAGGAATATAATTCTGGTAAAATTCTGAACTCGCTGTATTATCTACCGCAATTAAGTTTTCTAAATGGTGGTTCTTCGCATAGGTAATAATATCATCGATAGCACTTTCGTACGCACTGTATTTTATAGCATCTTCCCAGTTTGCATCAGCACCATTTTTATTTAAAATCAGTTTTTTAGAATTTGCAATAGCAAAAACATTTAAGTTAATCCCTTTGCGTTTCTCAATATCGTCTTTCGATTTTAAAATTTGATTTATTAAAGCGCCACCAACACCACCGTGTCCAAAAATAGCAATATTTATCTTTTTAGAAATCCCGAATACTTCACCATGAATCACATTTACAGCCTTATGTAATTGCGATTTTTTAACCACCAAACTCACATTCTTTCCAGTAACGGTATTATTAAAAAGTAATGGTGTGATTTGATTTTTAATTAAGGCATTAAATGGTTTATGAAATGAACTCAGTTCAATTCCAATAATAGAAATTACCGCTACGTCATCAATCACAGCAATTTTATTCACATCTTGAGAATAAAAATCACTTTCAAACTCACGCTCTAAAGCAATAACGGCTTGATTTGCTTGGTCTGCATCAATAATTAAACCGATGCCTCGTTCTGAAGAACCTTGAGACACGATACTTACACTAATGCCATATTTGCTTAATGCACCAAATATTCTAGCATCCACACCAATCTTTCCAAGTAAACCTCGACCTTCAAGGTTCAGCAACGCTACATTGTCTAAAATAGATAATGATGTTACCTCTTTAGTACTTGGTTTTGCTGTTATTAAGGTGCCTTTATCATCTGCATTAAACGTATTCAAAATACGTAGGTTGATATTCTTTTCAACTAAAGGAATTATAGTTTTTGCATGTAATACAGAGGTCCCAAAATTGGCTAATTCATTGGCTTCACTAAATGATAATTCTCTAATTTGTTTAGCGTCCGGAACTAAAACAGGATCTGCAGTATATATACCACTTACGTGTGTGTAGTTTTGTAATTCTTCAGCATCTAAGAAATTAGCCAATAAAGCGGCTGTATAGTTACTACCATTTCTTCCTAAGGTGGTTGTTTCGTCTTTTAAATTTGAAGCAATAAAACCTGTAACGACATTAATAGTGTCTTTATTTTTACTAAAATAAGCTTGTGTGTTTTCTTTTGATATTTTTGATAAAGGCTGTGCATTACCAAAAGTTTCATCCGTTTTAATAAATATCCGAGCATCTGTTGCATTGGCTTTTATACCCAGCTGGTTTAACAAACTAGCAATGAGTTTCACGGATAATAATTCGCCTTGCGCTAAAATATTATCTTTTGTTTTTTTACTATAATCGCGAAGTAAACTAACGCCTTCAAATAACTTATCTAAGGTTGAAAATTCTTCATAAAAATCGATGCTTTTTAAAGGTTCAATTTGATATTTTTTAAACGTTTCTAGGTCTTCTTTATAAGACTCGCCTTTTAAAGCTTTATTCAGAATAACTTCTAAATCATTGGTAGCAGAACCTCTTGCTGAAACAACAATACTTAATCGCTCTCCATCATTTACCTTATTTTTAATTATTGAAAGCACCGTGCTCAAGCCTTTTCCGTTGGCTAAAGATTTGCCTCCAAATTTTAATACTTTCATAGGTTTTCTTTTAGAATGTGGCACAAAAATGCCTTCTATAATTTTTTCGAGTTGTTCGTATTCCATTAAAAAAGCATCATGCCCATGTACCGAATGAATTTCATTATAGGTAACATTAGGGTGGGTTAACGCCAACTGTTTGTGAGTTTCTCTATTTTCTTCTGCCGTAAAAAATAAATCAGAATCTACACCAACGATATGAATTTTAGCTTCTATATTTTCAAGTACATTAAAATTACTCGACCTGCCTTTTGTAACATCTATAGACTTTAATAACTGATTCATCAACTTGTAAGCCGATAATTGAAAACGCTCTTGCAGTTTTTTACCATGATGCAACAACCAGCTTTCCACATTAAAAATCTCTAAATCATCATTTTTAGAACGTTTAAAACGCTCTTTGAAAGACTCTGGAGTGCGGTAACATAACATAGCATGCATTCTAGCATCATGCACTGGATGTTTGGAATTTAACAGGAATTGCTCTTGAATTTGACAATTGGCAATTAACCAGTCTGTCGATTTCCAATCGGTAGCAACAACTACTAAATGCTCTGTAAAATCAGGTTTTAGAACTGCCATTTCCCAAGCTATTCCACCACCTAAAGAACCGCCTATAGCAGCAAATACCTTACCTGTATTTAATTCTTTTAATCCTTTCAAAAAGAGTTCTGCAACATCTCGAGCCACAAAATCTTTATAATTATCAATTACAAATCCATCAAAACCATTACCCGGAATATTGAATGCTAAAACGGTATAGATTTTTGTATCTATAACCTTATCATCGCCTACCAAATCTTTCCACCAGCCATCATCTCCGGCAACATCACTGTTCCCTGTTAGTGCATGGTTTACCAAAACTATTGGTGCATGTCCTAAGGGTTTACCAAAAACTTGATAACTTAACTTTATTTCAGAATTAAGCACACCATTTTGGGTCGTGAAATCTTTTAAAATGATGTGTTGTAATGGATATTTCAAAGGTTTATTTTTATTAGACCTGCCAGGTTTTAAAAACCTGACAGGTCTATAATGATTTCAGTTATATCGTTGCGAACGCTTGCTTCAAATCCGCTTTCAAATCGTCAATATCTTCAATACCCACGGATAAACGAATTAAATCTCCAGACACACCTGCTGAAGCTTGTTCTGCTTCATCTAATTGTTGGTGTGTTGTACTTCCTGGGTGAATAATTAAAGATTTAGTATCTCCAATATTGGCTAACAATGAAAACAACTTAGTGTTATCAGCTATTTTTTTAGCAGCATCAAAACCGCCTTTATGTCCAAAAGTTACGATACCACTTTGACCTTTTGGTAAATATTTGTTTGCCAAGGCATTGTATTTACTACTTTTTAATCCTGGATAGTTTACCCAAGCTATTTCATCTTGCGCTTCCAACCATGTTGCTATTTCTAAAGCATTTTCACTATGTTGTTTAATTCTAACTGGCAACGTCTCTAAACCTTGGATAATATTGAAAGCATTTGTTGGACTTATAGCGCCTCCAAAATCTCTTAAACCTTCTAAAATTAATTTGAAAGTAAAAGATGCTGCACCTAATACATCATGATATTTTAACCCGTGGTAACCAGCAGATGGCTCTGTAAATTCTGGGAATTTTCCGTTTGCCCAATTAAAAGTACCTGCATCAATAATAGCACCCCCAAGAGATGTTCCTTGGCCGCCAATATATTTAGTTAATGAGTGTATTACAATGTTTGCTCCATGCTTAATTGGATTTAACAATGCTGGTGTAGCCACTGTATTATCGACTATAAAAGGCACTTCTGCTGCTTTTGAATGTTCTGCAATAGCTTCTAAATCTAAAACATCTAATTTAGGATTCCCTAAAGATTCTACAAAAAATGCTCTTGTATTATCTTGCACTGCTGCCGAAAAGTTATCTGGGTTTGAAGCATCTACAAAGGTTGTTGTAATACCAAATCTTGGTAAGGTTACACTTAACAAATTGTATGTGCCTCCGTACAAGCTACTTGACGCTACAATATGGTCTCCTGCTTTTAATAACGTTAATAATCCTGTTGAAATCGCTGCTGTTCCAGACGCAAAAACTACCGCGCCAATTCCGCCTTCAACAGCTGCTAAACGATCTTGTAAAATTTGGTTTGTTGGATTGTTTAAACGGGTATAAATAAATCCTAATTCTTGTAATGAAAACAGGTTTGCCGCATGGTCTGAGTTGTTAAAAACATATGATGTTGTTTGATAAATTGGTACAGCTCTTGTTCCACCGTTTGCTGCTACATCATGTCCTGCGTGTAATGCGTTTGTTGCTAATTTTTGATCGCTCATTTTTCTAATTTTTTTTAATTAATAATTTAAAAAGTCAAAATGCACTTAAAAAGTGTGCTTATTAGAAAAATGTTATAAAGAATTTTTAAAATTACTTGAAGTAATTTTTTTGGGGTTATCTATCCAAACACCAATAAATGAATTGGTAGTTTAAGTAGAATTTAGCACCTTCTTTAATAAGTTTAAAGGGTTGCTAAGGCTTCAACGGGTCTAATCCCTCTGCCTTTCTTGATAACATTTCAATACGTGTTTGAACTTTGTGGGTGCAAATATTCGTTCAGAAAAGTTAATATCCAAATTTTTTAGCAGAAACTTTTATTTTTTAATCTCAATTGAGTTATTAAACTTCTACAAATACAATATGAAACGATTCTTTAAAACGGCTTAAGCAGAGGGATGCAAAAAGGATTCCAGTGGTTCGTTTTTGGCAAGATTCGCGTTGAGGCAAAAAACAGGTTATGACATATTTTGATCTATTTTTTTGAACTTATTTCTAATAATAAGTCCGATTGGCTTATTCTCTATTTTAGACTCTAACCATGAGATAATATCTAAATACAAAAAGGAACGGCTTTGATAAGGATCGTTTTCAAATTCCTTTAATTTCTTGTGAAGTTTTATGAATTCTCCTTTTACTTCGTGTGGATAAATATCCCCTAAACCCCGCAAAAATTTTATAAACTCTTTCTGGACTTCATATAAATCTTCCATTTTAATCAAAAACTTATAAGTACTTTTAATTAAAACATCTAAATTATAATCCAATCCGGCTTCGTAGTGTGCAACTAGGTTTAAAATTCTTGAAAAACACAACAAATCTTCGCGCATTTGTAATGATTTATTGCTAATTATTTTTTCTAAATAATAGATGCATTTTTTGTTATCGCCAGCACCAAAATACATACTTGCTATTTTGTAATAAAACACCATAATATGATGCTCGTCTATTCGATTTTTATAATTCTCTAAACGCTCTAAAACCTCATCAATTAAAGGCAATCCTTCTTGAAAACTACCTTCTATAAAATGTAAATTAAATTTATTGTTGTAAATATATAGAAAAGCCAATCCATCAATATTATCATCTAAAGGAAACCATTTTTCTTTCGTAATAGCTTCAAATCTAGATAAAGAAAACTTAAATTTCTCGTATTGTCTGAGATAAAACAAGGACTCCAATAAATAGTGATTTCCTCTAAGGAAAAACACAGGATTTAAAGCAATCATATCTTTATTTTCGTAGAATAAATCAACCCATTTTGAAGCATATTTATAACAAGACAAAAAATCGACAGTTAAAAAACTATACCATAAATACGATTTATAAAGCCAGAGTTTTTCTCTAAATGCAAGTTTATTAATATCATATTTAGGAAGTCTATCGTTAAAATACTTTGTTATAATTTGATAATCTTCATCATTTTTTATGTAACCCATTTTTAAGAATAAACCATATAATTGAAGTGACAAATTAGATAATTTACTTGCTAAAACATTTTGTAAACTAAGTGCTTTGGCTTGAATAGAAAGCTCATCTGCCCTATTGCTCAAACTTCTTGTAATGTACTGAGATTCAATAATTTTTTCAAGCTCAACAATTTCATAAGCCACATTTTTTTCTTCATTTGAAATGGCTAAATTTTTAGCTTTATCTAAAATTTTTAAGCTTTGTTTATAAAGTCCTTTATGGTATAAAATGGTCGCAAAATCCAACTGTTCTCGGATTTGAATTCGGATATCTTGATGTGATGGATTTAATCTTAAACTAATTAAAATTTGTTTGTAGAGGTGTGCTTTTAAATTTGAAAGTTGCTGTTTTTTTACAATGCCTTTTTTGAGAATAACAGCTTCATCATACACCGAAAGTTTGTCCAGAATATTAAAAAGCATTAAGAATTTTGAGTCTTCGTTAACACCCAATCGACCAACATAAAGTTTGAATTGCCTTTTTTCCGATTTAGACAACGATTTTATCAATACAAATAAATTATCTTTTTGCTCTTTCGTTATAGTCATAAAAACAGTGATATAAAACTGATTTTCAGTTATTTAAAACAATATTTAACTAGTTAAACATCGTAAAAATTAAATATAAAGTTGGGTATTTAATAAACCAAAATATACATTCGTATAAGAATACGAAAATATATTTTAATAAATGTCTGATAATAAAGTCCAAATTTTTGATACAACGTTAAGAGACGGTGAACAAGTCCCTGGCTGTAAGTTAAATACTGACCAAAAATTAATTATAGCTGAACAGCTTGATTTATTAGGAGTTGACATTATTGAAGCTGGTTTTCCGGTATCTAGCCCCGGAGATTTCAAATCAGTTGAAGAAATTTCTAAAATTGTAAAATACGCTACCGTTTGTGGTTTAACCCGATCTGTAGAAAATGATATAAAAGTAGCTGGTGAAGCATTAAAATATGCTAAAAAACCAAGAATCCATACCGGTATTGGAACATCAGAATCTCATATAAAATTTAAATTTAAATCGACACAAGATGCTATTATTGAACGTGCTGTAAAAGCCGTAAGTTATGCAAAATCTTTTGTTGAAGACGTTGAGTTTTACGCCGAAGATGCCGGTAGAACAGATAACGAATATTTAGCACGTGTTTGTGAAGCCGTTATTAAAGCTGGAGCTACAGTTTTAAATATTCCAGATACCACAGGGTATTGTTTACCAAGTGAATATGGAGCAAAAATAAAATACTTAAAAGAAAACGTAAAAGGTATTGAAAAGGCTATTTTATCTTGTCATTGTCATAACGATTTAGGGTTAGCTACTGCAAATTCTATTGAAGGCGTTATCAATGGTGCGCGTCAAATTGAATGTACTGTTAATGGTATTGGAGAACGCGCAGGAAATACAGCTTTAGAAGAAGTTGTAATGATTTTAAAGCAACACCCTTACTTAAATCTTGATACCAATATTAAAACGGAAATGCTTTACGGTATTAGCCAATTAGTTTCTGATAGTATGGGGATTTACACACAGCCTAACAAAGCTATTGTAGGTGCTAATGCTTTTGCGCACAGTTCTGGAATTCACCAAGATGGTGTGATTAAAAATCGTGAAACTTACGAAATAATAGACCCTAAAGCAGTTGGAGTAACCGAATCTGCTATTGTTTTAACAGCAAGAAGCGGAAGAGCAGCATTAGCTTACAGAGCAAAAAAAGTGGGATACGAATTAACAAAACTTCAATTGGATGTCATCTATACAAATTTTCTAGATTTTGCCGATAAGAAAAAAGAAGTTGATGATAATGATATCCATAAAATTATAGAAAATAGTAAAGTATACAACGACATTATTTCTGCTTAAATGAAATTAAATATTGCCGTATTACCAGGCGATGGTATAGGTCCAGAAGTTATCGCTCAAGCCGTTAAGGTTTTGAAAGCTGTTGCTATGGAATTTAACCACATATTTACATTTCAAAAAGCTCTGATTGGATCAAGTGCTATAGATAAAACGGGGAATCCGTTACCAGAAGAAACCATTAGTATTTGTAAAAAAGCAGATGCTGTTTTATTTGGGGCTATTGGAGACACCAAATTTGATGAAGATCCAGATGCTAAAATTCGCCCAGAGCAAGGTTTATTAGGCATTCGTAAAGAACTAGGCTTATATACAAACATACGTCCAATAATCGCTTATGAAGATTTACTAAGCAAATCCTCATTAAAAGTAAAACAAATAAAAGACACCAATATTCTTATTTATCGCGAATTAACTGGCGGAATTTATTATGGAAAACGTTACTTAAGCGACGATGGCAATACAGCTTCAGATGTTTGCGAATATAACCGTTTTGAGATTGAGCGTATTACACATTTAGCATTCAAAGCGGCTCAATCCAGAAAACATAAATTAACTTTAGTAGATAAGGCCAATGTTTTGGAAAGCTCCCGGCTTTGGCGTCGCATTGTAAAAGAAATAGCGCCACAATATCCCAATGTAAGAGTGCATTATATGTATATTGACAATGCCGCTATGGAGCTTATTATTCATCCGCGACAGTTTGATGTTATTTTAACCGAAAACATGTTTGGCGATATCCTATCAGAAGAAGCTAGCGTTATCGTGGGTTCTATTGGTCTATTAGCATCAGCATCTATTGGTGATAAACACGCTATGTTTGAGCCTATACATGGCGCTTATTCCAAAGCTGCCAATAAAGGTATAGCAAGCCCTATTGCCTCAATTTTAGCGGCAGCTATGTTGTTAGATCATTTTGGACTTTATGAAGAAGCAGCTTTAGTTAGAGAAGGGGTTGACAAGTCGCTTAAACTGCATATTACAACGCCAGATTTAAACAACAAATACGATAATATAACCACAACAAAAGTGGGCGATTTTATAGAAGATTTTATACAAAATCCGGACGAAACAAATCTAAACTTTACCAATATACATTTAGGGCAATCCACAATTATTTAATTATTTGAGTTAGTCAACAAACAAATTAAAGTAAACATTTTGTGGAAAGTCCTTAAAAGCGCATTGTAACCAGTGCGCTTTTTTAATGCTTTTATTTTAGATAGATTATTAATTTGGGCGTTATCCGAAAAGGGTCGGGCAAGTAATTTATCTTGGGCGGAATCGAAGGATTACAAGTCCTCGCTCTGTTTCTCCGCTGTAGCCATATTTCAGGGCAAGACAAACTTTATCGAGTGTTACACGACTTAAGCTTACATTTAACAAAGTTAAATAAATTCTTACTCGGCAAACTTACTTTTAATTTTACCCAAAAAATTGTGATGGAATGCTCTACAAAGATTTCAACCAGTCTTCAAACCTATCTGTCCATGATTGTAAATACGTTTTTCCAATAGCTAATCCAAAACCATGTCTACCATGAGGGTAAATATGCATTTCCGCTTTAACACCTTTGTCTTTTAGAGCCTTATACAAATTCAAGCTGTTTTCAACCGGCACAACCGTATCATCCGTAGAATGAACAATAAATGTAGGTGGTGTATTTTGAGTGACTTGCAGCTCGTTAGAATATTGTGTTTTTAAAACCTTACTAGGATTTTCACCTAGCAAATTTCTTTGAGAACCTTTATGCGTATAATCATCCATCATAGTAACCACAGGATAAATTAGCGCCATAAAATCTGGTCGAGCAGAAACGGAATCTATGGTTTGTTCCTTGAAATTATTTGGAGAATCAAATTGAATGCCTAATGTAGAAGCCAAATGCCCTCCTGCTGAAAAGCCAATCACACCTACTTTATTCGGGTTTAAACCTAATTTTTCGGCATGGTGTCTTACCCATCGTACTGCTCTTTGAGCATCTTGCAGTGGTGCTTCATGAGGTACAATTAATGACTTTGACAATGGTAATCTTGACTTTAAAACAAAAGCCGCTATACCCTTACTATTTAGCCATTTTGCAATTTCAGTTCCTTCCCAATCATAAGATAATATACGATATCCACCACCAGGACAAATAATCACAGATTTATCAATAGAAGTACGTTTTGGCGGTAAAAAAATCTCTAATGTAGGTGTTTTTACTAAAGATATTTTAACAATACCATCTATTTCAATATGTTCTTCCTCAGTAGTTTCTTGGCTATTTGGAATCTCATCCCATAGATTAACTACCTGATTTTGAGCGAATCCATTATTAAAAGCAAACAACAAACCAAATAAAAGACAATACCATTTCATTTTAAAAGCATATATAAATTATTTAGGAAATTTAGCCTTTATTTCATCCAAACACAAATTATGAATGCTCCCAGCATGCGTATGCTTTTTTGAAGTATCAGGAACATAAGTCCCATCTTGCACTTGTCCTCCAATTTTCTGGTAAGCTTCTCTAAAACTTTGACCTTCAACTACCAAAGTATTGATGTTATCAACAGTAAAAAGATATTTATACAAATCGCTGTGAACATCTACATCTTTCACAATGATTTGCTGAATCGAGTAATTGAAAATATCTAGAATATCTTTTAACTCTTCAAAAGCAGCAATCATATTTTCTTTTAGCAACTGAAAATCTCTGTGATAACCACTTGGTAAATTATTGGTTATTAGAATCATTTCAGATTGTAAAGCTTGAATCTTGTTACACTTTCCGCGAATCAATTCAAATACATCTGGGTTCTTTTTATGAGGCATAATGCTGCTGCCCGTAGTTAATTCATCAGGAAAAGAAATAAAACCAAAATTCTGACTCATATACAAACACACATCCATAGCAAAACGAGATAACGTGTTACATAAACCTCCTAATGCTGCTGCAATGGTGCGCTCGTTTTTACCGCGTCCCATTTGTGCTGCAACAACATTGTATTTTAGCGTCGCAAAACCCATCTCTTTAGTGGTTAATTCTCTATCTATTGGGAATGAGCTGCCGTAACCTGCAGCCGAACCTAATGGGTTTTGATCTACAGTTTTAATGGCAGCATCTAATAAAAACACATCATCAATCATGAGTTCTGCATAAGCAGAAAACCATAATCCGAATGATGATGGCATAGCAACTTGCAAATGCGTGTAACCCGGTAAAACTTTGTCTTTATAGGTTTCTGCTAAACTTAAAAGCGTTTCGAAAAGCGTGTTAGTCTTATCTTTTATAAGTTTTAAATGGTCTTTGTAATACAAATTACAAGCCACTAAAACTTGATCATTCCTTGAACGTGCAGTGTGGATTTTTTTTCCGACTTCACCTAAAGACTTGGTTAATTCAAATTCTATTTTAGAATGTACATCTTCAAACTGAGCATCGATAACAAAAGTGCCATCTTCAATCTGTAATTCTAAGGTTTTTAGACCGCTCAATAAATCGACTAATTCTTCTACAGTTATAATCCCAATTTTTTGAAGCATTTTAGCATGCGCTTTTGATGCAATAACATCATACTTTGCTATATGAATATCAATTTCTCGGTCGTTTCCAACAGTAAATTGTTCTATTTTTTTATCTATCGATATGCCTTTGTCCCAGAGTTTCATATATTTCTGCGAAAGCAGAAATCTCCGCTTTCATTTTTAATTAAACTTTTATTTATATTACACTAACGCGTTTAAAACATTCAGTGTATTTACTTTCTACTATCAGTTTTCCTCAATGAAAAAAACTTATATTTTAAAGAGATTCCTGCCTACGCAGGAATTATTACTCGATTTAACAACTCAACATAAATTTGTATGCCTTCTTCTATTTCATTCACATAAATAAATTCATTAGCTGAATGCGAACGTGTACTATCTCCTGGTCCTAATTTTAAACTCGGACAAGATAATACGGCTTGGTCTGATAATGTTGGCGACCCATAAGTTGTTCTTCCCATAGCAATTCCAGCTTTTACCAAATCGTGTTCCACAGGAATGGATGATGAATTTAATCGCAAACTACGTGGTGTAATTTTAGTTACTGGTGCTTTCTCTTGCAAAATTTCTGCAATTTCGGCATTACTATACGCATCATTCACCCGAACATCAATCACTAAATCTACATGTCCAGGAACCACATTATGCTGCGAACCTGCATTAATTTGAGTCACCGTCAATTTCACATCACCCAACGCTTTTGAGCCTTTTTCAAACTTAAAGTTTTCGAACCATTGTAATGCTCCAATACTATTATAAATAGCATTATTCTCGTTAGGATGTGCTGCATGACTTGGTGTACCGTCTATAACAGCATCAAAAACAACTAAGCCTTTTTCGGCTACAGCCAAATTCATTAAAGTAGGTTCGCCAACAATAGCTACATCTATTTTCGGAATTATTGGTAGCATACTGTTTAATCCATCAGGACCACTATTTTCTTCTTCCGCGGAAGCGACAATAACCAAATTATATTTTAAATCTGTATGATTATAAAAATGAGTAAACGTTGCAATTAAGGACACTAAACAACCACCTGCATCATTACTGCCTAAACCGTATAATTTTCCATCTTCTACATGAGCTTTAAATGGGTCGTTGGTGTATGCTGAATTTGGTTTTACCGTATCATGATGGGAGTTTAATAATAGCGTTGGTTTGCTTTCATCAAAATACTTATTGACAGCCCAAACATTATTTTTTGTACGTTTAAAATCGACCTTACACCTTTTAAACCAATCTTCAATATGCAATGCTGTTTTACCCTCTTCAGCAGAAAAGGATTGTGTTTCTATCAGCTTTTTTAAAAGTGATATGGCATCATCTGTTAATTTCTCTAGTCCCATTTATAAGGTTATTTTGGTGAAATTATCATTTTCTTGTGTTAACATGGAGGTATTCCCCATATTTATAGTATTAACACCATTTTTCAAAGCATCGAAACAATTTTCTAGTTTTGGAAGCATCCCATCTGCTATAATGCCTTTTTCTAATAAATCTTTATAAATCTTAGAATCAATATGCTTAACTACTGAGTTTTTATCGTTAATATCTTCTAAAACCCCATTCAATTCAAAACAATAATAAATTGATGTTTCATAAAGATTACTCATTCCAACAGCTACTTGCGATGTTATGGTATCTGCATTCGTATTTAACAACTGTCCGTTTCCATCGTGCGTTATCGCACAAAAAACAGGTGTAAAATACGCTTGAATTAATTTGTCAATCGACTGATAAGCTACTTCTTTTACATCACCAACAAAACCAAAATCGATATCTTTTACGGGGCGCTTATCAGATTTAATGCTATTTACATCTGCACCTGTTAATCCTATGGCATCTGTTTTTAACGCTTGTAATTTTGCAACCACATTTTTATTCACCAAACCACCGTAAACCATAGTAATCACCTCCAAAGTTTCAGCATCTGTAATACGTCTACCATTTATCATTTTCGATTCTATACCTAATTTTGAAGCGATATTTGTGGCTCGTTTTCCGCCGCCATGTACCAAAATTTTCTTCCCTTCCAAATTAGAAAATAATTTTAGAAAAGCCATTAAAGACACTTCATCTTCAATGATGTTTCCTCCTATTTTTACTATGGATAATTTTTCTTTCATTTAGCTTTTACCAGACCTGTCAGGTTTTAAAAACCTGACAGGTCTTTACTTTTAAACCTACAAGGTTTTGGAAACCTCGCACGTTGTGTATTACTTTATATTTTCTAATATCTTTTTAAGCACCAATTGCGCGGCATAAGTTCTGTTATTTGCTTGTTGAATAACCAATGAACTATCGCTGTCTAAAACTGCATCTTCAACAACTACATTCCGTCTTACTGGTAAGCAATGCATAAATTTAGCATCCCCTATTTTATTTTTAGTTATCATCCAATTGGGGTCTGTATTTACAACTTTTCCATAATCACCATAAGAACTCCAGTTTTTAGTATATACAAAATCGGCATCTTTAAACGCTTCGTATTGATTATGATAAATTGGTGTATCTCCAGTAATTTCAGGATTCAAATTATAGCCTTCTGGGTTAGCAATAACGAATTCAACATCCATTTTTTGCATCGCCTGAGTAAAACTATTAGCTACGGCATGTGGTAATGCTTTAATATGTGGCGCCCAACTTAGAACCACTTTTGGCTTTTTAACTTTTGCGTGTTCTGATATCGTAATAGCATCTGTTAAACCTTGCAGTGGATGTCCTGTTGCACTTTCCATATTGATAACAGGCACCGAAGCAAACTTTGTAAATGATTTTAATACCTGTTCACTTTCATCTTTAGCTTTATCAATAAGTGTTGGAAATGCTCTTACAGCTATAATATCACAATACTGAGAAACCACTGCTGCAGCTTCTTTAATATGTTCTGCGGTATTTCCATTCATCACTGTCCCATCACCAAACTCAATGCCCCAAGCATCACCAGATACATTCATAACAATCGGATTCATCCCTAAATTCAATGCTGCTTTTTGAGTGCTTAATCGCGTCCGTAAACTCGAATTAAAGAATAATAAACCTAGGGTTTTATTTTTACCTAATTCAATATGCTTGAGCGGATTTGCTTTTAAAGCTTTTGCTTCTTCAATCCAAGCATTGATGTTATCTATATCGTTTATGGATGTGTAATGTTTCATTTTTACTATTCTATTTTCAATACCATCTTTTGATGGATGATTCCTGTTTTGTTGGATGGATATTTATTTCCCAAGGCTAAAAAATCAAATTTCTCATAAAATGCTATAGCTGTTTCTCTAGCACTTAATTCAATTTTAGCTATGTTCTTCTCCTTACTATATCTTATTAATTCCTTTACTATTTTTGTTCCAATGCCATGTGTTTGCAACGACTTCTCTATGGCCATTTGAGAAATAACGCTCGTTTCGTTTTCAATATTTAAACGTCCAACACCAACAACTTTACCTTTATTTAAACACACTAAATGAATCCCTTCAGACTCAAATTCATCATTAATTAAATTTAAACTATTATCCATATTCTGAAAAATAGTTTTTCTCTAATTACAACTGCTTCTTTATAATAAGAGCTTTTAGTGGTAATATATTTTAATTCAAATTTATCCAATTTGTTTCTAAACCTACAAGGTTTTTAAAACCTCGCAGGTTATTTTATTTTAGTAAACGGCACCTTATTTTCCATAGCGTTTACTATAAAATTATCTTCCAGTCCGTTTACAATCCATGTTTCTATATTTACTTTTTTAGTCACTGAAGCGGCTTCTATTTTCGATTGCATACCACCACTACCGTGCGATGATTTTGAGTTAACGACTTGCTGTTTTAATGCCTCAAAATCTGACACTTCCTTAATAGTTTCGGGCGTGTTATTTTCAATAGACTGTTTGGTATAGATACCATTTGTATTAGTGGCTATTATAAACAAATCTACTTTTAATAGCGATGCTGTTAAAGCACCCAATTTATCGTTATCCCCAAATTTAATTTCATCTGTAGCAACGGTATCATTTTCATTAATTATTGGAATGTAATTATTGTTAACCAATACATTAATGGTGTTTACAATATTGGTTTTACTTTCCTTTTTTTCAAAATCTGAATACGACAATAAGCATTGTGATGTTAGTAGGCCATATTCTCTAAAAATCTCTTGATAGATTCGAATAAGATGTGGTTGACCTATAGACGCTAATGCTTGTTTTACAAAAAGTTCTTTACGTTGACTTTCCAATTTTACAAATTGTTTAGCCACAGCAATAGCTCCAGAACTTACAATAACAAACTCATGCGTATCTTTAAGCTTTGCTATCTGACTTGCAATGTCCTCAATTTTACCTCTAGAGATATTATCGGTTTCCTTGGTTAGCGTATTAGAACCTATTTTAAGTAAAATGCGTTTCTTCTTTTGCATGTTTATCGTATTTGTCCATTTCCATGAACATACCATTTATTTGTTACCAAATGTTGTAAACCAATTGGACCGCGTTGGTGTAATTTATCTGTACTTATGGCTAACTCGCCACCTAAACCTAATTGTCCGCCATCTGTAAAACGCGTAGATGCATTATGGTACACTGCAGCAGTATCAACATTTTCCATAAATAATTTAGCTTCAACTTCATTTGATGTTACAATAACAGATGAATGCCCTCCAGAATATTTATTAATCATAGCAATAGTATCTTGATTAGAACCTATTTCTCCAATTAATATTTTATAATCTAAAAATTCTTCATACCAAATAGCATCCGATTTAATACGTTCAAGTGCATTAGTTTCAGCAATTACATCATCCCCTAAGACTTCAATTTTAAAATCCTTTAATTTTGAAATTAAGGCTTTTACAAATTCATTTTTATTAGGTAGATTTTGATCTATCAAAACCTTATCTACTGCATTACAAGCTGATATTTTTGATTTCCCATTCATAATCACATCTAAAGCGATATTCAAATCAGCTTCTTCATGCACATACACAAAATTGTTTCCTCGACCACTAATAATCACAGGACAGGTGGCATGTTCTTTTACAAAAGCAATTAAACGTTCTCCGCCACGAGGAACGATTAAGTCTACTTTTTGAGTTGGTTTTTCTAAAAAGGCTTGGGTCTCGGTTCTATTGAATTGTAAATACTCAACCCAATCAGTAGAAGCACCAAATTCGTTTAAAGCTTCGTGCCATAATGCTACAATCTTTAAATTTGATTTTAAAGATTCTTTACCACCTTTTAGTAAAATTTTGTTTCCTGATTTAAAGGCAATACCAGCAGCTTCAACCGTAACATCTGGTCGAGATTCATAAATAATTAAAACCGTACCAAATGATGCTGTTTTATTATAAACCTGCATACCATTCTCATGTTTAAAACTGAAACGCTCAACACCAACTGGGTCTTCTTGAGATGCTAAATGCGTTACAGATTTTATCATTTCATCTACCTTAGCATCGTCAACTTTTAAACGATCAAACATAGAGATATCATCCCCTTTGTAAGCGCCTAAATCTTTCATATTAATAGCGATAATCGCATGGCGCTCTCGCTCTAAAAGCACAGCCATTTTAAGTAAAACCGCGTTTCTTGTTTCTATAGATAATAGTGTATTCATGGTTTATTCAACGGTTAATTCAACTTCAGCTAATGCTTCAATTAATGCTTCAAAAAACATAGAAATATGTTCTTTTCTAACGGTTAATGGTGGCAAAATTCGCAATACCTTTTTATTTGATGCACCTCCAGTAAAAATATGATGATTATAAATTAGTTTTTTTCTAAGGTTGCCAACTTCAAAATCAAATTCTAAACCTAACATTAATCCGCGTCCTTTAATCTTTTTTACCTGGGGAATAGATTCCGCCAATTTTATAAAGTAAGCAGACATCGTATTAACATTATCCATTAAGCTTTGGTCTTCAATCGCATTTAAAACTGATAAACCAGCTGCACAAGCAAGATGATTTCCACCAAAAGTAGTTCCTAGCATGCCAAACTTGGCTTCAATATCTGGATGAATTAAAATACCTCCAATAGGGAAACCATTCCCCATACCTTTTGCAATAGAAATGATATCTGGCGTAACACGATAATATTGAAACGCAAAGAATTTTCCCGACCGTCCGTAACCCGACTGAACCTCATCTGCAATAAACATCGTGTTATTGGCTTTACAAAGCAAATCAACCTGTTCAAAAAATTCAGTATGCGCCTGATCTAAACCACCTACACCTTGAATAAATTCCACAATTACCGCACAAACATCACCCTTTTCTAATTCGGCTTTAACACCTAAAATATCATTCAACTCAAGAATAGTTACTTTCTGTTGTGCATTTATAGGAGCAATAATATTTGTATTGTCAGTTGCTGCTACTGCTGCCGAAGTTCTTCCATGAAATCCGTTTTTAAAAGCAATAACTCTAGATTTACCTGTTTTAAAAGAGGCTAATTTCAAAGCATTTTCATTGGCCTCTGCCCCAGAATTACACAAAAACAATTCGTAGTCTTTGCAACCTGAGAGCGCTTCAATTTTATCAGCCAATTCAACCTGCAAAGGATTCTGTACGGCATTAGAATAAAAACCAAGTTTTGAAACCTGATTCGTAACAGCTTCTACATATTTAGGGTGCGCATGTCCAATAGAAATTACGGCATGCCCCCCATAAAGGTCTAAATATTCAGTTCCTTTTTCATCGTAAACAAAAACATCTTTTCCTGAAACTGGTGTTACATCATAAAGTGGATAAACATTAAATAATGACATATTAGTTTTTCTTTAATTGATTAATTTTCTCAAAAGATGCAGTAATCCCTTTAATAAGCGAAGAGCTTAAACCTTGATGTTCCATCTCATTTAAGCCTTCAATAGTACATCCACTTGGTGTGGTTACACGGTCTATTTCTTCCTCAGGATGTCTTCCCGATTCTATCAATAAACTTGCCGCACCATAACACGTTTGTAGGGCTAATTCATGAGCTTCATGAGACTCAAAACCTAACTGAATTGCACCTTGAGTTGTGGCACGCACTAAACGCATCCAAAACGCAATACCACTAGCGCAAATAACGGTAGCAGCTTGAATTTGATCTTCAGGAATCACCATCGTAGTTCCCAACTGATTAAAAATCCCTTTTGCCATATCCATTTTTGACTTGGCATTAGCATTCGACGCTAAACAAGTCATCGATTTTCCAATAGATATTGCAGTATTAGGCATTACACGAATAATCATTTTATCATCGCCAATAACGCCTTCAATTCTAGCAATCCCAACACCTGCAGCAACCGACATTACCACATGCTTTTTTGTAATCTGATTAGCAACATTTGCCAAAACCTTATCAATATGCTTCGGCTGAAGCGCAAAAATCACAACATCTGATGCTGCAATAGCTAACGCATTATCATTAGTAACCACCACACCATCCACAGCACTAAACTGGTCAACATTTCCTGTGTTAATATCACTTAAATACAACGATGTAAACGATTTATTTCCAATCAATCCCTTAGCAATAGAACTTCCTAAATTTCCGGTACCTATAATGGCTATTTTCATAATTATAATGCGCCCCTCCTAACCTCCCCATAGGGGAGAAAAAAAGAACTTTTATTTTAAGTTATTATTTTTTTCACTAATACATTTTAATTACCTCTATGTTAGAAGAATCTCTTATCCTAGTTCTAACGTCATCAACGTATCGTTCCGCAATAGTTTCCTCCTCTATGGGGAGGTTAGGTGGGGCTTCTTAAAAATAAGTAGCCTTCAATTGTATCCCTCTTGTTTCTTCTAAACCAAACATTAAATTCATATTCTGTACTGCTTGACCAGAAGCCCCTTTCAATAAATTATCAATAACACTCGTAATCAACAACTTACCATTATGCTTATGTAAATGCACCAAACATTTATTGGTATTCACCACCTGTTTCATATGTAAAAAATCATCAGAAACAAACGTAAATTTAGCAGTGGCATAAAACGCTTTGTACATCGCTTTTGCTTCTTCAACAGAGCCTTCAAAATCAGTATAAATCGTAGCAAATATACCTCTCGAAAAATTACCTCGGTTAGGCATAAAAATAATCTCTGACGAAAAATCATTTTGTAACTGATTTACCGACTGATTAATTTCTCCTAAATGCTGATGCGTAAATGGTTTATAATACGAAAAATTATTATCTCTCCAAGTATAATGGGTGGTTGCAGATAACGATGTTCCTGCTCCCGTTGCTCCTGTTACGGCATTAATATGCACATCATTATTCAACAAACCTTTATCTGCTAAAGGCAATAACCCGAGCTGAATCGCTGTAGCAAAACACCCTGGATTTGCAATATATTTTGCTCTCTTAATATCTTCTCTTTGTAATTCAGGCAAACCATAAACAAAAGTCTTTCCATTAAAAACCTTATCAGCTTCCAATCTAAAATCATTTCCTAAATCAATAATTTTTGTGTTATCAGAAAACGTATTTGAAGATAAAAACTTTACCGAATTCCCATGACCCAAACACAAAAACAATACATCAACATTTGGGTTAACGGTATCTGTAAACTTTAAGTCTAAACTCCCAACTAAATCTTGGTGCACCTTACTAATGTTATTTCCAGCATTACTTGTACTGAATACAAAATCAATTTCAGTTTCTGGATGATTAATTAATAATCTAATTAATTCACCTGCCGTATAGCCAGCACCTCCAATAATTCCTGCTTTTATTTTTTTCATTTTGACATTTCTTTTTACAGACCTACAAGGTTTAAAAACCTCGCAGACCTCAATCATATCTTAAGAATTTACTTGTCTGTAAATTTTGTTTTGATTTCCTAGAATTTTAATAAACCCTTTAGCATCGTCAGCAGTCCAAGCTTTATTTTCTTCACCATAACTTCCAAACTTAGCACTCATTAAGTCATGTTTTGAAACAATGCCATCCAGTGAAAAGTGATACGGTTTTAAAGTTACTGTAACATCACCAGAAACCATCTCTTGACTACTTTGTAAAAATGCTTCAATGTTTCGCATCACAGGATCCAAATATTGTCCTTCATGTAAATGCATGCCGTAAAAACTAGACAGATATTCTTTATGTTGTAATTGCCATTTAGTCAAGTTATGCTTTTCTAACAAATGATGTGCTTTAATAGTAATTAAAGCCGCCGCAGCTTCAAAACCAACACGCCCTTTAATCCCAACAATGGTATCACCCACATGAATATCTCTACCAATAGCATAAGGCGATGCCAGATTATTTAAAACCTCGATATTAATTTCCGGATCGTTTTCTATACCATTTACGGCAACCAATTCACCTTCTAAAAAAGTTAATTTCACTTTTTCGTCTTCGGCATGCTTTAATTGTGATGGGTACGCTTCATTTGGTAATGGTTTTTCAGAATTTAAAGTCTCAACACCTCCAACACTTGTTCCCCAAAGCCCTTTATTTATAGAATACTTTGATTTTTCCCAAGACATATCAATGCCTTCAGATTTTAAATAATCTATTTCTTCTTGTCTCGTTAATTTTTGGTCTCTAATTGGTGTAATAATTTTAATATTTGGCGCCAATGTTTGAAAAATCATATCAAAACGTACTTGATCGTTACCTGCTCCGGTACTACCATGTGCAATATATTCTGCATCTATGCTTTTAGCATATTCAACAATCTCAATAGCTTGTATAATACGTTCTGCACTCACGGATAAAGGATACGTATTGTTTTTTAATACGTTTCCAAATATCAAATACTTGACTACTTTTTGATAAAATGTAGAGATCGCATCAATATTCTTGTACGTTGAAACACCCATTTTATAGGCGTTACTTTCAATATGTTTTATTTCTTCTTTAGTAAATCCTCCCGTGTTCACACTTACTGCATGAACATCATATGCTTTTGATAAACTAACTGCACAATACGAAGTATCTAAACCGCCACTGTATGCTATTACTAATTTTTCCATTTTTAGTTGTTTTTTTTCCACCTTCGTGGAAATCTAATTATTTTTTATTCCCGCAAAAGCGGTAATCTACTTTTTATCTTTTTTTAGAAACATGGTTTCTTTAATATGCTTTAACCTCTTAAACGCTTTATCCTTAATTTTTTTAGCTCCTGAATTATTTTTTGCTTTGGCATCGTAAAGCATCCCTGTACACAAACACATTTTTCTGTTAGTACGCGTTAAAACATCATAGTTTTTACAAGTTTGGCAACCGTCCCAAAACGTAGGGTCGTCTGTTAATTCTGAAAAGGGAACAGGTCGATAACCCAAATCTGTATTCATTTTCATAACCGCAAAACCTGTAGTTATACTAAATACTTTAGCATCTGGAAATTTTTTTCTGGAGTGCTGAAATACTTTATGCTTAATTTTTTTTGCAAGCCCAACCCCTCTATAATCGGGATGAACAATCAATCCTGAGTTAGCAACATACTTACCATGACCCCATTTTTCTATATAACAGAAACCTGCAAATTTATCGCCATCTAATGCAATAACCGCATTACCGTTTTCCATTTTAGTTGAAATATATTCTGGAGTACGTTTAGCGATACCGGTTCCTCTTACCGCTGCAGACTCTGCAATAGTTTCACAGATTACCTCTGCGTATTTAATATGTGATTTATCGGCTATTACAACCTTCATTTCCTTTTTTGTATTGAATGTCTATTATTTTCTGTTTTCGATAGCTGAACTGGACTCACCTAGTTCAATAAGTTTTGAACACACCCTTACGGGCGACGTGGAAAAATACGGCACATACTATTATTGTTAATTAATGAATTAACTTTATTTTGAACTGCTATGATAAAAAAATTGGACACTATGAAAAAATTAAATTACGTACTGGTTTTTGCTTTAAATGAAGATTAAAAGCGGCGACGGGGATTGCTTGCGGGCAACCTGCGAAACACATAACGTATTTTATTTTTTAAATTTTCCATGCTGTAAAACTAAGACTTTATTTTATAAACGCCTAAAAATGATATGGTTTTTGACAAAAATTATGTAAATCTCTTTTTTTCTGATATTTTGTTTTAAAAAATTTAAAAATTATAAGTTTTGATAAATAAAAGTACGATTAGAATCGTGTATTTATTAATTCTATTTTTTTTAATCTAACTCTCGAACCCAAATATTTCTATAACTTACAGCATCACCATGATCCTGAAGTTTTATAGGCGCCTTTCCATGTGCTGAATTATTTGGCCAACCAATATATTCGGTGCTCCCTTTTATTTCAAAATGATCTTGAATTAAAACCCCATTATGAAGAACCGTTATAGTTGCCGATTTTGTTTTTTCACCTAACTCATTAAACTCTGGTGCATGGTAAATAATATCGTAAGTATTCCATTCTCCGGTTGGCACTGACGCTTTAGCCAACGGAACAGATTGTTTGTAAATAGCCCCTACTTGTCCATTTACATAGGTGTCGTTATCATTATTATCTAAAATTTGTACTTCGTATGTTCCTTGAAGAAATACGCCACTATTCCCTCTATGTTGTCCATCGCCCTTTATTTCCTCTGGAGATTTCCATTCCATATGAAGTTGCACAGAACCAAATACTTTTTTGGTTTGAATTGTTGCATTTTTAACACCATCAGTTCTATGAACCGTCATACTTTTATCATCGTCATTCAAAATCCAAGTAACTTCGTCATTTCCATAAGCCATCTCCCATTCATCTAAATTACTACCATCAAACAACACCATAGCATCACTAGGAACTCCATTTTGACCTTTTGGGCTAACTGAAGGAGGTACGGGCTCGTATAACTCAGTTTCTTCTGGTTTTGTTGGCTCAATTAACTCTTTTTGCTCTTCTTTTATAACTTCTTCGGATTGCTTTTTATTACACCTAAAAAGTAATAGACTTATTAATAGGATTAAAATACTTTTCATTAGGATGTATGCTATATACCTAAAATACTTTTTAAATAATCTTCGTCTGTTTCACCGCCTGCAAAATCATCAAAACTACGCTTTGCAGCTTCAATAATGTGCTTTTTTATAAATGGTGCGCCTTCTTTTGCGCCTTGTTCTGAAGATTTAATACAACATTCCCATTCCATAACAGCCCAAACATCGCAATCATAAGTCGTCAATTTTGAAAAAATACCTTTAAAATCCACCTGTCCATCCCCTAGAGAACGAAACCGTCCAGCGCGACCTTTCCAATCAGAATACCCGCCATAAACACCTTGTTTTCCTGTTGGATTAAACTCAGCATCTTTTACATGAAACGCCTTAATGCGCTCATGATAGTAATCTATAAATGTTAAATAGTCCAATTGTTGAAGTACAAAATGACTGGGGTCATAAAGAATATTAGCACGCGTATGATTATTTGTTACTTCTAAAAAACGTTCGAATGTTACACCATCATGCAAATCTTCCCCAGGATGCAATTCATAACAAATATCAACACCATGCCCATCAAAATGATTTAAAATAGGTAGCCATCTATTTGCTAATTCTTCAAAACCTAACTCTACCAAACCATTTGGTCGTTGTGGCCACGGATACATGGTATGCCATAATAATGCCCCTGAAAATGTGGCGTGCGATTTCAAACCTAATCTTCCACTCGCTGTGCCCGCTTTTTTTACGAAATCTATAGCCCAATCCGTTCTTGCCTTCGGGTTAGCTCTAACCGCTTTTGGTGCAAAACCATCAAACATAGCGTCATAAGCAGGATTTACAGCCACCAATTGCCCTTGTAAATGTGTTGATAATTCTGTAATTTCTAAGCCATACGAATTTACTTTTCCTTTTAGCTCATCACAATACGTTTGGCTTTCAGCAGCTTTTTCAATAGCTATCAAATTAGGTTCCCAAGTTGGAATTTGTATGCCTTTATAACCTAAATCCGCAGCCCATTTACACATGCCATCTAAACTATTAAATGGCGCTTTACTTCCTGCAAATTGAGCTAAAAAAACCGCTGGTCCTTTTATTGTTTTCATCTTTCTATATCTAAAAGCCCCACCTAACCTCCCCAAAAGGGAAGAACTAGAACTCAATTATTATTTGTTTTTTTGGCGTTACCCAGAAGGGTCGGGCTTTCACTAGTCGCTCTCTGCGAGGAGCTCCAACATGCCGTTCAATCCCTAACGCGGGCATATCCGCCAAATTCATTTTATAACTTTTAGATTTCTTTTCTATATTAAGACCTATCAGGTTTCAAAAACCTAACAGGTCTGAATTACTCATTAAATTTTGTCCAAGCTGCATTATGCTTATCACTCTCAACCGCAGCATAAATAAATTTCATACCTCGAACACCATCTTTAACTGTTGGATAATCTGGTTTTTCGATAGTTTTCCCGTCTAAAACAGCCATAAGATGTATTGCAAAATTTTTATAAATGGTTGCAAAAGCTTCTAAATACCCCTCAGGATGTCCTGCTGGAATACGCGACACATTCAAAGCTTCATCATATAAATCATTCCCATTTGGAGTAAAAACTTTCACAGGTTGTTCCAACCAACGCGTTATCAATTGATTTGGATTTTCTTGATGCCATTCTAAACTGCCCTTTTCGCCATAAACTTTAATAGCCAAATTATTTTCTTCACCTAAAGCAATTTGAGAAATTGACATCGTGCCTTTTGCTCCATTTTCCATTCTGAGTAATAAATTACCATCATCATCAAGAATTCTACCGTCGCCAAACCGACCTAAATCTGCCGCTAATTCATCAATTTTTAAACCTGTAATGTACTCCACTAAATTTTCAGCATGGGTACCAATATCGCCTAAAGCTCCACCAATTCCTGACTTCTTAGGGTCCATTCTCCAAGACGCTTGTTTCTGTCCTGTTTTTTCAACTGCGGTAGATAACCAACCCTGTAAATATTGTACTTGAATCTTTCTTATTTCACCTAAATCGCCTTTAGCAACCATAGCTTTCGCCTGTTTTACAAGTGGATGTCCCGTATAATTATGGGTTAAAGCAAAAAGTTTTCCGCTTTTAGCAACAATTTTTTCTAATGCGATAGCTTCATCTAAAGTGAGTGTCATCGGTTTATCACAAACTACATGAAACCCACTTTCTAAAGCTAATTTTGCGGGCGGAAAATGCATATGATTCGGCGTTACAATAGCCACAAAATCCATACGCTCACTTACAGGAAGTGCTTTTTCTTTTAAAATCATATCTTCAAAACTACCGTAACATCTGTCTTCCGGAAGAAATAATGCTTTTCCTGAAGCTATTGATTTTTCTGCACTACTACTAAAAGCGCCACAAACTAGTTCTATCATCCCATCTATAGAAGAAGCCTTTCTGTGAACATCCCCAATGAACGAACCAGTGCCACCTCCAATCATTCCCATTCTTAATTTTCTTGACATATTTTAATTATACTTGTTCTGTTTTACTTCTTTTTTTCATGTAAATATTAAGTCCGATAAAAGCACCAATAAGTATTGCTGGAAGTATCGACATGGTTCTTAAAGCTTCTACTGCATTAGCTTCATCCATTAATTTTCCCATAATCGGTAGTACTAATGACACTGAAAACATACCAGCGCCTCCCATAATAGACAAACCTAAAGCTCCTGTTTCAGGTAAATATTCTGCCACAAAACCTAACATGGTTGGCCAGAAAAACGTAACTCCAATGGCAAAAACAGCTGCTGCAACAAAAGTCATTCCACCACTGGCTACAGTGAGTAACCATAAACCTATAAACGTAAATATTGCTGAATACAACAACATACCAGCTGGTTTGAGTTTATGAACTACAGGACCTGCAAATAATCGCCCCAAGGCCATAATCCCATTTATAAATGCCAAAACCAAAAGTGGAACAGCAACAGATTCTTTTAAAAGAGATTCGATGCGTTGTGTAGTTCCTAATTCTGAAGCTGCTGTTAAAAACATGCAAAACGCCACAAACAAGAATAGCGGTTTACCTATACTTGAAAACATTTTTTTATTACTAATGCCCATTTGAATACGCTCTGTAACTGGAAATTTTTGACCATAAAACAAAACGCCATAAATAACTAAAGGTATAAACAATGTGGCTACCATAATCTGCCAACTTTGCCCCATAACATCCATCACTAACCAACCTACAATAGCACCAATTACAATACCTCCAGGAAACCATACATGAAACCTATTAAGCATTTTAGTTTTTTCTTCTGTGTACATGGATGCAATCATAGGGTTTAATGCCGCTTCAACCATACCGTTACCAATTCCAACAAATAAAGTAGCGATAAAAAGAGCACTCATAGAATCGGCCATTATAGTCCAGATAATTCCAATGGCGTGCGTTACAAAAGCTATCCAAGTAATTTTTTTAATCCCCAGAAAATCCACTAAAGGACCACCAAAAATCATTGCCAGTGTGAACCCAAAAAAAGCAGGCGTAAACGCATAACCAATTTGCTCTAAGGTTAAGCCAATACCTTCTGGTCCAAAAACGGTTTCCAACCTTGCTCGAATAGCAAAAGTCATAGCTGTGGTGATTAAAGCAAGGCAACTTGCCAAAAAGAGTCTATTCTTGTTCATGTTTTCCATGTTAAAATATTAAGGCTAATTCGTTAAAAAAATCATGAGAGTTGTTTTCCCACTCGCGTCAATAAATCTCTGGTTAATTGGATACCTTCTTCTTCTGATTTAATGTTGCCTTCATATTCTACACCAACAAAACCTTTATAGCCAGAGTCCTTTACCATTTTCATGATTTTATAGTAATCGATTTTTGTATCATCTCCAGCTTCATTAAAATCATAAGATTTTGCACTTACCGCTTTAGCGAAAGGCAACAATTCTTGCATGCCCTTATATCTATCATAAGCTTCAATACAATTTCTATCTTTATCTTTTGTAATGCAAAAATTACCAAAATCTGGCAGTGTGCCGCAATTTTCATTTTTCACTTCTGAAAACACCTCTTGCATCCATTCGCCATTAGAAGAAAACCCGCCATGATTTTCAACCAATATATTGATATTTGAACCTTTTGCAAACTCAGAAAGTTTATTTAAGGAATCTACGCTTGCTTTAACAGCTTCTTTTTTATCAATACCACCTGCTAAATTAACACGGATGGCGTGACACCCTAAAAAATGTGCAGCTTCAACCCACTTGTAGTGATTTTCAATCGCTTCCATTCTTTTTTTAATATCTACATTTGCCAAAGCACCTTCACCATCAATCATAATTAGTACATTTTGTTGTCCTTCAGCATTTGCTCTTAATTTCATTTCTTTTAGGTAAGACATATCCTTGGCCTTATCCTTAAAAAACCCATTAACATATTCCACACCATCAAAACCAAAGCTTCTAGATTTGGCAGCAAAGTCTAAATGATCCATTTTCTTATCAAATAAAGTACGATGCAACGACCACTCAGCCAAAGACATTTTGAAAAACAAAGAAGTCTCATCATTTATTATCTCATTTTCTACTTTGTCGTTTTTTTTATCACTTTTACAGGCTGCAAAACCAAGCATCGAAACAGCCACACTTGCCTGAGTTGTTCTTTTTACGAATTGTCGTCTTTTCATGGATATCTAATATTAAATTGAATATATAATTAAAATATTGTGATATGAAAAAAATATATCATTTTAAAAACGTGGTGTTTTTATGATATGAAATACTAAAAAAAATTTACTGGCCAAATTAGTTAATTTTCTAATAATTATGAATTAAATTATTAATTTCTCTATTTTTATAACAAAAAATTGCCATATTAAATTAAATTTAATACCATATTTTCAAATATTTAAAAATGAAAAAACTTTGTAATGACTAAAGAAGAAATAAGCAACGCCCCGAACTCTTATGACGCTATAGTAATTGGAACCGGTATTTCCGGGGGTTGGGCTGCCAAAGAGTTATGCGAAAAAGGCCTAAAAACACTGGTTTTAGAACGTGGTCGTATGATAAAACATATTACTGATTACCCAACGGCAAACCTTGACCCTTGGGATATGGAATTAAGAAACTACATTACTGAAGAAGATAAAGCAAGACAGTTAAAGCAAAGTAGAACTAGGTATACTACAAAATTTGAAAGTAAACATTGGTTTGTAGACGATTTAAAACACCCCTATAACGAAACAAAACGTTTTGACTGGATGCGCGGTTATCATGTTGGAGGTCGATCAATCACATGGGGCAGACAAAGCTACAGATTGAGCGATTTAGATTTTGAAGCTAACAAAAAAGATGGTCATGGTGTAGATTGGCCAATTCGCTATAAAGATCTCGCCCCTTGGTATGATTATGTTGAAAGCTATATTGGAGTTAGCGGTGAGAACCTAGGATTACCTCAATTACCTGATGGTATTTTTGAACCTCCCATGGAATTAAATTGTGTTGAGGAACATTTAAAAAATCAACTCTCTAAAAATTATGATGATAGACTTCTTACTATAGGAAGAACTGCACATATAAATAGTTCTAAAGCTTATAACGGAAGGAGCAAATGCCAATACCGAGCCAGATGCAGAAGAGGCTGCCCATTCGGAGCGTATTTTAGCAGTAATTCTTCAACCTTACCTGCCGCAGAACTTACAGGTAATATGACCTTAAGACCCAATTCTATAGTACACGAAATTATTTATGATGCCGATTCAAAAAAAGCAACTGGCGTAAAAGTTATTGATACTGAAACTAAAGAAACGTTTGTTTTTAATGCTAAAATAATTTTTTGTTGCGCATCATCTATGGCATCAGCATCTATTTTGCTTCAATCTAAATCAGATCGTTTTCCAAATGGATTAGGCAATGATTCAGGAGAATTAGGTCATAATATTATGGATCATCATTTAGGAGCTGGTGCATCAGGAAAATTTGACGGATTCAATGATAAATATTACAAAGGAAGACGTCCAACGGGAATTTATATTCCGAGATTTAGAAATTTAGGAAATGAAAAAACTACAAATAAAAATTTCTTGCGAGGTTATGGATATCAAGGAGGCGCTGGAAGAGGTGCTATTTCAGAACATGTTGCAGAACTTGCTTATGGTGCAGAATACAAAGAGAAAATATTAGAACCTGGTGAATGGCGCATGGGACTGGGAGGTTTTGGGGAATGTTTACCAAATCATGACAACAAAATGACACTTGATTATGATAAACTAGATGATTGGGGCTTACCTACCATAACTTTTGATGCGGAGTGGAAAGAAAATGAGCTAATTATGCGTAAAGATATGATTCAACAAGCTAGCGAAATGCTAGAAAAAGCAGGGTTTAGAGACATCAAAACCTTCAATAAATTAGCCGCACCTGGCATTGGAATTCATGAAATGGGAACTGCTCGCATGGGTAAGAACCCAAAAACATCCATTTTAAACGAATACAATCAAATTCATACAGTTACTAATGTTTATGTTACTGATGGTGCTTGTATGACATCTTCAGGTTGCCAAAACCCCTCCTTAACATACATGGCAATTACCGCAAGAGCGGCAAATCATGCCGCTAAACAATTTAAAAGCTTGTAATCATGAATAGAAGAGACGTTTTAAAAGGATTAGGACTAACCTTAGGATATACAGTTGCTGCGCCATCAATACTAAGTTTACTTCATAGTTGTAAAACAGAACCCAAAATTTGGGCACCGCAATTTTTATCTATCACAGAAGGCACTGTTTTAACAAATTTGGTTGATTTAATTTTACCTAAAACTGAAAGTTCGCCTGGAGCTTTAGAGGTAAACGTTCCAGAATTTATAGATTTATTTGTTTTTAAAGTTTATGAAGACGAAGAGAAAATTAAGTTCAAAAAAGGAATAGAGCTTATTTTTAAGGCTCTAAATATTGTTGATGATAACCTCTCCGTTATAAAAAAAGAAGATTATGATATTCTACTCGCTAAATATTTAAGATCTAGCAAAGAACAACAGAAATTTTATGGCGACAAACACAATGAAGACCATGAAGATGCTATTATTTTTAACACACTCACGAATATTAGAAATACTTCAGTTTGGGCTTATAAAACTAGTGAACAGGTTGGAGAACATGTTTTAGCATACGATCCTATTCCTGGTGAACAAATAGGATGTACTTCTTTAGAAAATCTTACAAACGGTAAGGCTTGGTCCATTTAATTAACTATCAGAAACATGAAAAATATTTTTAAATTATTTTTAATAACCACATTTTTATTAGCAGTAAGCTGTAAAGAAAAAACAACTACTGAAGTTGCAGAAAATTGGGAACCCTTATTTAACGGTGAAAATTTAAACGATTGGATTGTAAAAATAAAGGGGTATCCATTAGGTGAAAATCCTGATAATACGTTTCGAGCAGAAAACGGTATTATAAAAGTAGCCTATGACGGCTACGATAATTTTAATAATTCATTCGGGCATCTGTTTTATAAAACGCCATTTTCTAATTATAAATTTAGAATGCAGTACCTCTTTACTGGCGAACAGGTTGCAGGAGGTGCAGATTGGGCAGAGCGAAATAGTGGTATTATGATTCATTGCCAATCTCCAGAAAGCATAGGTATAGATCAAAATTTCCCACTTAGTATTGAAGTGCAACTTTTAGGAGGAGTTGATAAAACTATAAAACGCCCTACTGGAAACTTATGCACCCCAGGTACTCATGTAGTCATGGAAGGTCATTTAAAAACCGACCATTGTACAGAATCAAATTCAAAAACATTTTATGGCGAGCAATGGGTTACTGCGGAGGTGATTGTAAAAAACGACACAATAACGCATAAAATAAATAACGACATTGTTCTGACTTATACCAAACCTCAAGTAGGTGGTGATTTAACTGATTTTTCAGAAGCATGGAAAGCTAAAGATGGGCAACCTCTAACAGGCGGTTATATTGCTTTACAGAGCGAAAGTCATCCTGTAGAATTCAAAAATATTGAAATTTTAGAATTGAAATAAATAAACGGCTATCACTATTTTTCAGAGCATAAGGACACGCTGATGCATCATATTCAAACACAACCTATTTAACACATTTACTAGGCTAAATCAATTTAGCTTTAGACAAATAAAAAAACGAGGTCGTCTAAAAACAATTTAGGCGATCTTTTTATTTTTGGTCATTTAGGTTTTATTTTGACGCTCTTTGTTTTAATAGTAAATAATAATGTTGTTAAAATAGAGCAAAGCGATTTCTATATCGCCAAACTCACTTTTTT
>NZ_JAQWOO010000026.1 GCF_029245835.1 Algibacter sp. | reverse complement strand
TTTCATTTAAAGAATTAAGTATAGGTTTCCACGCAAATTTCACCATTAAAGCAATAAGTGCTAATAATAATATGGTAGATACTACAAATAATCCTGGTGAAAAGTCATTTAATAATTTGTCCATTTCTAAATGTATTTAATGTTCTTGTTTAATTTAAAAAACACAACCTGCAACCAACCGTTGCAGATTTGTGTTTTTAGATTTTGTTTGGTTTCTTATTTTCCTAAGAATAAAGCACCAAATGCTAACCCTTCTAAAAGCGCAGCAATAATAATCATCGCTGTTTGGATTTTTCCAGTTGCTTCTGGTTGACGAGCAATACCTTCCATTGCTTTTCCACCAATTTGACCTAGACCAATACCTGCCCCAATTACGATTAAACCTGCTCCAATTAAATTGTACATAATAATTGATTTATTAAATTAAACAAATGCATTAATGATGTTCGTGCTCTGCTACTGCCATACCAATAAATAATGCCGAAAGCATTGTAAAGATATAAGCCTGTAAGAAAGCTACTAAAACCTCAATTAATGTTATAAAAAATGATAATACTAACGACAACCCTGTTGCACCAACCACACCAAGTGATTCTTTTAGTGTGAACATAATTGCTATTAAACTCATTACCACAATATGACCTGCTGAAATGTTTGCGAACAAACGTACTAATAGAGAAAATGGTTTGATTATTAGTGCTCCTGCTAATTCTATGATTGCCAAAACTGGGCGAATTAAAACGGGTACACCTGGCATCCATAAAATATGCATCCAATAATCTTTATTTCCGCTTACTGTATAAATAATTAAAGTAAATATGGCTAAACAAGCCGTTACTGCTAACTGTCCAGTTACATTAAAACCTAAAGGTGTTAAACCTGCTAAATTTAATAACCATATAAAGAAGAATACTGTTAAAAGGTATCCTGTAAATCTTCGGTAATGCTTCTCTCCAATATTTGGTCTTGCAATCTCATCTCTTACATATAATACAAGAGGTTCTAATACACGTGCAAATCCTGTTGGTATTTGTTTCTTTTTGTATTGTCTTGCTAAACTAGAAAACCAAAATAACATTAATAAACCAATAACTAATATTCCAACAACACTTTTGGTTATTGAAAAATCTAATACTTTGTGTCCGTTTGTTGCATGATGTGTTTCATCAAAGTTCACAGCAGTTGCACCAGCATCTAACTCATAAATTTTAGAATGAATTTTAGCGAATTTCATTCCGTTTTTTTCAACAATCACATGGCCGTCATCGTTGTGATGGAATTCTGAAGACATAAAGGTCGTTAATCCATTGCTCGTCCATAATATGACAGGTAATGGAAACCCAAAATGTTTACGTTCACCTGCATCACTCGTATAAGAGAATAAAGAAAAATCGTGTGAATCTTGTATGTGGTGTAAGATATAGTCTTCTACTTCCTTTTTAGTATCTACCTGACCACCATTGGCTGTAGGGTTTTCAGCTATTGCAGAAGTGCTCACTAAAAGCATTATTGTAAGGAAGAAAAATTTAAAAGTTTGTTGAAATATATTCATTGTTAAAAAAATCAAAAAAACTGTGTTTTTAAATTCCGTGCAAATGTATGTAATTATTTGAAAATAATTATTTTTTTTTAGCATTAATCTTTCTCCTTATTTATCATTCAAAATCTGAACAATAAAATAGACTTCAAGAAATAAAAAAAGAAACAAGGGGATTAGTAAATTTAGGCTATCCATTTTGGTTATAATTTCATTTTGGAAAATGAGATTTTTAAAAAAAACACTAAAAAAAAGCAGCTTAGTAACCAGTGCAAAAATATAAATAAACCCTAGCTGGGTTATCCACTTTTCTATATTTGAGAAGAAAAGAAACAGACAACATATAATAAAAGAAAAAAGAAAATGAAAACTGTAAATATGAAATAACTCAAATCTTAAATTTATATTGAAATGTTCTAAAATAATATTATGAGAAAAAAAAGAACTTGCAAATAAAAATGAAAAACTAATGCCAAAGCGCATGATTTTTTTAATCATTGTCCTTAGATATTTTTAAAACCTGACTGATTATTAAATACATAGAAGCAAATACCGCAAATAAGGTGACAATACTTTCCCAGTAAGTGGTTTGGTATTTAGTGTCTAACCAAGCTCCTAAAAGGTTTCCTACATAAATAGTTAAACCCATTTGTAAGCCTGTAGATACAAAACGAATGTATGGATTAAGCTGTTTTTCCGGCTTCTGGTTTTCTTTCTTGTTGTATTGCTTGTCCGCCATTATTCATTTCTTTTACAGTGCCTTTCATTACGCAAGTAACGTTAAAGGTTGCTCCGGGTTCTACGGCTAATTTACCAGCAATTACCTCGCCTTCAATATGAGCAGATGCTTTTAAAGTTAATGTGCCGGATAATGCTAATTTACCAGAAAATTTACCTTCAAAATAAGCATCAGTACCGTTTAAAGTACCTTTTATCAGTCCAGATTTACCTACAACTACTTTTCCTGAAGTTTTGATGTTTCCTTCAATAATACCATCGATTCTTAAATCGCCTTGACTGTTAAAGTCGCCAACCATTTTGGTGCCTTGCGCAACAATGTTTTGGTTTGATGTGCCTTCTGTCATTTGTTTTTCTTTTTTGTTTTCAGAGAACATAATAAATTAAGGTTACGTTTAATTATTATCCATATTCAAATAGGTGTCCAAATTTTTATGGATTTGAATGGTTTGATAATTTGTAGATGATACTACAAAATAAGGGGCTTTTATTTTCTTTTGGTCGTCTTCAGTTAATAACTGATTAAAGGTTTTTGCTACTTGTGGTGTTTTTAATCCATGAACTACTACAAATTTTGTATTCGGTTTATAAACATCTATTGAAGCATTTAATCTATAATATTTAATATGCCCTAAAACGTCATCTAACGTCGCTTTGAAACTTGAAATAGCGTTTGGTTGCGGATCTTTAAATTTAAAAATAACTTTGTAATTATCTGAAATACTATCCGTTTCTTCAATAAAATTTGGACTTGCTAATTTAGGCAAAATATTAGCTTCAATATTTTTAGCCTGCTTACCTTCAAACGTATTTGCATAAGTTATTGCCAAATAATTAATCGCTTTCTTATACGCTTCATAGCCATACAAACGACCTGTAGCTGTGGCTTTTAACAGCTCAAACTTAGGTACCATAGGTTCGCCATCAAACGTGTTTATGTATTCTTCACTTTTTGAAATAACCTCAGCATATTCTTGATTTTTATGCTGGATATAAAGAGCTTCATATAAACTTTCAGGGCTGTTTTCATCTCTTTCTGAAACCAATTCAGGATTCTTTAATAGGGTTGCATATCTAGAATCTGGATATTTAGCAATAATGTCTTCTTTAGCAATTGAAGCTTCTCCATGTTCGCCCAACAATTCATAAATTTTAAATAGGTTATATTTTGAAGGCAGAATTAATTTTTCCTCAGGATTACTTCTTAATAGGTTTTGAAATTTACCTTTTGCTAATTCATATTCTTTAAATTTCTCTTTATAAATGAGTCCCAATTGATAATAAGCATAATTACGTGTTTTTGAAATACTATCAATCTCTTTTTCTGTAGACGGAATTTTAGATACGTAAAATTGAGGATCGAAACGTTCTTCATCTGAAGCAGAAGCTACAATATCTAGGGTGGGACTACTATTTGCTTCACCAGAAAGGCCTTTGCTAGACCATCGCCAGTTATCTTCTAATCGTCTATCGCCCCATATTTTAACAAATTCATTTTTTCCGTAAGCAACCGTAGTTGGATTATAAAAATAAAAATTATTTGCCATTGCTTGTGGTCCTCCTACTCTGTTTGGTTGTGCACCAATAGTATTAACGGCCGCCAAACCACTTTTACGTTCTGCAGCTTCTTGCTTTTCTTTTTCAGCTTCAGCTTTCTCTTTTAAAACTTCAATAAAAGATTCGAAATAGGCTAATTTTTCTGGTGCTGATAGATTTACTAACCTTAAAACACTATCATTTACCTTAGCAATAGCCTCATAATAAATAACATCTTCTAAATTATCACGCTTCCGTTTTATAACACGATATGGTTTAGAATTGAGCGTTAAATTACTCATCGTGCTATCATAATACATGCCTGCTTCAGCATAGACAGACGCATCAAAATTCATATCACCTAACGTTTCGTAATTCTTAGATTTAAGTAACTTATCTCGTGTATCTGTCTGTAATGATTTATTGTAATAAGCTACAGCCAAAGAATCTGAACCGTTTTGTAAATGATACGCTCCAATTTGATGATAGATTTTATCTAAAAATGGACGGTTTTCTCGGTTTTCTTCTAGCTCCGAAAGCAATTCGGTAGCCTCTAATTTGTTTCCATTTTCAAAATCGAAATTCTTTATTTTTTCTAAATAAGCCGAAATCATATAGATTCTAGGCGTTCTTCTATTGAGTTCAATAACTTTATCAAAAGCAATATTGGCACTATCCTTATACCCTAACTCATTATAAAGTTGCCCCTGAATAAAACGATATCGCCCGCGCTCATCGTTATTCTTTGTGGCATTTGATGCAATTTCTAATTGCGTGATAGCACTATCAACAGATTTTGTGTTTAAATACGCTTGTGCTAAAATGGAAGTGGCATCGGCTAAATCTTGACCCTCTATATCCTCTTGTTTTAAAAGTCGTTTCAGGTTTTCAATAGCTAACTCATTATTATCTAACCTAATATTGGCTTTTTCTCGCCATACTTTAGCTTGATTAATCTTATCACTTGCTGGGTATTTATATAGAATATAATTTAAAGCCTCTAAAGCTGGCACAAAGCGTTGATCGAAATATCGGGCTTTTCCTAATAATAAGTAGGCTTCATCCATTTGAGGGTTTTTCTCTTTACCCTTAATATTCATACTGTGCTTTTGTATGGCTTTTACAGCTTTTTCTTCAGCTCTAGTAAAATTTTCGTTTTTAGATTGTCCCGGAAGCACAACATCTTCAAAAATCTGCATACGTTCTATGGGTAATACCTCCCAATAGTTATCAAAATAAGCATCATTTAGGGATTGTTTACCTTGCTCTAAAGCATTATAACCATTGTACAGTGCATTAAACTCAGCTGTAACCGCATGAAAATTTCTATTAATAAATTTATCTTTTTTTCTAGAACAACTACTTGCTAGAAATACAGAAAAAATAAGGATTAATATGGCTTTGTAAGGTCTTTTCATTTACTTAAGAATTTTTATTTCTAAATGGAATAAAATAAAAATTTCCGGTGTAAATCAACCGCTTCGTTTTCTCACAAAGAATTATTTTTTTTATGACATTAAACAAAAAAATAAATTTATTTGTACTCATTTCAATGGTGGTGTTTTTAGTCTAAATAATAACTATAAACTCCTGTTATTATTATATAGAATCGTAAAAATAAGCATCTTTTTGGATTTAGCTCTATTTTGAAGTATAAAATGGCTATACAGAGTAGCTTACAACCTCCATTTTTACTAGTAAATACTTTGGGCGTTACCCACAAGGGGTCGGGCTATTCGTTCCAAGTCCTCG
>NZ_JAQWOO010000019.1 GCF_029245835.1 Algibacter sp. | reverse complement strand
GCTGGTATTAAACAATGTGAGATGTAAAATTATAGGTCGAATCTTTGCTGTTATTAATAGAGATTCCCCTTTTGTAGATACTTATAAATTTGTAGCCTGATTTTTTATGGAAATTACTTGTTTTCTATCATAGAATACGCAATGCAAAACTTCAATTTAAAATCCTAAATTAGCATCATGAATTGGTCCTATTGGGAAATAAAGTCGTGGTTAACTCATATTGATTTTTGTATTGTGGGTAGTGGCATTGTTGGTCTTAATTGTGCACTTCAATTAAAAGAACGCTTTCCGAAATCTAAAATTCTAATCCTTGAAAAAGGAATATTGCCACAAGGTGCCAGTACAAAAAACGCTGGTTTTGCATGCTTTGGAAGTCTAAGCGAAATACTAGACGATTTAAAAACACATTCAGAAGCTGAAGTTATTCAACTTATCTCAAAACGTGTTAATGGACTAAAATTATTAAGACAGACTCTTGGTGATAAAGCAATTAATTATCAAAAATTAGGTGGTTATGAATTGTTTTTAGATTCAGATGAAGCATTATTTGAAAGCTGTATATCAAAAAAAGAAACGATTAATACATTATTAAAACCAATTTTTAAGGATAGTATATTCAGTTTAAAAGACAATATTTTTAATTTCAAAAATGTAAATAAAGAGTATATATTTAATCAATTTGAAGGTCAGATTGACACAGGTAAAATGATGGAAGCATGGCTTGAAAAAGTGTATTCAAAAGGCATTAAAATTTTAAATAATACGAATGTAGAACATTTTTCAGAAGAGAATAATGTGGTGAAAATTAAAACCAACAACTTTGAGTTTTCAGCTTCAAAATTACTAATCGCTACAAATGGTTTTGCATCACAATTAATAAATCAAAAAGTAAAACCAGCAAGAGCACAAGTTTTAATTACTAAGCCTATTAAAAATTTACATATTAAAGGCACATTTCATTTAGATAGGGGGTATTACTATTTCAGAAATATAGATAATAGAATCCTTATAGGAGGCGGACGAAACCTAGACTTTAAAAACGAGGAAACCACTCAATTTAATCAAACAAAATTAATTCAAAATAAACTTGAGGTATTATTAAAAACAATAATTTTACCAGAAACACCTTTTGAAATAGACCATAAGTGGTCAGGTATTATGGGTATTGGCAGCCAAAAGAAGGCTATTGTAAAGCAATTAAGTAATAACGTATTTTGTGGTGTCAGGTTGGGAGGCATGGGTGTTGCCATTGGAAGTCTAGTAGGTAAAGAATTAGCAGAATTAGTGTGATGTCATTACGAGGAGAGAAACGACGTGGTAATCTTTTAAATTATAACTTAAAAACTTGAGATTGCTACGACTTTTTATAAAGTCTCGCAATGCCAAAAAATAAGCATGACAATAAAACAAGAACTATATAAGCTATGCCTTGAGTATGTTGAGAACCGGTTTCAAACCATTCAAAATACCATAAAAGAAATCCAAGAATCTTTAGGCTCAGAAACCAAAAGTAGCGCAGGCGATAAACACGAAACGGGTCGTGCCATGTTGCAATTAGAGCGCGAAAAAGCAGGAAATCAATTAGCCGAAATTCAAAAGCTAAAAGTGCTTTTAAACAAAGTAAACCCAGAAATCACACATCAAAAAGTGGCATTAGGTAGTGTTGTTTATACCACGCAATCTAATTATTTTATTGCCATAAGTGCAGGCGAAATAGTTATAGCCTCCAATACATTTTATGCCGTTTCAGCAGCTACACCAATGGCACAATTATTACTTTCAAAAACGGTTGGCGATGAGGTGCTATTCAGAAACGGAACCATAAAAATCCTTAAAATTTTATAGATAAAAGTTAATTTATTTCTCAATGTATAATTTGTGATGTAACTTAACATTATAAAAATACACCTGTGAAACACTTTCTATTTTTCTTAATTTATTTTTGTTCTTTATCATTAGGTTTTTCTCAAAACGTACCTAGTATTGATTTTGTAATTAGAAACGTTGGTATAGGTGTCGATGGTCATTTTGAAACCTTCAATATAGAAACCGATTTTGATGCTACAGGCAAACTATTACAGATTAATGGTGTGATTAAAGCAGCCTCTATTGAAACAGGCATGGAAAGTAGAGACGAACACCTTTTAAAGGATGATTATTTTGATGTTGAAAATTACGAGAATATAACCTTAGTAAGCAAAACAATTACTGCTAAATCTGAAGCTGTATTTAATGTTGTTGCCACATTAACCATCAAAGAAAAATCAAAAGAAATCCGTATTACAGTTAATCGGGAAAAGGTTGATGATAAGTATAGAGTTACATCAAAATTTGCCATTAATCGTAGAGATTTTGGTGTTGGAGGCAGGAGTTTTATATTGAGTAATACCGTAAAAATTAATGTACTTCATTTTCATAAATTATAAATGGCAGAACTGGATTATGATGTTATAATTATTGGCGGCGGTTTAGCAGGACTCACCAGTGCCATACACATATCCAAACTAAATTTTAGGGTGTTACTTATCGAAAAAAATGCCTACCCTAAACATAAAGTTTGCGGTGAATATGTGTCTAATGAAGTATTACCGTATTTAAAACATTTAGGTTTTAACCCTTTTGAATTTGGAGCAAAAACCATTTCTAAATTTCAATTAACGACGCACAATAACAAAAGTATAGAAGCCAAATTGCCTTTAGGTGGTTTTGGAATAAGTCGTTACGAGTTCGATTTTCAGCTTTATAAATTGGCAATTAAAAATGGTGTAAAAGTACTTCAAGACACAGTAGTTAATGTTGAATTTAAATCTGAAATGTTTCAAGTTGAAACCAAATCAAATAATATTTTAAATTCAAAAATAGTCATAGGAGCTTACGGCAAAAGGTCTAATATTGATATTCAACTTCAAAGAAAATTTATAAAAAAGAAATCACCTTATTTGGGTGTAAAAGTTCACGTATCAGGAGATTTCCCTGAAGATAAAGTAGCACTTCATAATTTTAAAGGTGGTTATTGTGGAGTTTCAAAAGTAGAAAACAATCATATTAATTTATGCTATATTACCAATTACGAAACTTTTAAAACCTATAAAGACATTGAGGCTTTTCAGGAGGCGGTTTTATTTAAAAACAAGACGTTAAAGGCTATTTTTAAGAACTCAAAACCACAATTCGAAAACCCATTAACCATCAGTCAAATTTCATTTGAAACTAAAAGCCCTGTGGAAAACCATATTATCATGTGTGGAGATACAGCAGGCATGATTCATCCGTTGTGTGGCAATGGTATGGGTATGGCAATTAGGAGTGCACAATTGGCGTCTAAGCTTATAATTGATTATCTTCAAGGAAAAATTGAATCTCGTAAAGCATTAGAAAGTCAGTATGCTAATACTTGGAAAAAAACGTTTAGTTTCAGATTAAAAGTAGGACACACCATTGCTTATTTATTCAGAAAAGATTGGTTAGCGCCAAAATTTTTGATGCTTTTAAGATGGTTCCCGTTTTTAGTACCACCTATTATTAAAATGACTCACGGCAAACCCCTGACAGAGACATGAGCTTATTTTTAGATACCACATACAGAAGCAACGACACCGAATTGTTGGACGACTTTTCAATGAAAGGCGATTTATTACGAGATACTTTAGATAAATTGGGTAATATTAATAAATGGCTTGGTGGCAATCGCGTCACTCTAGATGGTATCAAAAAATTATTAAAAAATCAGCCTAAAGATAAAACGTATACCATACTAGATTTAGGTTGTGGCCATGGAGATATCTTGAGGTTAATCGCAGATTTTGGTAGAAAAAATAACTATAAGTTTAAGTTGATTGGTATTGATGCCAACCAAGATGCGATTGAATATGCTGATGAATTATCTGTAAATTATTCTGAATTATCTTTTAAGAATGAAGATGTGTTTTCAGAAGCTTTTCAAAACTTAGATTATGACATTGTATTAACAACTCTTTTTTTACATCATTTTAAAGATGAAGAGATAAAAAGTCTTTTAGTTACATGTTCAAATAAAGCGACTTTAGGCATTGTAGTTAACGATTTACAGCGAAGCGAAGTAGCCTATGGATTGTTTAAATTATTGGGTTTAGTAATTTCAAACAAGATGATTAAACAAGATGGTTTAACCTCCATATTGCGAGCATTCAAAAAAGAAGATTTAGTAGATATATCGAAAACATTAAACCTCAAATCACAAATTCATTGGAAATGGGCATTCCGTTACCAATGGTTAATTAGAACATAAATGGCAGTAAGAATTACATCAGTTGCAAAACAACTTCCAAAATACACCAGAGAAACTAAGGATATTTTGCCTTTTGTGGAGCTGTGGTTAAATGGTCAAGAAGACCGATTTAAAAGAAAAGTACTCAAGATTTTTGAGAATGCTGCGGTAGACAAACGGTATTCAATCATGAACCCTGAAGACGTTTTTTTGAATACTTCTTTTGAAGCAAAAAATGATATCTATATAAAGGAATGTACCGAACTTGCTGAAAAATGTTTGCTTAAGGTCTTAAATAAAGCAACTCTAAAACCAACAGATATAGATTATATTATTACCGTAAGTTGCACAGGTATTATGATTCCGTCTTTAGATGCGTATCTCATTAATAGCCTAAAGATGAAACAAGATATCGTGCGTTTACCAGTAACCGAAATGGGTTGTGCGGCAGGCGTATCGGGTGTTATATATGCCAAGAATTTTTTAAAAGCAAATCCTAATAAACGGGCAGTTGTTATTGCTGTAGAATCTCCTACGGCGACTTTTCAGTTGGAAGATTATTCTATGGTAAATGTGGTAAGTGCAGCTATTTTTGGTGATGGTTGTGCCAGTGTTATTTTATCGTCTTATGAAGATGAGGTTGGTCCTGAAATTAAAGATGAAGCGATGTATCACTTTTTTGATGCCACACACATGATGGGTTTTAAACTCAGGAATTCTGGTTTACAAATGGTGCTAGATCAAACGGTGCCACAAACTATTGCAGATCATTTCCCTAAAATTATTCATCCGTTTTTAGAACAAAATAATTTAACAATTCAAGATATTAATCATTTAGTTTTTCATCCAGGTGGCAAGAAAATTGTGCAAACAGTTGAAGATTTATTTGGAGCATTAGGTAAGAATATAGATGACACAAAAGACGTTTTAAGGCTTTACGGAAATATGAGTAGCGCCACAGTGTTGTATGTTTTAGAACGCTTTATGGATCGAGATATTCCTAAAGGTAATAAGGGCATTATGTTAAGTTTTGGACCAGGTTTTTCAGCACAACGTATTTTATTAGAATGGTGACAAAAAACTTTTTGTCATGCTGAACTTGTTTCAGCATCTCATAATATAAAGAGATATGAATAAAGAATTTCAAGATAGTAATTATTGGGCAGTAATTTTAGGGGGCAGCAGCGGCTTAGGTTTGGCATCTGCAAAAAAATTAGCAAAACACGGGATGAATATTTGTGTTATTCACCGAAACCCAAGAATGCAAGAAGCTGCAATACAAGCTGAATTTGAAACCATTAAAGCTGAAGGAATTCAATTTAAATCGTTTAACACTGATGCTTTCAATACTGAAAAAAGAGGTATTTTGATTGAAGAATTAAAAGCATTACTCGGTGAAAAAGAAAGGATAAGAACTTTAGTCCATAGTGTGGCAAAGGGCAACTTGAAACCCATGATTTCAAAAGATAAGCCAGAATTAAAGAACGACGATTTTGCATTAACCATTAATGCGATGGCTATTAGTTTATACGATTGGACTAAATCCATTTTTGAAGCTAATTTATTTACAAAAGATGCTAGAATTATAAGTTTTACTAGCGAGGGCAATACCAAAGCTTGGGAAAATTACGCTGCTGTTTCTGCAGCTAAAGTAGCTCTAGAAGCTATTACCAGAAACATAGCATTGGAATTTGCGTCCTTTGGAATTAAAGCGAATTGTATCCAAGCAGGGGTTACAAATACGGCTTCTTTGCGACTGATACCTGGGAGTGAAAAAATAATTGAACACACCTTAAAACGGAACCCCAATAAGCGTTTAACCTTGCCAGAAGATATAGCAAATGCCGTTTATTTATTAAGTAAAGATGAAGCATCTTGGATTACAGGAACGATTATTCCAGTGGATGGTGGAGAGCATTTGAGATAAAGTGAAGACCTCACAGGTTTTTAAAACCTGTGAGGTCTAAAAATTTTAAAACATAAAATGAAATACGAACCTTTAGTATCAGACAATTTCTTTCATATCTATAATTGTGGAAATAATAAAGAAGATATCTTTAAAGAGGAAAAAAATTACTATTATTTTCTTAATTTACTAAAGAAATATATATTACCAACTTGTGAGATTTTGGCTTATTGTCTTTTAAAAAACCATTTTCATTTACTAGTAAAAACTCGAGAAAATGTTAATATTAAAGAAATCTCACAATCGTATTCTAATTTTTTTAATTCATACTCTAAGAGTATTAATAAAAATTATAACAGAAGTGGTAGTTTATTTAAGGATAGATTTTCAAGAATTAAAATAGATAAAGAATCTTATTTGAAAGATTTAATTGTATACATTCATTTGAATCCTAAGCATCATGGGTTTACAGACAATTTCAAGTCTTATAAATATTCATCATATCATGCTATTTTATCCAAAAAGAGAACAGATTTAGAAAGAGATTATGTTTTAGAGTTATTTGGAGAAAGAGAGAATTTTGTTTTTGTTCATCAAGCAAAACAAGTTAATATTAATGAACGATTATTATTAGAATGAAAAGTTATGTAGACCTCATAGGTTTTTAAAACCTGTGAGGTCTTTGATAATAAAACCCAAAATGAAATCAAAACAAATCATAAAACTTTTACCTTATCAAAAACCGTTTCTATTTGTAGATGGCATCGATTCTATTTCAGAAGATGGTATAACAGGACATTACACATTTAAAAAAGAGGAATCGTTTTACAAAGGACATTTTATAAATAATCCCATAACACCTGGGGTCATTTTAACCGAATGTATGGCGCAAATAGGTCTAGTTTGTTTGGGTATTTATTTACTTAGAAATGAGTTAAATGCGACAACAAACCCTCAAATTGCATTAACCTCGCATCAAATGGATTTTTATTTGCCTGTATTGCCAGATGAAAAAGTAACCGTAATTTCAGAAAAAGAGGTATTCCGGTTTAATAAATTAAGGTGTAACGTTAAATTATTAAATATTAAAGGAGAACTGGTAGCAAGAGGAAAAATTTCTGGAATGATAAAAATATGAAACAGCGCGTCGTTATTACTGGTTTAGGAGTTGTTGCACCAAATGGAGTTGGCGTACCTGATTTCACAAAAGCACTAAAAAATGGGACTTCTGGAATTACCTTTCATCAGGAATTAAAAGACTTAAATTTTTCTTGTCAAATCGGCGGTATTCCTAAAATTTCTGATGCATTAAAATCTAAATATTTCTCAGATTTACAACTAAGAGGATTTAACAGTTCAGGAATTTTATACGGTTGTATTGCAGGTATTGACGCATGGAAAGACGCTGGTTTTAATGTGGATGGCGAAAGTCCACTAGATTATCACACAGGACTAATTTTTGGCACAGGAACCTCTGGTATAGAAAAATTTCGTGAAGCTATTTATAATTTAGATCAAGGTGATGTTAGGCGTTTAGGTAGTACCGTTGTTTTACAAACCATGACAAGTGGTGTAAGCGCATATCTTAATGGGATGTTAGGTTTCGGTAACCAAGTGACAACAAACTCATCGGCCTGTGCTACAGGAACCGAGGCCTTAATTATGGGGTTTGATCGCATACAAAACGGAAAAGCAAAACGCATGTTAGTTGGTAGTTGCAGCGACCATGGGCCTTATATTTGGGGCGGTTTTGATGCCATGCGTGTTATGACCTATAAACATAATGATAGTCCTGAAACAGCATCGAGACCACTAAGTGCTTCAGCATCTGGTTTTGTTCCGGGCAGTGGAGCGGGCGCTATGGTGTTAGAATCTTTAGAAAGTGCGTTAGAGCGAGGAGCAACTATTTATGCTGAGGTTTTAGGCGGCGAAGTGAATTCTGGCGGACAACGACAAGGTGGTACCCTTACAGCTCCTAATGCTGAAGCGGTACAACGCTGTATTAGGAATGCAGTTAAGAATTCGAAAATCTATCCAAATGATATAGAAGTTATTAATGGTCACCTTACCGCAACAACTAAAGATGGTTTAGAAATTGAAAACTGGAGCAAAGCGTTAAAGCGACTTGGATATGATTTTCCATTTATCAATTCAACTAAATCCATGATTGGTCATTGTTTAGCGGCATCAGGAGCTATTGAATGTGTGGCGAGTGTCATCCAATTAAAAGAGCAATTTGTTGCACCAAATATTAATTGTGAAGATTTACATCCAGAGGTCTTGAACAAAGTCGCTTCAGAGAAAATTCCAACCCAAAAAATAGATTTAATTTTTGATATTATTGCCAAGGCTAGTTTTGGTTTTGGAGATGTGAATGCTTGTGTGATTTTTAAGAGATTTTATAAATAATTATACACATAAACCTCACAGGTTTTTAAAACCTGTGAGGTTTTAATTTAAATGAAAAGACTTAACTTTACAGGTAAAAATAACCATGGAAAACGAGGAACTTATTAATAAATTAAAAGCCATAATTTCACCTTATGTGCAGGACGAAGAAGCTTTTGCAACGCTTTCAGAAGAGACTGATTTTGTTCGAGATTTAAAGATAAACTCGGCAAATTTGGTAGATATTATTCTTGACATTGAAGATGCTTTCGATATTCGTTTAGAAAATGAAGACATGGAAAAAATGTTAGATGTAAAGGCAGCTATGGCTATTGTTAATGAAAAGTTAGCCAATTAATGATTGGTACCGATATTATTGATATTGTTGAGGCTAAAAAAACCTCTAATTGGGAACGCCCACGATTTTTAGAAAAGCTCTTCACATCAAATGAGCAACAATTAATTCAAAATTCAGAAAATAAATTTATAATGGTTTGGCGCTTATGGAGCATGAAAGAAGCGGCTTATAAATTATATATACAACTAAATCCAGACCGATTTTACAGCCCAAAAAAGTTTGAATGCGATATAAATGCTACGAGCCTAAAAGTAACCTATAAAGCTTTTCAATGTTTTATTAGTACTAAAATAACAGAAGAATATATTCTTTCTGAAGCGTCTTTATTACCTCATAAAATGGTTTCAAGCGTTTTTAAATTGGCTTCCAAAGATTATAAAAGTCAAAGTAAAATGTCGAGAGAGGCATTAATTTTATCAGTTTCAAAAAAATGCAACCTGGTAAAATCAAATTTAAAGATTTTAAAATCAGAATCTGGAATTCCTTCGATATATTACAATTCTAAAAGACTAAATATTTCTATGTCCTTAAGTCATCACGGGCATTATGGTTCTTATGCCACGGTATCATTATGAAAAGATTAGAGCAGGTTATATCATCAATTATAAAATTTAGAGTAGCAATAATTGTTATTCTGGCTCTTTTAATGGGGGTTTCTGGTTATCAAACATTAAAGAAACTAAGTGTTGATAATTCGTTGTCTATATGGTTTCTGGAAGACGATCCTAGTTATAAGGCATATATTGATTTTCAAGAAAATTTTGGGTCAGACGAAATTTTTATTGCCATGCTTCCTGTTGAAAATGCTATTGGAGAGGCAGAAATGGCCCAATTAAATACCTTACACAAGCAAATTGGAGCTTTACCTTATGTAAAAACAACCTTCAGTTTAGCTAAGGCTAAATATCCTATTTATGCCAATAATAAAATAAATTTTGATGACTTATATACTGAAAAACGAAGCGAAAAAGGCCTAAAAAGTCTGTTTTCAAAATTACCAAATATCACATCACAATTGGTGACTAAGGATTATAAGAATCATTTTTTTTATATTCAACTAAATCCTACACCCACAATAGAAGCCAAGCGGAAAGATATTGCTGGCGAAATTCGTACCCTTATAGAAAAACAATATGCTAATTATTATTTAACAGGACCGCCTGTTTTAAACGAAGCTTACAGCAAAGGTATTTATAAAGAAAGTTTAACTTTTGGGATTCTAACAGTTCTTGTTATTACTCTATTATTACTGTTTTTATTACCAAGTAAGCGTTATTTAATTATTTCGCTTTTATCCGTTGCTGTACCTGTAAGTTTGCTATTTGGTCTTATAACGTCTTTAGGTTTTGCTTTAAATATGATTTCCATGCTCATTCCAACTATACTTATGGTGTACAGTGTAAGTGATGCTGTTCATATTATTAATATTTATCATAAAGAAGGACTTATAAATAAATCATTGTCCAAGGTGCAACTGTTAACTTTAGCAATTCGTAAAAGTCTTACACCTTGTTTTTATACTACGCTCACTACTTTTGTTGGCTATTTTGCCTTGTATTTATCGCCATTGCCAGCATTTAAAAATATGGGGGTATTTACATGCATTGGTTTATTGCTCAGTTTTATTTTGGTTTATGTTATTACTATTATAGGTTTCAGTTTTATGAACTTAAATTTTGAAGATGCTAAACCTGTTTTAAGTATAAAAAAGTACGCTCAGTATAAATTTATAGCATGGCTTAATAGTTTTACCTCACAGTATAAAAACACGATTATTGTTTCCTTTACAATGGTGCTTTTATTTGGGGTCTATTCTATTTTTCAAGTAAATATAGACACCAATTCCCGAAATCTTCTGGCTGAAGGAAAGGCTAAACAGGACTTAAGAACTGTTGAGGTTGAACTAGGAGGAAGTAATAGATTACAACTAAATATTTCAACAAAAAACAACGAAAAAATTGTAAATAAGGAAGCAATTAAACAGTTAGAAAATTTTCAAAATAAACTTGATAACAATCCTTTAATTGCCTCACCAGTTTCGGTAATTACTATAAAATCGTTTTTAGAGAAACGTACACCCGTTTTATTTCAATCTAGTATATCAGAAGATAAAATACAAAATACATTGTCTGAACTAGATGTTAATGATAATAGTTTTTTTAAATTATTTTCCGAAGATTTAACTACTGCTGGCTTCACTTTAACTTTAAAAGAAATGCGAACTTCAGAACTCGAGCAGGTTCTTGAGGATATAAAACGGGATTTTGAAGCTTCATTTAATACATCGTCTTATAATCTTAAAATCAATGGTTTTGCAGTAGTTTTTGCTCGGTTAAATAACTTTATTTTAGAGACGCAGTTTAAATCTTTCTTTGCTGCTTTCTTCGTCGCATTTATCTGTCTTCTAATCTTTATAAAAAGTTTAAAAACAACCTTATTAGTGCTCATTCCAAATATTTTACCTTTAGCAATACTGGCTATTTTCATGAGTTTACTAAATATCCCTTTAGATGTAACAACGGCTATGATAACACCTATTATGCTTGGTATTGCTATGGATGATACGATTCATTTAGTTTACAAATATAGGCGAAGTAAGTCTATACAAGGGTCTCCGGAAAAACGTATGAATAATGCCATGGAGTATACGGGTAATGCTTTAGTATCTACTACAATTGCCTTGGTTGGCGGTTTTTTAATTATAAGTTCAAGTGCCGTGCCTTCGGTAAGAGATTTTGGATTGCTTTGCGCTATAACCGTGGCGATAGCATTAATAACAGATATATTTTATCTACCAGCTTTATTAAAAAAGTTTGATAAGTAATTATACTTCAATTTTAAGAGCGACTATTTTTCCTTTTTTAAGATTTGAATGGTGTTCAAAGAATATATTATTTCCATCTAAATTTGCTTGAATAAGATAGTGATTTCCTTTAAAGTACGATTGTGTTACATTCGCCTTTAAATTAGATGTTTTTACAACTTTTAATTGATTCGCGTAAACTAAGTTGTTATTTATAGCATTAAACTCCCCAAAAAAAGAGGCTATTAAAGGTGTTTCTGGGTTTTTATAAAGTGTTTCAGGTGAATCGTTTTTAATAATCTTATTATCATCTAATACAATCATTTTATCCGCAAAACCGAGTACATCTTCTTTATCGTGAGTAGCGACTAAGCACGTAATATTTTTATCTTTTAAATACTTAAAAACACTGCGTCTTAAACTTTGTTTTTTGAAATTATCAATATGACTAAAAGGCTCATCTAGCAAAATAATTTCTGGTTGTTTTGCTAAGGCTCTTGCTAAAGCTACACGCTGTTTTTGCCCGCCACTTAAGGTTTTTACTTTAGTTTTAGCGAAGGCTTCAAGTTCAACCACTTTAATTAATTCGTCTGTACGCATTTGTTTTTCTTCTGGATAAAAACGAGATAGGAATTTGCCAATGTTTTCTTCTACAGTAATAAAAGGCATCAAGTCGAATTCTTGAGCCACATATTTCATAAAATCATAGCCAACAACCAAGTTAAACTTTGGTCCTAAGATTTCTTTGTCTTTCCAAAAAACATGCCCTTCATTTAAATCATATTCACCATACAAAACTTTTAACAACGTACTTTTTCCAGAACCACTTTCACCAATAATGGCAATGTTTTCTCCTGGTTTTGCGTCAAAATATAAAGACTTTAAAACGGATGTTTTGTTATAAGAAAAAGTAATATTTTTTACGTGTAACATAGCGTTGCAAAAATATCATAAAAAAATACGCTTTCAATATAGAAGCGTGTTTTTAATATGCGGGGCAAGTATTACCCTTTAATTTTTTCATTTAGTTTAGTTGGTAGAACGTCAAATCCCATATTGTATAAAGTGAAGCCAAAAATATCAGCATATTGCTGAATGGTTTTACTTACTGGTGTTCCAGCGCCATGGCCTGCGTCTGTTTCAATTCTAATTAATGTTGGATTATTTCCTGTTTGTTTACTTTGTAATTCGGCAGCAAATTTAAAACTGTGTGCAGGTACAACACGGTCGTCATGATCACCAGTAGTTATTAACGTTGCAGGATATTTAACACCTTTTTTAACATTATGAAGTGGTGAATAGCCTTTTAACCTGAGTTCGATTATTAAAACAGGCAAACTTGATTGGAATTTATAGTTTGAAATTTAATAGACGGTTTTTTAGGCAAGAAGCTATATGCGATAAGCCCTGAAATCAGGTTGCTAAGAAAGTTCCCAAAGCTTCTG
>NZ_JAQWOO010000018.1 GCF_029245835.1 Algibacter sp. | reverse complement strand
CAGAAGCTTTGGGAACTTTCTTAGCAACCTGATTTCAGGGCTTATCGCATATAGCTTCTTGCCTAAAAAACCGTCTATTAAATTTCAAACTATAAATTCCAATCAAGTTTGCCTGTTTTAATAATCGAACTCAGGTTATTAAGGGGCTTATTAAAAAAGTGAAAATCAGAAAAAAATACCAGAATTCTTTTAAACTAGCCTTCCTAGTTATGTTGAAATAGTTTTTAAAAGGGTTTATTAAATACTCCATAGTTTTTAATTTTTTATTTCACATTACAAACAACAAGACTAAAAACCTTGTTTAAGAAGTCCTTTTTTTTCTATTAAACTATTTTCAGAAAAAAAATAAAAAACTAGCGCTAGTATTGTTGCAACAATTTTTGTTCTACATTAATTCTGGGAGACTTCTTAAATAACCCAAAATTCATGCTCAGCATCTCAAAATTAAAAAAAAATAAAATAATTTTTTCCTACAATTTCGGTAAGTGTTTTTAACATTATGGGGATGCCATATTAAAGATTAAAAAAAATATTGCTTTAAGAGGTTTTTTGGTACAGTTTTTATGTGTTAAAAATTTCAAGTTGACACAATACTATAGCCCTCGATCTTTCATTCAAAAGTCTAGTTTCTTTTGTAGTTAAACCTTCAGTAGATATAAACTTGTGCATTTTTACACGCATTTTTCCAGGACCACCACTAAAAAAAGTATATGAGAATCGTTTTTTATTATCTGCAAAAGTAATAGGCACAATAGGTATTTGATGATTAATAGCCAATCTAAACGCGCCATCTTTGAATTCATCTAATTCTATATGCTCTTCTGGTACTCCGCCTTCAGGAAAAATGCAGATGCTTAAACCAGATTTCAATCTGCGTTGGGCTCTTAAAAAAACGGCTTGCCTGCTTTTTGCTGAGTTTCTATCCACCAAAATACAAGTACGTTTATAGAAGAAACCAAACAACGGAATTTTAGCTAATTCAGCTTTACCAACAAATACAAACGGGTTTTTTATTGAAACCAACATCAGCATAATATCAACCATAGACGTGTGGTTGGCAATAAACATGTAACTTTTATGTTTTTCTGGAGTTTGCTCACGTTTTATAGTATAGGCAAAACCCATACCTATTAATATAAACTTAGCCCAAAGTCTCGCTAATTTAAAAAAGAAGGGATACCATGTTTCTTTAGCAATGGAAACTAAGAGTATTGGAAAAAGTATAAGTATGGGTAATGCTACAAGGATATAAAACCAAATACGATACAAAACCCAAAATATGTATTTAAAAAACATCATAAGTTCCAAAAATACATAAATGTATTGAGCTATACTCAAAGTGAAAAGTTTTTAGAGAATTTTGACGCAGATAGTTTTTCTTTATCAAGGCACAAATTTTAAAACACAGCCTTAGCTATGTTTTAAAATTTTAACAAAGAAAAAGGGGGAAATAAAAAGTAAAAAAATCGAAAATCTATTTGTTTTGAGTATTTATTATTAAAACGTTTACCTTTGCTTTCGGTTAAATTATTTTCAATACTAATTAAAGAGATTCCCTCCTTCGGGGGAATGAAAAGATGGCAAGAATACTAACAGGCATACAAAGTACAGGAACCCCACATTTAGGAAACATTTTAGGCGCTATTATACCAGCTATTAAAATGGCCGAAAACCCAAAAAACGATTCCTATTTATTTATAGCAAACCTGCATACGTTAACGCAAATAAAAGACCCAAAAACGCTACGCGAAAACACCTATTCGACCGCTGCAACTTGGTTAGCTTTTGGTTTAGATATAGAAAAAACAGTGTTTTACAGACAAAGTGATGTGCCACAAGTGACTGAGCTGTCCTGGTATTTAAGTTGTTTCTTCCCTTATCAGCGGTTAACATTAGCCCATAGTTTTAAAGATAAAGCCGATAGATTGGAAGATGTAAATTCTGGGTTATTTACTTACCCCATGCTTATGGCTGCTGATATTTTATTATACGATGCAGAAATAATTCCTGTTGGAAAAGATCAAGAACAGCATATTGAAATGACGCGTGATGTGGCTTCTCGTTTTCATGCTAAAGTTGGAGAAACTTTTGTTTTGCCAAAAGCTGAAGTTCAAAAAGACACCAAACTTATTCCTGGTACAGATGGTGAAAAAATGAGCAAAAGTAGAAGTAATATTATTAATATATTTTTAACTGATAAAAAACTGCGTAAGCAAATTATGAGTATTCAAACGGATAGTACGCCACTTGAAGACCCAAAAGATTGGAGTACTTGTAATTGTTTTGCTCTTTATAGTTTATTGGCTAACGACTCTCAAATTGACGCCATGAAAGCCAATTATGAAAAGGGTAGTTATGGCTACGGACACGCCAAACAAGCTTTGTTTGAATTGATTATTGAAACATTTGCTAAACCTCGCGAACGTTATAACTATTATATGAATAATCTCAACGAGATTGACAAAGCGCTTGCTGTTGGTGCTGAAAAAGCAAAGGTAGTTGCTGATGATGTTTTAAAACGAGTACGTGAGAAGGTTGGGTATTAACAAATTCCTACCTTTGTAGGATTTCATTAAATAACCTCAAATAATTTCCCTGGTAAAGGCCTAATTACACCCTTTAATTCCATATTCAAAAGTGTCCCAGATACTTTAAAAATAGGCATTTCACAATTCAAAGCAATTATATCCAGTTGCTGTTTGTCGTTTTCTTTTAGATAGTTATAAATAATTTTCTCAGTAGCATCCAACTCCACAAATAATTGTTTTTGCACCGCTGGTTTTTTGTTATTTTTTAATTCCCAATTTAAAATATAAGGCACATCCAAAGGGGTAGTACACATATGGGCTTTCTGATATTTTATTAAATTATTACACCCCATACTTTGGCTATCTGCAATCCTTCCTGGTACAGCAAACACATCTCTGTTATATGACCCAGCAATATCAGCTGTTACTAAACTTCCGCCTTTTTCAGCAGATTCTATAACAATAGTAGCTTCACTTAAACCTGCAATAATTCTATTTCGTTTTAAAAAATTTCGCTTATCAAATTTATCAGTACTCCAAAAATCAGAGAAAAAACCACCATTCTTCTCCATATCTACCATATACTTTTTATGCACTTTAGGATAAATCTGATTCAAACCATGTGCTAAACAGGCCACAGTTTGTAAATTGTGTTTCATTGCAGCCTTATGGGCAGTAATATCTGTACCGTAAGCAAATCCAGAAACAATTATAGGATTATAGGGTACCAATTGTTCAACTAAATTTTCGCAAAACGCAATGCCATTGGTTGTAATTTTTCTGGCTCCTACAATACTAATAATATGTGGTTTCTTTAAATCGATTTGCCCAGTTTGAAACAATAATATAGGGCTATCAATACAATGTTTCAGTTTTTCTGGATACTCATTGTCTTGGAAGTAAGACACCTTAATCGCATTTGCCTGAATAAAAGCTAATTCGTTCTCAGCTTCTTTTAAATGATGCATTTTAAACAAATCACTTATTGTTATACTTCCTATGCCGTCAATCTTCAATAAGTTCTGCTTCTTTTCTTTTAAAACCGCTTCTGCAGAACCACAATTTGAGATTAATCGTTTTGCTGTAATATCGCCAATATTTGGCACATGTTGTAGCGCTAAAGTGTAAAGCAAATCGTTTTCTGTCATGCTATCTTATTGATTTTGATATCGTACCAATTTAACTATAAAAAATCAATTATAAATCGTTTCTTATTAGCTATAACCTCATTAAAAAAGAAAACCATAACGATGCTATGCTTTACTTTTTTGTCTCATCCTAACTAAAAATAATTCAATTTACTTATACCACATTTCTTAGCTAAATTGGTACTACAATAAAAGAATTTTTATATTGTTAATAAATAATTACCCCTAAATTTTATTACAAAGCCCATTTTTTTAACTTTGTTTTCATGCAATTAGAAACCTACATTAGCGACTTACTCTATAGATATGAGTGTGTTACCATCCCTGAATTTGGAGCGTTTTTAACACAATACGTATCTGCTACTATTGATGATACTTCAAATACCTTTCATGCACCAAAAAAAACGGTGTCTTTCAATGAGCAAATTCAACAAAATGATGGTTTATTGGCGCATTATATTGCGGATGTTGAAAAAATCCCTTTTGAGGTTGCTAACAAAAAAATTGCAAAACGTGTTAAGCTTTTAAAATCTTACTTAACAGAAGGTGAAACCCTTACTTTCAAAAATATTGGAGAGATTGTTTTTAATAAAGAAGGTAAAGTTTTATTTGAACCTACGTATCATCTTAATTATTTAACCGATTCTTTTGGTTTATCACAATTTGTAACCCCGGCAGTAACTCGTGAAGTATACAAACGTGACGTTCAAGCCATTGAAAAAGCAATCCCCATTGCTGTAACTCCAGAAAAACGAAAGTCTAAATCTTATTTAAAATATGCTGCAGTCGCTTTAATTGCTTTAACTTTAGGTGGTTTGGTAACTTCTAAAATTTATGTAGATAAAATTGAAGAACATAACCAATTAGCCCAAGAACAAGCAACACAAGAATTAGACTCTAAAATACAACAAGCTACTTTTAATTTAAACCCACTACCAGCAATCACGTTAAATGTTACCAAGCAAACAGGTAATTATCATATTGTTGCTGGCGCGTTTAGAATTGAAGAAAACTGCGATAAAAAAGTGAAACAACTTAAAGCAGATGGGTTTAGTGCCAGAAAAATTGGTGCTAATAAATACGGTTTACACCAAGTAGCCTATGCGAGTTATGAGGGCAGACTAGATGCCTTAAAAGCTTTACGAAACATTAAAAGAGCACATAATAGAGAAGCTTGGTTACTTGTCCAAAAACTAGACTAGTTTAGCATAATTTCACATCTTACTTTGTAACTTTACCTCATCATAAAAATCCGCGATGAAGGCAAAAACTCCCGAACAATCAAGAACGACCATGACAGACATGGTTTTACCAAGTGAAACCAATCCTTTAAACAATTTATTTGGTGGCGAATTATTAGCACGTATGGATCGCGCAGCAAGTATTGCTGCCAGACGTCATTCTAGGCGTATCGTTGTAACCGCCTCTGTAAACCATGTGGCATTTAATAGAGCTGTACCTTTAGGCAGTGTTGTAACAGTTGAGGCCAAAGTATCTCGTGCATTCAACACCTCTATGGAGATTTATATTGATGTTTGGATGGAAGACAGAGAATCTGGCGCAAGAACTAAAGCTAATGAAGCCATTTATACATTTGTGGCGGTTGATAAAACGGGGCGACCTGTAAAAGTAGCCGAGGTATCTCCTGAAACGGACCTTGAAATAGCACGTTTTGAAGCCGCTTTACGACGTAAACAATTAAGTCTTTTACTAGCCGGAAAAATGAAACCAAACGAAGCTACAGAGTTAAAGGCGTTGTTTGATTAAGAGAATTATTTGGGCGTTACCCAAGGGTCGGGCTTTTATTCATGCTTTTCTATTTAATATTTTTGGATTCATGAACATAAATGTTTCACTGTATCTTTTTTTAACGTCATAGCCAGGACGAAGGACGTGGCTATCTGTTAAATTAAAGTTCCAAATAAAGTATATGTTTATATTTTAAAAAAAGGATGCCGTTTCAATCCCTAACGCGGGTGTAGAACTTCAAAAAATAATTGTAGTTTCAATTAATGACATTCCTGCCATTGTTTATCTTGAGCGAAGTCGAAAGGCAGAAATTTTACATCTTATAAATCCAACTCGCAGGGTTCTCAGTAGCTGTCCCTTTAGACAAGGTAAAACTTAAAATAGTTTCACCATTTGAAGGGTTTGTAAAAACCTCACCAATTACCTGTTTCGTTTTTACTTTATCGCCTTTTTTTACATACACTTGAGATAGATTTCTGTAAAGTGTCAAGTAATTACCATGACGAATCATCACAATAGGATTTACATTTTTCATCTTTAAAATCTCACTCACTTCACCATCAAAAACCGCTCTAGCTTTTGCCCCTTTTTCGGTTGCTATACGCACACCGTTACTTTTTATTTTTAAAGAGCTATCAATAGGATGTGGTTGTGTACCATAGCCTAAACGCACAAAGCCTTTCTCAACAGGCCAAGGCAACTTACCCTTGTTTAAAATAAAATTAGACGCTAATACCTTTTCTTCCGCAGTTAAAGCAAATGTTTTAGAGCTTGTTGTTTTTCCAGCTTTAATATTGGACTTTGCAATAGCAGCTTTAATAATTCTATCAATTTCTCTATCAATTTTATCAGCTTCGCGTTGTTTTTCTTTTATCTGAGACGCATATCTAGACAGATTCTTTTTAATAGAAGCCATAAGTGTTTGGTGCTGCTTACGCTCTGTTTCTAAAGACTGCTGTACCACTCTGTTTTCAGCAATCAGTTTCTTTTTGTCGTCTTGCTGTTTTAATAAACTCGCATTGGTGTCTTGAAGCTCTAAAGTTTTAGTTTTTATAATTTCACCTTGTTGCTTCTGATGGTCCGAATACTGTTTAATATACTGTAAACGCTTATACGCCTGTTTGAAATCGTTTGAAGACAGCAAAAACATAATCCTACTTTGCTGATTTTTACTTTTATAAGACTTCACTATCATAGCAGCATAATTTTCTTTTAACTGCTTTAATTCGTCTCTTAAGCTGGAAATTTTATTTTGATTCGAACTAATTTCTCGAGTTAGTAAATTCGCTTGTTGGTTAGTTACTTTTATCAAGTTAGATAACACGCTAATCTTATAATTAAAATCTTCTATTAATGAGAGTTCAGATTTTGCTTTAGATTTATTTTCATTCCGTAGTTCATTAATTTTCTGGATTTCTCTGCGTAATTCTTGTCTTCGAGATTCTAATTGTTTTTGCTTATTAGTTTGAGAAAAACTCAAACTACTGCACAACAGAAACCCTAAAATAAAAACCAATCTGTATGTAAGCGTACTCACTTTCATTTAAAGTTCAATGGCTTTAAACCCTGAAGGTATTTTAAATGGAAAACGTAAGTCTTCATTTAAAGACACGTTTTTCATCTCTAATTCTACAATCATTTCACTACTAGATTCAACAGCAATCACCTTAATCCGTTCTGGTATAATTTGTGTTTCAACATCTTGATAGGCTAAATAATCAATTTGTAAATGCCTAAACTCCTTTGGTTGTGATATTTGTTGTGATTTTACTTTAAAATTTGAAGGGTTTAATAGAAAAAATATTTCAAATAAATCACGTTGATTTTTAGGCTGAACAATATAAGAACCATCATCAACCGAAACTTTATAAGCTCCAGAACTCATTGTATATAAAGTTTCTCCTAATAGTAAATTTTGAACTTTATCAAAATCTAATTCAGTACCCAATAAATCACTCAAATATTTATAATCACCATCAAAATAAGTATTATCAAGCTTGTTATAAAAACTCACTTTTTCAGGAGTAACTAATGCTCTAATTACAGAAAACGTAGCATTTATCCATAATGCTTCATTCTTCTTAGCTCTAAAGTTTAGGGTATGTGTTTGAGATTTACCTTTTTGAGTATAGGTGATTTTAAGTCTAGCTTGCAACGTTTTAAAATTGGCGGCTTGTTTTGCGTTTTCTTTTATTAATTGCCTGTTAGACAAATTATAATTCGTTTCGCCAGTACTAATTGTTTTTGCAGATTTGCAATTAAACAATAGGATAACAAATACGCCTAATATTATTTTTGATTTTATATGCATTAATTTTGGGATTGTATTTGTTTTGCCTTATAACTAAACGATTTTGCTTTGGCTGTATTGTTCAGTAGGGTATGAGCTTTACTTAATTGATTATAAAAATCGGCTTCCATTTTGGTATCGTCTATAATATAATCTAAACCTGTTTCAAGGGGTTCAAGTGCTTCTTTTGGTAGATTTAACTCATTTAAAGCAACTCCATGTATTAAATATAAAATAGGTTGTGATGGATATATTTCAAGTGCTTCACCACTCTTTGCTTTAGCCAATTCATACTTTTTTAAATCTATGTATAACAACATCACATTTCGTAATACTCCAAAATTATTAGGTTCTAATTTCATAGCGGCTTCAAAATGCTCTAAGGCTTTTACTTTATTGTTTTTAGCCAAATAATAGTGTCCTAACTCTTCAACTGTTTTACTGTTATTCGCATCGGTAACCATAGCCGTAGCTTCAACCAAATCCCCTTCATACTCTGGGTTTTCTTTTACAAACTTTATAAAATCCGTAAGTACTTTTAGTTTCGCTTCGGGTTTTATAGCTGTGCTTTTAACTACTATTTTCATAGATTCAATAGCCTTTTCAGCATCGTCATCATCTAAATAAAATTTGTATAAAGCTAAATGTACTAATTGCGAATTTGGATTAATCTTCAAGAGTTCTTTTGCGGTTTCAAAGGCTTTTTCTTTGTCATTGTTTTCGCTGTAACGGAAAATAAGCGCCAGATAATTTGATTCTTTTTCAGGGTTGTCTTCAACGCGACTTTCTAAGTTCTTTATTTGATCTTTCTTACGGCCTGTAGCTTCGTAAATTCGATTACGCATAATATCTCTACTTACCGAAATCCCAAACTCAGCATCCAATGCATCTATAATCTCTAAAGCTTCATCATACTTTTTTGTTCTCACATAAAGTGATGCCAAATCTTCTTTATAATCTGGATGAAATCTTACCAGTTGCTTAACTGTTTTTATAGCTTTATCAGGCTCATTTTGGGAAACATAAAAACCGTAAAGTTCGTCTAAAAACCATTCGTTATCGGGGTCTTTTTCAACAGCTTCTTTAAAAGCATCTTCAGCAGCTACAAAGTTTTTTAGTTTATTATAACTTTTACCCAATTCAAAATACAAAACAGGCACCGTTTTATCTATAGCTATGCATTTTTGTAAAGCCTCCGCAGCTCTATCATAGTTTTCTATACCCTTTTGCTTTAAAGCCTCGTAGAATAGCTCTTGGAATTTATCTTCATTATCTCCTAAATCATCTTCAGGTGTTTTATTAAAATCTACTTGGGCATAGTTTATCTGCGGAAGCAAAAGCATTCCGAAGAAAAAAACAACTATGTGGATTTTTTGTTTCATTAATTATTTAATTGTTTGGGCGTTACCTTTTACTCATACCTGCAAGGTTTTAAAAACCTTGCAGGCTCACAAAAGGTCGGGCTTTACGCTATATCTTTTTTGCTATTAAAAGCAAAAAAGGATGCCTCTTCAATCCCTAACGCAAGAAACAGATCTTTAAACATATTGACAACTTCAAATTGTATTCCAAACTTCATTTAATGAGATTCCCTCCTTCGAGGGAATGACAAATATTATTCCAAAACCGAATAATCGCCTATACTAATACTAGTAAATTCTCCATTGTATTTAACGTTATTACCAATCATGGCATTGTTTAACTTGGCATTTTTAATTTCAGAATTGGTTTGAATTAAACTGTTTTCAATTGTTGAATTTTCAATAACCGTTCCATTTCCAATAGAAACAAAAGGACCAATTGTTGTGTTTTTAAGCACGACATTTTCGCCAATAAAACAAGGTTCAATAATATTTGAATTCTCTAATTTAGCTGAAGATGCTACTAATTGCTCTTCGCCATCAGCTTTTAAAAACCCTAACATACGTTGGTTGGTTTCAATGGTAATGGCTTTATTTCCGCAATCCATCCACTCATCAACTGTTCCTGTTTTAAACACTTTGCCTTCTGCCATCATGCGTTTAATACCGTCGTTAATTTGGTATTCGCCACCATTCATAATATTTTCATCCAATATTTCTTGTAGCTTTCCTTTTAAAACGGCAACATCTTTAAAATAGTAGATACCAATAACAGCTTGGTCGCTAACAAATGTTTCTGGTTTTTCAACGAGTTCTACAATCTCCTGATTTGAATTTAATTTAACAACACCATAAGCCTCCGGATTATCAACTTGTTTCGTCCAAATTACGCTATCTGCTGTTGGATCTAAATCAAATTCAGCTCTTATCAAAGTATCTGCATAAGCAATTACCGCAGGTCCAGATAAAGATGGTTTCGCACACATAATAGCATGTCCTGTTCCTAAAGGTTTGTCTTGACGGTAAATGGATGCTTTTGCTCCTAAACTTTTAGCTAAATCTTCTAAACTAGAAACTACCTCATCACCAAACCATGCTGGATCGCCTAAAACAAAGGCAATTTCTTCAATTGGCTGCTTTAAAACTTTAGCAATATCTTTTACCAATCGATGAACAATAGGTTGTCCAGCAACTGGAATTAATGGTTTTGGTACGGTTAAACTATGTGGACGTAAACGAGAACCTCGTCCTGCCATGGGTACTATTATTTTCATACAATTGCCCGCGAAAGCGGGTATCTCTTTAACGTTAAACTTTATTCCTGTGAAAACAGGAACCTCTTTATTTTATTATCGTAATTTATTAAAATTTAGATTCCAGTTGACACTTAAATCAGACCAACTAGGATTCATATCTTCTATCAGCTCTATTTTCCATCCCCTTTTCCATTTTTTAAATTGCCTTTCTCTTTTTTCGGCTTCATTTCCGTTTTCAAACTCTTCAAAATAAACCAATCTATCGCAATTATATCTTGCAGTGAAAGACTTTGGATATGCCTTTAACTTATGCTCTTTTACTCTTTCATCAATATTATCTGTTACGCCGATGTATAAAACTCCATTTCGCTTATTTGTCATGATGTAGACGTACCAATATTTCATTCTTATCGATTAGGAGATTCCTGCGTTCGCAGGAATTTATTTCGTTCCAGTACTCCCAAAACCACCTTCACCTCTATCTGTTTCTGATAAAATTTCTACTTCTTCCCATTCTCCACGTTCATGTTTTGCAATCACTAATTGAGCAATACGCTCGCCGTTATTAATAGTGAATTCTTCATTTGAAAGGTTTACTAAAATCACACCCACTTCACCTCTATAATCGGCATCTATCGTTCCTGGAGCATTAAGCACTGTAATACCTTTTTTAGCCGCTAAACCGCTTCTAGGGCGCACTTGGGCTTCAATGCCAACAGGAAGCTCTATAAATAGCCCTGTGCCCACAATACTGCGTTCTAATGGTTTTAAAACTCTCGCCTCCGAAATATTAGCGCGTAAATCCATTCCTGCAGAAGCTATAGTTTCATAATGCGGTAAATCGTGACTGGATTTGTTAATGATTTTTATTTGCATCTTTTTATACATTTTACTTGAGACCTGTCAGGTTTTAAAAACCTGACAGGTCTATATACATTATTTATTCTTTAACATTCGTTTTAGTTCATTTATTTCAGAAAAATAAACGATTCCCAAAAATACAATTAACATAGATATTCCAATAATATATTCACCTCTATATTGATAGAATGAAAGTAATGATAAGCCAATTGAGATTAATAAATACAACCCTATTTTCTTAAGGTTATAAGGTATTGGATAATACTTCCTTCCAAAATAATAAGATAATAACATCATAGAAGTGTAAGCGGCTAGTGTTGCAATTGCTGATCCTTTGTAGCTTATAATAGGTATTAACCAAAAGTTTAATCCTAAAGTTATTAGAGCGCCAAATACTGATATATAAGCCCCAAACTTGGTTCTATCGGTTATTTTATACCAAACCGAAAGGTTGTGGTAAATACCAAGACAAAAGTTTGCTATAAGGATAATTGGTACAATCCACATAGCTTCCCAATAATTTTCACTTCTTACAATAATTGGTTTTAATATATCGGCAAAAACAACAACCGCAAGTAATATAATAGAACCAATTGCCACGAAAAACTCTAATATTCTAGCGTAATTCTTTTGAGGATTTTCCGCCTTCGCATGACTAAAGAAAAAAGGCTCAATACCCAAACGATAAGCAGTGGCAAAAAGCGTCATAAACAATGCCAATTTATAACAAGCTGAATACATGCCTACTTCTGTTTTGGCAATATTTTCTGGTAATAGATAATCTAATAGTATTCTATCAAATGTTTCATTAATTGAAAATGCAATACCCGCTATTAATACAGGTATAGCATATTTTATCATATGCTTCCATAAAGCCTTGTCAAATTTATATTTGATTTTAATATAGAATGGAAACATTAATAAAAGCGTGATTCCACTTGCTATTAAATTTGCTATGAAAATATAATTAATTTCAAAGTTAGAAATGTATATGCTTTCAAAAAGAGAATTATTAGAAGCTAAACCCTTTAATGCCAATAAAAAGAATAAGTTTAAACCTATGTTTATGACGACATTGAAAATTTTAATAACCGCATAACGCATGGGCTTTTCGTTGGCTCTTAACCATGCAAAAGGTATAATAACCAAAGCGTCTAATAACAAAATCCATATGACTAGCTTGATATATTTTACATCAATATCGATTAGATTTGATATTTCGTTTTTGAATAAAAAGCCAAGAATAAAAAATCCAATTGAAGAAATCACTAATGAAATTGCGGCTGTACTCGTTACGCTGTTTTTATCATCTTCTTTGTTAAAAAACCTAAAAAAAGCAGTTTCCATACCATAAGCTAGAATCACATTGAAAAGCACGAAATAAGAGAAAATAACAGAAACTTCTCCATATTCAGCAACTGAAGAAAGGACACCGTCTGTGGTATAAAGTGGCACCAGCAAGAAACTCAACATTCTGGGAAGCACAGTTGCTAAACCATAGATGAATGTTTGTTTAAATAAAGACTTGAGTGCGCTCAAAAAAGTGGTATGTTTTTGAGGTTAAAAATAAGACTTTTATAACAAAAAAACCTAACTCGTTAAAGTTAGGTTTATAATCTTTTAGAATGAGATTTCTGCTTTCGCAGGAATGTATTAGTTATTCAAAGCTTCAGCTCCACCAACAATCTCAAGGATTTCATTAGTAATAGCTGCTTGACGTGCTTTATTATAAGTTAACTTCAATTGATCTCTTAACTCAGTCGCATTATCAGTGGCTTTATGCATTGCTGTCATACGTGCGCCATGTTCAGATGCAAAAGAATCTCTAACTCCTTTATATAATTGCGTTTTTAAGGACTTAGGAATTAACTCTTCAACAATCTCTATTTTTGATGGCTCAAAAATATAGTCTGCATTGTTATTAGCTTCTCCTTCAACAGGAACAATTGGCAAAAACTGTTCAGTCATCACAATTTGTGTCGCTGCGTTTTTAAATTTATTATAAACGATTTCAATTTTATCAAACTCGCCAGCAACAAAATTTTCCATTAATAACTCAGCAACTTCAGCAACATTATCAAAAGTTAAATCGTCATAAACTTCACTTTTATTAGCTATAACTCTATTGGTCTTTTTAAAAGCATCATTCGCTTTTTTACCAATGGCTAAATAAGAAACCTCTTGATTAGCATAAGTTTCAGATGTTAATCTATTAACTTCCTTGATGATGTTTGAATTAAATGCGCCTGCCAAACCTCTATTAGAAGTAATTGGTACTAAAAGCACTTTCTTTAATTCACGTT
>NZ_JAQWOO010000017.1 GCF_029245835.1 Algibacter sp. | reverse complement strand
AAATTAAAGGAAAATATCTCCAATTATACTTAAATGAATTCGTCTATAAACTAAATCGTAGATATTTTGGAGACCAACTCTTCGATAGGCTTGTTATTGCTAATATCACAGGATTATGACTTATAACGGATATTCAAAATTATTAACCATTTAAATTAAATTATCATGAAAAAAGTTACATTTTTATTTACATTATTAACCGTCTCACTAAGTTTTGGACAAAACCAAGTTGCAAATGGAGATTTTGAGAGTCCGGGTTTTACTACTGCAAATACTGGTAGTGGTGGTGTTGGTTGTCCAGACTGGAGCGGCTTTAAAAACAGAATTGTAGTTGATGACATTACAAGTTCATTTTCTGGCCAAGTTGAAAATGGAGATGGCTCTTTATTTCAAATTGTTTCTGGTCTAACACCAGGAAATACTTATGACGTGTCATTTGATTATAGATGGGTAGCTGCTGGCGGAACAGCATTAACAGTGAGAGTTAAAGATGAACTCAATGTTACAGGTACCGGTAAACCTAATTTAAATTTAATAGGAGGTACAGAAAGTGCAGGATACGCTCTAAATTCAACTGTAGATCAATGGTTCGCAGGATCTTTTAGTGTACAACTCCCTGCAGGAGTAAGTACAGTAAGGCTCTTGTTTTTTAAAGCTAACGGTAATAGACCATTAAATTTAGATAATGTAAGCTTTATAGAAGATACTGGATTATCAACGCAAGACTTAGCAAAATTTAATTTTAAATCGTTTCCTAACCCAGCAAACGATTACATAAACATTTCAGCAGATAAAAATATTGATAAAATTGAAATTTATAGTCTGCTAGGTCAACAATTACTAAATAATAATATTAATAGTAAAAATACTCAAGTTAACGTTTCTAGACTCTCAAAAGGCGTGTATTTAATAAAAGCATTTATAGACAATACCGTAGGAACTTATAAATTTATTAAGCAATAACTAGATTAATAGCAATTTGTTTTCATTTAGCAGGAGGGTTCTTTGTGCTACATATCCATTAAGAATACTTCTGTTATTTTGTTTAATATGTTAAAACTTCAAAACCCGCAACATTTAACTAATATATCACCAACCTTAATTATGATAAAATTTTATGTGCTATTCAGTCTAGTTGTCACTTTATGTTCATGTGGTAAAAATAAATCTAATGAAAATCTTGCGGCAATAACAATCCAAGCTAATAAACCAAATATTATAGTTGTAATAGTTGATGATGCTGGGTACGTTGACTTTGGATTTATGGGTAGCGAGGATTTAGAAACACCTCATATTGATAATTTAGCAAAAGACGGTGTCATTTTTACAGATGCACATGTTAGTGCTACCGTTTGTGCGCCTTCAAGAGCAGGACTAATAACCGGGAAGTATCAACAACGTTTTGGTTTTGAAGCTAATGGTACAGGTTACGGAAGTTCTGGCGATATAGGGTTGTCAGATGATGTATTAACTATGGCTGATGTTTTCAAAAAAAACGATTATAAAACTATTGCTATTGGAAAATGGCATTTAGGAGCTACACCATCAGATCATCCTAACCAAAGAGGGTTTGATGAATTTTATGGATTTTTGGCAGGAAGCCGATCATATTTTCCAATACATAACCCTTCAAAAAACCACATGCTTCAGCAAAATGGAAAACAGGTAAAATTTGATGGGTATTTAACTGATGTTTTAGGTAATCGTTCAGTACGTTTTGTTGAAGAGAATAAAGACCGTCCATTCTTCATGTATTTGGCTTATAATGCTGTACATACCCCCATGGAAGCCAAAGAAAGCGATTTGATAAAATATAAAAATCACCCAAGGCAGGACTTAGCTGCCATGACTTGGTCTTTAGATGAGAATATAGGAAAGCTTCGTAACAAACTAAAAGAACTAGGGATATTAGAAAACACATTAATATACTTTATTAGCGATAATGGAGGAGCCCATAACAATTCCTCAAAAATGGGCCCTTTAAAAGGTTGGAAAGGCAATAAATTTGAAGGCGGTCATCGTGTGCCATTCATAGTCAGTTGGCCCAGTAAAATTACTGGAAATCAAATATTTAATGGGTTAAGTTCTTCTTTAGATATTTTTAGTACGTCTGTAGCTGCCGCAGGTATTGAGAAAGAAAAAGATTTAATCTTAGATGGCACTAATTTATTGCCCTATCTATCAGGAGAAAAACAAGGAGATCCTCACCATAAACTATTCTGGCGTAAGTTAGATGAGGCTGCTGCAAGAGTGGGAAGCCATAAACTAATTCGGTTAAAAAATTATGGTTCTACCATGTATAACTTGTCAAACGATTTAGGTGAGGTAAACAACCTTTCGGAAAAAGACACCATTACATTTAATTTGTTAACACAAAACTTATCAATCTGGGAATCAAATATGACAACGCCACTTTGGGATGAGGAGAAGTCATGGATGGACGTTACCTATCATATTCATGAACAGTTGATGGCAAATAAACCTGCTTTATATAAGGAGCCTTCAAGTAAAGAGGGGCTATTATCTCATTAAATTACAATATATCTTAATAATAGTATTTTTATGAAAGAAAACATTTTAATAATAGCGCTATTAATTTCTTATTTGAGCTTAGGACAAAACCTCATCACTAATGGCAATTTTGAAACTGGAGATTTATCACCTTGGACTGGATTTAAAAATCAAGTGGTTATTGATGATTTAACAAATTCACGTTCTGGAAACATAAACAATGGAGATGGCTCTCTAGTGCAAACTTTCACCGTAACACCAGGAGAGACATACAACGTCGTTTTTAACTACAGATGGGTAGCTGCAGGAGGAACAAATATGACGGCTCGAGTTTTAGAGGGAGTATCTGGAGGCTCAGAATTAGGAAGCTTCGTATTATCAACAATAGTTGATGTCTGGCATACCGATGGCGCTTTTTCGTTTACTGTTCCAAACAGTGTAACCACTGTAAGAATAGTGTTTTATAAAGCTAATGGCAATAGACCTCTTAGAATAGATAATGTATATGTATCTCCTGGTAGTGCTGCTACTTCAGGGTTTGTAGACTCAGAAACCCCCGTAAATGCTCAACCTAATGGTGTACCTGGGGATTGGACTTTAGATTTTAGTGATGAATTTAATGCGACAGAAATTAATACCTCAAAATGGCAAATATCTGTAAGTACAAAATCAAGAAATCCAAGACCGAATTTAGGCGTAACTGATTGGTGGTGGGTAGCTGAAAATGCTTTTTTAAATGGCACAGGAAATCTTGTTTTAAGAGGAACAAAAGTAGATAATAATACCATGAATTGTGGTAGTATTGAAAGTAGAGGTCTTTACGAACCAACCTATGGATATTTAGAGGCGCGAATACAAATAGCAGAAACGTCTAAGGGAAACCATACGGCTTTTTGGCTTCAGGGTAGTAATATGGGGAATGTAGATAATTCGGCAGCAGATGGAGCCGAAGTAGATATTTTTGAATCTGCATGGGTAACAAATGATACTAAAGCCGTAGTGCATTTTGATGGTTATAGTGCATTTAAAAAAAACCACACTATTCCTTATAATACGCCCAATTTACATAATGGCTATCATACTTTTGGTTTACATTGGACAGAGACTGCCATGGATATTTATTATGATGGTGTAAAAGTGGTATCTACTAATGCAAATAAACCTTTTCCTTTTACTGTAGATCCAAACGGGTATTCTCTTGTGCCGCAGGTGCCAGAATGGTTATGGCTTTCTGTAGGTGCAAGTTTTGGAGATGGTGATTTTCAAAGTCACTCTGTTGGGACATTATCTGATGCTTTAGTCGATTATGTTAGAGTATATAAACCGTTTATAACTTTAGGGCTAGAAGACAATACTAGCAAAGATAGGTTTCGTTTATTCCCTAACCCATCAAAAAATATAGTACATATAAAATCTAATGAATCTAGTTATGACCTTAAAATATATGATTTAAATGGGCGCGTTATTATAAATTCTAAAAATTTAAATTCATCAACTATAGATGTTAGTGACTTCAATAAAGGCCTTTATGTATTTAAAATAATTTCAAATGATGAGGTAAGCACTTATAAAGTAATTGTAAATTAATAGAACTATTTTTTTGTAAGGATATAAAATTAGTAAAAAAGTATTGGAGCAAGATTAAAGTATTTTAGAGCTAGTGATAATTTTGCTTAAGAAGCTCTATGTGCTTTAATAAAGTATGCTATCAAAAGAATTACAATAAATAATTTATGGGTAGTGGTTCTGTTGCCTATAGTGTAGCATTATTTTTATTTATGACCATAGCAACTCTTTTTCTTCTTAAAAGGTGATTTTTATTGCATTCTGCATAAATAAAATTTTAAGATATTTTAACGTAATCTAGTAGTATAATATTCATTATATTCTCATAAATTTATTACATTTGGCGTCAGAATAAAAAATATATAAAAATGAACATAATGAAATATTTAAGTTTAGTAGCCTTAGTGCTACTTATGGGGTCTTGTAATAAAAATGGTGTTACTAAAAAACCAGTAAAAACAGAATTAGACTCTGTAAGTTATGCTGTTGGAATGGATGTAGCTAGAAATGTAAAAGCGAGTTTTGATGAATTTGATAATGATTTATTCGTTCAAGGATTTACCAATGTCATAGATTCTACTGATATTTTACTTGAAGAAGCTACAGCGCAACAAATAGTTAGAGCTTATTTTCAAAAAAAGCAACAAGCAGAAGCTACTAAACGTCAAGAAGAAGCACAAAAGAATAAAGAAGAAGGAGAAAAGTTTTTAGCTGAAAATAAAGCTAAAGATGGTGTGCAAACTACTGAGAGTGGTTTACAATATATCGTTCTAAAAGAAGGAACAGGAGAAAAACCAACTACAGCATCTAAAGTAAAAGTACACTACCATGGTACTTTAATTGATGGTACTGTATTCGATAGTTCTGTAGATAGAGGAGAGCCTACTGAATTTGGCGTGACTCAAGTAATAAAAGGTTGGACTGAAGGTTTACAGTTAATGAAAGAAGGTGCTAAATATAAGTTTTTTATCCCAAGTGATATCGCTTACGGTGCTAGTCCAAGACCAGGAGGAGCTATCAAAGCGAATTCAACTTTAATTTTTGATGTAGAATTATTAGAAATAGTAGAGTAATATACACTTACTTATCTTAATATAATAAACAGGAAGTTATGCTTCCTGTTTTTTTTGTTTCTTTCATTTCTAATTAAAGTAAAGTATTCAAGTTGTAACTTTGCAACAATTAATAAACGCATCTATGAATCATAAAGCAGGTTTTGTAAATATTATTGGAAATCCTAATGTTGGTAAATCTACATTAATGAATGCCTTTGTTGGAGAAAAACTTTCTATAATCACTTCAAAAGCACAAACTACAAGACATAGAATTTTAGGCATCGTAAATGGCGACGATTTTCAAATGGTTTTAAGTGATACACCAGGGATAATAAAGCCAGCATACGAGCTTCAAGAATCTATGATGGGTTTTGTGAAATCTGCCTTTGAAGATGCCGATGTGCTTATTTATATGGTAGAAATAGGCGAAAAAGATTTAAAAGATGAAGCGTTTTTTAAAAAAATAACACATTCAAAAATCCCTGTTTTATTATTGCTGAATAAGATTGATAAATCAGATCAAAAACAATTGGAAGACCAAGTTCAAACTTGGACAGAAAAAGTGCCTAATGCAGAGATTTATCCAGTTTCTGCACTTGAAGGTTTTAATGTGAAAGAAATTTTTAATCGTATTATAGAATTACTTCCAGAATCACCACCGTTTTACCCTAAAGATCAATTAACTGATAAACCAGAGCGTTTTTTTATTAATGAAACCATTCGTGAAAAAATTCTAATGCATTATAAAAAAGAAATTCCTTATGCTGTTGAAGTAGATACCGAAGAGTTTTTTGAAGAAGACCATATTATTAGAATACGTTCTGTGATTATGGTTGAACGAGAAACTCAAAAAGGCATTATTATCGGACATAAAGGAAGTGCTTTAAAGCGTGTAGGGGTTGAAGCTAGAAAAGATTTAGAAAAATTCTTCGGAAAGCAAATTCATATTGAGTTATACGTTAAAGTGAATAAAAATTGGAGAAGTAATCAAAACCAGCTGAAACGTTTTGGTTATAATAACTAGTAAATGCTAATAATAGCTTTTTAATTAATTAACATTTGCGTAAAGTATAGGTTTCATATTTGTGAAGACAAATAATCAAAATATGAAATTTAAAAAATTACTTATCAGCGCAGTATGTGTTGCAACAATTTTCAGTTGTCAGAATGATGATGATAATACTACAAAAACACCAATTAATACCGAAGTCAATTTTCAGTATAAAACCACTATTAATATAGGAGGAGAAGGTGCTTCAGAAATCTCTGCTTATGATGCTATTACAAAAAAGCTATTTACTGTTAATGTAGAGTCTAATCAAATTTCAGTAAATAATATTTCAAATTTAGATGCCACTGTATTGGAAGAGCCAATAGATTTATCAGCTTTTGGTGCGCCAAATAGTGTGGCTATTTATGATGGAAAATTAGCGGTTGCAGTTGAAGCAGATCCAAAGCAAAACCCAGGAAAAATTTTAGTGTATAATACGTCTGATAATACATTGCTAAACCAATATACCGTTGGTGCTTTACCAGATATGGTAACATTTTCTAAAGATGGAAAATTAATTATTTCTGCCAATGAAGGGGAACCAAATGATGATTATACGGTTGACCCTGAAGGCAGCATTAGTGTCATAGATTTATCTGATGATTCTGTGACAACTTTAGATTTTACATCTTTTAATAGTCAAGAATCTTCTCTTGAAGCACAGGGTTTTAGAGTATTTGGGCCAGAAGCTACGCTTGCACAAGATGTTGAACCAGAATATATAACAGTTTCAGAAGATTCTAATACCGCTTGGGTATCATTACAAGAAAATAATGGGATCGCTAAAGTAAATTTAATAACAAAAACTATTGAAGCTATCTACCCTTTAGGTTATAAAGATTATAATATTACAGGAAATGAAATAGATGCCAGTGATGAAGATGGTGTAACAGCACTTAAAAATTGGCCAGTACTTGGTATGTATCAACCAGATGCGATTACCTCTGCAAATATTGGCGGAATTGAGTATATTTTTTCTGCAAATGAAGGTGATTCAAGAGACTATGACGGCTTTAGTGAAGAAGAACGTGTTGATGATTTAACGCTTGACGAAACCGTTTATCCATTTGTTAATGATTTTCAAAACGAAATCAACCTAGGGCGTTTAAAAACGACTTTAACATTAGGGGATGCTGATAATGATGGAGATGTAGATCAAATTTACAGTTTTGGAGCACGTTCATTCAGTGTTTGGTCTGGTAATGGAAACTTACTTTATGATAGTGGAAATAGTATTGCTAAAGAAACATTGGCAGAAACACCTTCTCGTTTTAACGATGGAGATAAAAGAAGTGATGATAAAGGCGCAGAACCAGAAGCTGTAGAAATTTTAAATATTGGAAATGAACGCTATATCCTATTTGTTGGTTTAGAAAGGAATGACCAAGTTATGGTGTATGATGTTACCAATCCAACAGCACCAAAATATATGGCTATATTATCTCATACTGGTGATGAAGCGCCAGAAGGTTTATTTGTAATTCCTGCTATAGATAGTCCAAACGGAAAAGATTTATTAGTGGTTTCTTATGAAGATAGTGGTACGGTTAGTTTCTACGAAAATATTCAATAGTTGTTAGTTTAGTATTGAATTTTTGAGTTGGTCGAAAGCACTTTAATTAATAATTAAGGTGCTTTTTCATTTTCAATACTAAGAATCCTATTCATAAAATTATTAAGTAATCGCATATCTTTAGTGCTCGAAGCTTTTCCAATACTACCTGCAAAATATAAAGTAATCCAAATTAAAACCATTAAAAGCGTTACACTAGCTTGAATTACATAACTCTGTTTTAAAGATATATTAGTATACGTCCAAATAGCAAATGCAATAAATACACCAGCAACCATAAAATGGAGAAACATAAAAAGTGTCCAAACCGTAGGACTTGGACCAAACAAACCATGAAGCTTACTCGAGTTTTCGTCAATTTTATTTATTTCAAGATGTAATTGTGGCGACCAAAAGTGTTGTTTTTCTTTTGGGAATTTAATAAATACATGATCGTCAACTCTGGTAACAATAAATTCAGATTGAGTGGTTTTAGTATTTTCAAAATCGCTTAAAACAGCTTCATTATGCCTAGGTATATCCATTTTAAACCTTGGGCGTAAAACAATGTCGTTACTTAGTGGCATCACTATTTAGTTTAGTTTAGTAAATTACTATTTTTTATTTAAACTTTAAAAGCATTCAATCTTTATTAAAAAATAACTTTGCTTCGTCTATATTCCCTACTTTTGCAAAATATTTCGGATAGAAATAATAACGGCATCAGATAAGGTGTAGCATATAATTTAGTAATTATGAGTAATATAGTAGCCATAGTAGGAAGACCAAATGTTGGGAAATCAACTTTTTTTAATCGTTTAATTCAAAGACGAGAGGCCATCGTTGATGCTGTAAGTGGTGTCACTAGAGATCGGCATTATGGTAAATGTGATTGGAATGGAAAAGAGTTTTCGTTAATAGATACCGGTGGTTATGTTTTAGGAAGTGATGATGTTTTTGAAGCTGAAATTGATAAACAAGTTGAGTTAGCTATTGATGAAGCTGATGCTATTATTTTTATGGTTGATGTAGAGTCTGGGATAACAGGAATGGACGAAGATGTTGCCAAATTACTTCGTAAGGTAAATAAGCCTGTTTTCTTAGTAGTTAATAAAGTTGATAATGGAAAACGTGCCGAAGACGCTGTAGAATTTTATGCATTAGGTTTAGGCGATTACTTCACTGTTGCAAGTATAAATGGTAGTGGAACAGGTGAATTGTTAGATGCTTTAGTTGACGCATTGCCTGAGAAAGAAGATATAGTGGAAGAAGCATTACCACGTTTTGCTGTTGTAGGTCGTCCAAATGCAGGGAAATCATCATTTATAAATGCGCTAATTGGCGAGGATAGGTATATCGTTACTGATATTGCAGGAACAACAAGAGATTCTATAGATACTAAATACAATCGTTTTGGTTTTGAGTTTAATTTAGTTGATACTGCAGGAATACGAAGAAAATCTAAGGTAAAAGAAGATTTAGAATTTTACTCTGTAATGCGAAGTGTTCGTGCTATTGAACATGCCGATGTATGTTTAGTAGTACTTGATGCTAATAGAGGTTTTGACGGACAAGTTCAAAATATTTTTTGGTTAGCTGAGCGCAACCGAAAGGGCATTGTTGTATTAGTAAACAAATGGGACTTAGTAGAAAAAGACCATAAATCGATGAAGGATTACGAAAAGACCATCAGAAAACAAATGGAACCTTTTACAGATGTCCCCATTGTTTTTATTTCAGCATTAACAAAACAGCGTATATTTAAAGCTATTGAAACAGCAGTTGAGGTTTACAAGAACCGTTCTAAGAAGATAAAAACGAGTCAACTAAACGAAGTAATGTTGCCTATAATAGAGAATTATCCGCCCCCAGCGTATAAAGCAAAATTTGTTAAGATAAAATACATCATGCAACTGCCAACACCGCAACCTCAATTTGCATTTTTCTGTAATTTACCACAATATGTAAAAGATTCTTATAAACGATTTTTAGAGAATAAGTTACGAGAGCATTTCGGTTTTAATGGTGTACCTATTAGTGTTTACATGCGTAAGAAATAGTTTTTAGAGAACGTTTTTTATATAGTTTAATCCTTTAAGATAGAATAACTATAAGCCGTAAAACAAAATAGTAATACCTTTTTTAATCAGAAAAAATATTTAAGTTGAATGATACTGAAAACGGACACTGAAAACGAAGTTTTTACCAGCCTCCAGAAGCACCGCCGCCGCCAAAACCGCCACCGCCGAAGCCACCACCAAAACCACCTCCTCTAGAGAAACCACCTCCGCTAGAGCTACCGCCCCAACCGCTTGATGAGCCTCTGCGGTAACTGCCACGTCCCATATTGCTTAAAATGATAGCTTCAAGTAAATCCCTACTGTCAGATCGATTTCCTCGGCTTCCACCACCACCACGTCTGTTTTTGGAAATGGATATGAGGATGATAATGAATATAATAATTAAGATAAAAATTAATCCTATAGGGAACTCACTTGTATCAGATTGTCTAGAGCCTTTATATTCGCCATTAAGGACTTCAAAAATGGCATCAGCACCTTTATTCAATCCTCCTGGGTAATCATTCTGTTTAAAATAAGGAATAATGTCTCGTTCTATAATGCGCTTAGACATAGCATCGGTGAGTAAATGCTCAACACCATATCCTGTATTTATAGCAATTCTTCTATCACCTTTAGCAAGTAAAATTAAAATACCATTATCTTCTTTCGCTTGTCCAATACCCCATTTTTGTCCCCATTGAGCGCCTAAATAATTAATGTTCTCTCCATTAGTAGAATTTATAATAGCAACAACAATTTGTGTAGTGGTTGTATCAGAGTATTTAATAAGTTTCCGTTCTAAGTTACTTTTTTGAGAAGCTGATAGTAAGTTTACGTAGTCATAAACACTAGTTTGAAATTCTGGTTTTTCAGGAATATCAAATTGGGCATAAGAAAGGCTTAACGATAATATACCAAGGAGTAAGGTCAGTACAACTTTGTGTTTAAAGTTAGACTTCGATTGCGACTGAATACTGCACACTGAATACTGCATACTAAAAGCTATCCTTTAGAAATTTCGTTTGTTAGTTCGTTTGAATCAAAATCTGAATAGGGGAAATATGTTTTAAGTTGTTCACCAGATTTTAAAACGCCATCAATCAAACCTTGTTTGAATTTGCCTTGTTTAAAATGGGATTGCATCAAGTTTTTAGTGGTATCCCAAAAATCCTTTTCAACAACATCATTTATGCCTTTGTCTCCATAGATAACAAAGGTTTTGTCTTCAATAGCCAAATATATTAACACGGCGTTTTGAAGCTTTGTGTTATCCATTTTTAAAGTATGAAAAAGTTCTAAAGCACGATTTGTGGCATCACCTTTACACGATTTTTCTATGTGAACACGAATTTCTCCTGAAGTATTTAATTCCGCAACCCGAATAGCCTCAACAATGTCTTGTTCTTCTTCGGCGGTTAGAAAATCTTCAACTTTATTAGACATATTTTCTATTTAAAGTCAAATTCAACGTCAGGTGCTTTTTCACTACCAGCTTCAGAATTGAAATAACTCATGTCGTCAAAATTTAATAATCCAGCTAATAAAGAATTTGGAAATATTTTAATGTGCTTGTTATAAGGTTCAACAGCTTCATTAAAACGATCTCTAGATACATTAATTCTATTTTCGGTGCCTTCTAATTGACTTTGTAGTTCTAAGAAGTTTTGATTTGCTTTTAATTCTGGATAGCGCTCAACAGTTACTAATAAACTTTTTAAAGCACCAGATAAACCACCTTGGACTTCATTAAATTTTGCTAACTGTTCTGGAGTTATGTTAGTAGGGTCTATGTTTATTGACGTAGCTTTAGCTCTAGCTTCAATTACAGCTGTAAGTGTGCCTTTTTCAAAATCAGCAGCTCCTTGTACTGTTTTCACAAGATTTCCTATTAAATCATTTCTACGTTGGTAGCTGCTTTCAACATTAGCCCATGTTTTCGTTGCCGTTTCCTTTAAATTTACAGCCGTGTTATTAAAGTTTTTTCCCCAAGAATAAAACCCAATTATAACAATAGCAATTATAATTATTGGTAAAAATTTTTTCATGATAAATTAGTTTGAAATAATGTTTTTAATTGTTGCTTATAAGACACATTTTTTGCTAAAAAGTTACATTAGCGTAAGTCTTAAAGATGTTGCTTTATTTTTATAAGCTGGTTTTTTACATCTTCGAGCTTACTAATAATTTCAAAGTTATTGAGGGCTTGCTTTTTTTCTTCCTTTAAATGCGTTTTTGCACCTTCAAGTGTAAACCCCCGCTCTTTAACAAGATGATAGATAAATTTAAGGTTTTTAATGTCCTCAGGTGTAAATTTGCGGTTCCCTTTGGCATTCTTTTTTGGCTTAAGGACATCAAACTCTTTTTCCCAAAACCGTATAAGCGATGTGTTAACACCAAATGCTTTGGCAACTTCGCCAATACCGTAATATCTTTTTTCGGGTAAATCTATATGCATTAATCGAGGGATTGATTTTCTAAAGAAGCGTGCTCTAGTAATTTGTTGAATTCTTCCGCGGTTAAACTACCATAATAGAAGTTTATGGGGTTAATCCGGTCTCCGTCTTTAAATATTTCATAGTGCAAATGAGGTGCTTCAGAGCGTCCTGTGCTTCCTACAAAACCTATTAAATCGCCTCGCTTTATTTTTTGATTTCTTCTAACATTATACTTGTATAAATGAGCGTATAAACTTGTATAGCCATAACCATGATCTATTCTTATGTGTTTTCCGTAACCTGATGAATTACTGTTTGCACGTTCTACAACACCATCACCACTAGCATAAACAGGTGTGCCTCTAGGAGCGGTAAAATCCATACCCCAGTGCATTTTTCTAACTTTAGTAAAGGGGTCTGAGCGCATGCCGTAACCAGATGCCATACGGGTTAAATCTTCATTGCTTACAGGTTGTATTGCAGGAATTGCAGCCAGTAGTTTTTCTTTTTCTCGAGCAAGAATAGCTATCTCATCAAGTGATTTAGATTGTACTACAATCTGCTTTTGTAAAATATCTAAACGTTTGTTGCTTTCTGTAATTAGTTTAGAATTGTCAAAGCCTTCTAAATCTTTATAACGGTTAATACCTCCAAATCCAGCTCTACGCTGCTCTTCAGGAATGGGGTTAGCTTCAAAATAAACACGGTAAATATTATTGTCTCTATCTGCAACGTTTGCTAAAACAGCTTCAGCTTGGTCCATCTTTTTATTTAGCAACTGAAATTGTAACTGTATATTTTGTAATTCTCTTTTTAAAGCACGCTCTTTAGGGGATTCAATATATTGACTGGCGATAAAAACAAATATAAATGCAAAAAATGCAGCCGCTGTAATAAATATAGTAGCATACTTAAACGTCGTACGTTTTTTGCGTTCTATTTTGCGGTAAGAAAGCGATTCTTTATCGTAGTAATATTTTACCTTACTCATTTCTTAAATTATACTATTTTTGCAACTAAATTTTAGGCAACGTAAATGTTGACTTAAGTACGTAAACGAACAAACCTACGAAATTATTATTATAATAATTAAGATGATAATTTAATTGTAGGTTCACGATCTCCTTATTTTTAAATATTTTTGGAGAGTAAATATAAAAATTGTTTCTTATTAAAAATAATTTAAAAGAAACAAGATGCATAAAAACAATAGATGAACTCACAGGAAATACGATTAAAATTTTTAAGTTTTTTTGAAGAAAAGAAGCATAGTATAGTGCAATCTGCACCCATGGTTTTAAAAGACGACCCAACTTTAATGTTTGTAAACGCAGGTATGGTGCCTTTTAAGGAATATTTTTTAGGAAATGGAACCCCTAAAAATAACCGTATTGCAGACTCACAAAAATGTCTGCGTGTTTCTGGGAAGCATAATGATTTAGAGGAAGTAGGGTATGATACCTATCATCATACGTTGTTTGAAATGTTAGGGAATTGGAGTTTTGGAGATTACTTTAAAAAGGAAGCTATTGCTTGGGCATGGGAACTATTAACAGAAGTTTTAGGGGTTGATAAAGACATTTTATACGTCACTGTTTTTGAAGGAAGCGAAGATGCGGATAACTTAGAAATGGATACCGAAGCTTTTGATATTTGGAAGCAATATATTTCTGAAGACCGCATTTTAAAAGGTAACAAAAAGGATAATTTCTGGGAAATGGGTGATCAAGGACCTTGTGGACCTTGTAGTGAAATACATGTAGATATTCGCTCTGCGGAAGAAAAAGCAAAAGTTTCTGGTAAAGAATTGGTTAATAAAGATCATCCGCAAGTTGTAGAAATATGGAATTTAGTATTCATGCAATATAACCGAAAAGCAAACGGTTCGCTTGAAAATTTACCAAATAAGCATATTGATACAGGTATGGGTTTTGAGCGTTTGTGCATGGTTTTACAAGGGGTTCAGTCTAATTATGATACCGATGTTTTTACACCTATTATTCGTGAAATTGAAACCATAACAAATAAAAGTTACGGAAAAGATGAAAATGCAGATGTCGCCATTCGTGTTATTTCAGACCATGTGCGTGCTGTAGCATTTTCAATTGCTGATGGGCAATTACCTAGTAATACAGGTGCGGGTTATGTGATTAGAAGGATTTTGCGTCGTGCAGTGCGTTACGGATTTACCTTTTTGGATAAAAAAGAACCCTTTATATACAGATTAGTTGATGTATTGAGTAATCAAATGGGAAAAGCATTTCCTGAATTGAAAGCCCAAAAACAACTTATTGAAAATGTTATAAAAGAGGAAGAACAATCTTTTTTAAGAACCTTAGATCAAGGTTTAGTGTTGTTAAATAGAATTGTTGATGAAACTAAAGGCAATACCGTTTCAGGTGAAAAAGCTTTTGAATTGTATGATACTTACGGGTTTCCAATTGATTTAACAGCGTTAATACTTTCTGAAAAAGAATTGAAACTTGATGAAAAAGGGTTTAATGACGAATTACAAAAGCAAAAAAAACGATCTCGAGCAGCGAGTGAAATGTCTACTGATGATTGGACTATTCTTGTTGATGATGCCGAAGAAGAATTTGTTGGATATGATGCTTTGGAGGCTAATGTGAAACTTACTAAATACAGAAAAGTAACCTCCAAGAAAGATGGCGACATGTATCAGTTAGTCTTTAATTTAACACCATTTTATCCTGAAGGTGGCGGACAAGTGGGGGATAAAGGCTATTTGGAAGACACACATGGTGATGTAGTTTATATTTTAGATACCAAAAAAGAGAATAACCTTATTATTCACTTTACAAAAAATTTACCAAAGCATATAGATGAAACTTTTAAAGCTTCTGTTGATGTTAAACAACGTCATAGAACCGAATGCAATCATACAGCAACACATTTGTTGCATCAAGCATTAAGAGAGGTTCTAGGAACTCATGTGGAGCAAAAAGGAAGTGCAGTACATTCAAAATATTTACGTTTTGATTTTTCTCATTTTTCAAAATTAACAGTTGAACAGTTACGCGATGTTGAAAATTTTGTAAACAGAAGAATTGAAGGCAAATTACCGCTTGAAGAAAAACGTAACATTCCAATAGAAGAAGCGATTGCAGAAGGTGCGATGAGTTTATTTGGTGAAAAGTATGGAGACACCGTTCGTGCTATACGCTTCGGTAAATCTATTGAACTTTGTGGAGGTACGCATGTAAAGAATACTTCTGATATTTGGCATTTTAAAATTGTTTCAGAGGGTGCAGTTGCAGCCGGAATTAGAAGAATTGAAGCTATTACTAACGATGCGGTAAAGGATTTTTATTTTGAAAATAACAGAGCGTATTTTGAAATGAAAGACTTACTTAACAATGCTCAAGAGCCTGTAAAAGCACTTGAAAATTTACAAGAAGAAAATACGAGTCTTAAAAAACAAATTGAAATATTACTGAAAGACAAAGCTGCGACCATTAAGGGAGAACTTAAAAGTGAACTTGAAGACATAAATGGTGTGCAGTTTTTAGCTAAAAAACTAGATTTGGATGCTGCTGGTTTAAAAGATGTAGCTTTTGAATTAGGAAGTCAGTTTGATAATCTGTTTTTATTATTTGCAACTGAGCAAAATGGAAAAGCATTATTATCTTGTTATATTTCTAAAGAATTGGTTGCTAGTAAAGGTTTAAATGCTGGACAAGTAGTTAGAGAACTAGGTAAATATATCCAAGGAGGAGGTGGTGGTCAGCCATTTTTTGCTACTGCTGGCGGTAAAAACCCTGCTGGGATTGAAGAGGCCTTGGAAAATGCAAAGCAATACCTTAATTAATCTCGTAAAATAAGTTGGTCGCGCAAAGGCGCTAAGGCGCAAAGTTGAAACGCGCTTTATAAGATTTTAAACCTTTATGGATAAAAAATAAGATTCTTTTGAAAATTATTTGGCTTCAATAATAGTTGATTGCTGTTATCTTAGTCATGTTGGTTTAGGTCTTGGTTTATTGGAGTCCGTTTATTAAGAGATTTTGTTTACAGAATTAACAGAAAAAGGATTGAAAGTAGAACGTCAAAAACAATTGCCAGTTATTTGGAAAGAAAAAACTTTAAATTTAGTATTTAGAACTGATTTAATAGTTGATAATAAAGTGATTATTGAAATAAAATCAGTTTTAGAAATACACCCTGTTTAAAAAAAACAATTAATGACTTATTTAAAGCTATCTGGACTGAAATTGGGATGACTAGTTAATTTCAAAAGTCCACTAATAAAATAGGGATTACAAGATTAGTAAATGGTTTAGAATAGAATTTCTGTTTCTCAACTTTGCGTCTTAGCGCCTTTGCACGAAAAAAACAAAATGAAACTTCAAACCAAAATACCATTAGAAAAGCGGTCTAATAATCTAATAAATTATAAGTCTAACATAGTGCTTTTAGGGTCGTGCTTTTCAGAAAACATAGCTAAAAAACTAGACTATTTTAAGTTTCAAAATCTTCAAAACCCTTTTGGGATATTGTTTCATCCTAGAGCTATTGAAACCTTAATCTCAAATGCTGTTATAAACAAAGAGTACTCAGAAGAAGAGGTGTTTTTTCATAATGAGCAATGGCATTGTTTTGATGCACATTCAAAATTAAGCAATGCTTTAAAAGAAAATTTAATCCAAGCGTTGAATTCGAAATTGAGCTTGACCTCAGCAGTCATTCAAAATTCAACACACATCATCATCACTTTAGGAACTGCATGGGTATATCGCGATGTAAAAACCAATAGCATTGTTGCTAATTGTCATAAAGTGCCACAAAAACAATTTAAGAAAGAATTGTTGTCTGTTGAAGATATCACAAACTCACTAAAAAATATATTGAGTTTAATTAGAAGAGTTAATAATAATGCTTTCGTGGTTTTTACGGTTTCACCAATTCGACATACCAAAGATGGCTTTGTTGAAAATACGCAAAGTAAAGCGCATTTAATCACAGCCATCCATAAAGTTATAAGTAATCAATCTTTTTATTTCCCTTCATATGAAATTTTGATGGACGAACTTCGGGATTATCGTTTTTATAAGGACGATATGATTCACCCTAACCAATTAGCTATTAATTATATTTGGGAGAAGTTTAAAACGGTTTGGATTTCTGATGCGTCTTTCAGAACAATGGATGAAGTAGATACAATTCAAAAAGGACTTCAACACAAGCCATTTAATTCTAAATCTCAAGCGCATCAAGAGTTTCTTCAGAAATTAGAAGCTAAAAAAAACCAGCTTCATGTACAGTTTCCACATATCGTATTCTAAATATACGTAATTCATCGTATTGATTACAGTTCTCTAAAGTTGCAGTTTTGTGATGCTATTAATCATAAAATAATTTAAAATGAGAACATTAAAACAATTCGTGTTATTCTTAACAGTAATTTCTTTTACTACATTAACATCATGCAGCACTGATGATGATGGAGGGGGTGAAGGAGCTGCTGCATCTGGTACTTTAACTGCTCAAGTTGATGGAAAATCATTTAAATCTTTAGAAATATCTTCTTCAGCAACTGTTGCTAATGGAGGGCAGAACCTAATTATTATAGCTACAAATAGTGATGGGAATGCTTTTTCATTCACAATATTAGGTTACAGTGGCATTGGAACTTATGCAATAGGTGGTGGTGCAAATATTTTTAATAGTGCATCCTATTCTGAAACAAATGTTAATTTAAGTAACCCAACAGCATCTACAACTGAAATATGGCAAGCACCATATGATGATATAGAAGCTGGCTCTATTACTATTTCAGAAGAGACGGAAACTAAGGTAATAGGTACATTTAGTTTTCAGTGTAAAAATGTAAACGGTGATAACTCTATCAAAAATATCAATGAAGGAGCATTTAATTTAAATAAACAAACAACATAAAAAATAACCAAAACAAAATTCAACAATGAGACATTTAAGTTTTTTAGTTTTTCTACTAACAAGTTCGTTAGTGCTAAACGCTCAAAAAGCAGAGACACCTGATTTTACTTATAACATTGAAGGTAAAATTGAAAAAATGACCTTAACAAGTTCTGGAGTGATGTTAATTACTCACGGAAAAGGATTAGCAGGTGTAAAACCTGGACAAGAAGGGTTGGTTTTTAATTTTGATGATTACGGAAAAGTTAAAGAAGAGGAAATATTTATTGTACCAAATACACCATACGTAATGGTCGGTCAGTCAGGATTTGCAGGAATAGCTGCAAAGCAAAGCGTTATAGATGTGGTTTCCGGAAAGCGTCTGTTTGACACCAAAGCTAATGGGTGGAAAGCAGCGGGACGTCCAAATTTATTGCTTCCAGAAAATAAACTTATTGTTTCTGGTCAACGTACAGCTAAAGAAAAATATGCACAAGCTATTGGTATATACGATATGGCTACAGGTAATGAAGAAAAGCTTTTAACTTTAAAAGGCTCAGAAATTATGACGGGAAGTCCTAAAATAATTCATGGAGGCTTAATTGTTTCATCCCAAAAACGTTTATATAGAATTGATTTGGCCACTGGTAATGAAACATGGACCGCTGATTTAAAAAATGTAGCCTTTGTTGAGCCTGCTGAAGACGGAAAATCTTTGTACGCCTTCATTAATAAAGGAAAAAATCAAGAAGTGCATAAAGTAAGTGAAAATGGATCAGAGTTGTGGTCTGATGGAAAAAAATTAAAAGGTTTTGTTTCAAATTTTGAGATTACACCTAAAGGCTTAGCTATTGTTAGTGATGTAGCAGATTCTGGTAAAGGTGGTTTAGCAAAATTAGCAGCTGCAAAAGCGCAAAGTAATATTTCATTTTTATCCGCTGGAACCGGTGAAGATTTATGGGAAAAGGCACCAAAAACAAAAGGGTATGTACAACATTTTTACATCATGGATGATGGTATTTTATTCGGTATTAGAGAAGGAGGTATTAATAAAATTAGTTTTGAAGGAGCTCCACTATTCAAAAAACCATTAAAAACAGGAGAAAATATTCATACAATGGCATTGACTAAACAGGGTATGATATACATTACTGATAGTGATGCAGATATTATTAATTTAGAAACTGGCGAATCAATTTATAGTAAACCTATAAAGTATAAACGTGCTAAAGCAGTAACAAGTGTTTACGATGCAGTTCATAATCGTTATTTAATAAGTACTGGAGAAGAAATGGTTGCTATAGATGAAAATTCTGGCGATATAAGTACACTGGCGACTTATGATTTTGATGAAAAAGAAGATCCTACAAGTTTTGAAATTAGAGATAAAGGGCTTTTACTTTCATCAGATCAAAATATGATGATGCTAGATTTTGATGGATCAGAGAAGTTTCATGAATATTATCGCTCACCTGGCAAAAGCGCTTTTGCAGTTGTTGCTTTAGCAGCTATGGCAGTAGCGTCAACAACAATGGCCATGGATGCAAGTGCAAGAGCTGGAGCTAATAAAAATTACTTAGGTCAATACAACCAATATGGAGCTCAAAAAAAGAGGGAAGCAGATATGTTTGCAGCAATAGGGACGGCCTCGTTTAACGAAATGGTTAAGCGTTTTAATGCTACAGCAGCAACAGAAAATGCACAATTTATTTTAACTAAATTAGATGATGGTATAGGTTTAGTTAAAGTGAATAAAGATTTAGGTAAAGTAGAAAAAGAAATTGTTTTAAAAGATAAAAAACCAACCTATGAGGTTGATGAGATTGGAGGTTATTTGTATTATTTAGTAAAAGGAGATACAATATATTCTTATGATCTAAAAAAATAAATCTTGTTGTTGAGATTTGTTGATTAGGCGTGATAATCAGATTATTGCGCTTAATCTTTTTTAATAACGCTTTATCGAAAAAGTTGTTTGTATGTGATATTTTAAATTAAATTTATAATGCTATTAATCAGTTCATATTAAAAACATCAACAAATAAAATCAGTAAAAAGATTTTAAGTTGGTGTTTTTTTTTGCGTATTGTTTTAATGTGTTTAATATATCCATTAACCAATTAAATTACAGATATGTTTTTTAATATCATTATTTTTATTTTAATTTTTGTGGTAATTGTTTTTATAATAAAGGTGTATTATGAAAGTGAAAAAAATAAAGAGCTCTCAAAAAAGCATTATCAAAAATTAAACATAGTATTAAAAAATGAAACCTCTAAGAGTTATGTTATCTCTGAAAAAATAGCACTATTAGAAAGCTTACATGAATCTCTCTTTAAGCGACTCTTCAAAATAACACAAGAAGTGCTTTTATTTCAAAAGCTTATATTTGATAGTAGATCTTAATTAATTCAATAATGAACAAAAGGTTACTCTCTACCATATTTATCATATTTAGTTTTTGTTGCTTCTCTCAAAATCCTGTAAAAATAATAGACAGTTTAAAGCAAGTAGTTGATTCAAAACCAAAAGATTCAATAACGATAAAAGCATATAGCGATTTATGTTGGTATCATAGAAATGTTTCTATTGATTCTGCTTTTAGTTATGGAAATTTAGCACTTAAGCTTTCAGAAAAAACAAAAAATAAAATTGGTGAAGCTCAAGCATATAACGACATCGGTATATTACATTATGATCTTGCGGAATATCCTAAAGCAATCAATGTATACCAAAAATCACTAAAAATAAGGCAGAGATTAAATGATTCTTTAGGGGTTGCTAGTTTGTACAATAAAATGGGACTTGTTTACCAAAACACATTTAAAATGGACTCTGCAATTTTTTATGCGACTAAAGCATTGCATATATATGAAGCAAAAAATAACATTAGATATGCCATTGCCTTAAGGAATAATATTGCCAATATCCATAAGGGTTTAAAACAATACAGAAAAGCTTTAGATGCACATTTAGAAATAGCAAAGATAAATACTGAGGTTAAAGATGACGAAGCTTTAGTAAAATCATATAATAACATAGCTAATGCATATTTGTTTTTAAAAGACACCATAAATAGTATTTCATATTATAGGAAGGGAATTGAGCTTGCTGAGAAGCGAAGCAATAGAAATGAAATGGCTACACTGTATAATAATTACGGAAGCCTTTTACAAAGTAAAAATGAAATTCCTGAAGCGATTAAATTTCTAAATAAATCATTAAAATTAAGACAAGAATTAAATGATAATTATGGTATTTCAAGTACATCACTTCACCTTGCTGGATTATATTTAGATTTTGGCGAACTTAATAAGGTTGAAAAACATTTGCGTTTAGGATTGAAACTTTCTGAAGAGTCTGGAGCAAACGAACTAAAAATAGATGCTTATGATAAGTTTACTACTTTTTACGCCATAAAAAAAAATACGGATAGCGTAATTTATTATAAAGAGTTATTTAAGGCTCTTAAAGATACTGTTTTTAGTAAACAAGTTATAAAGGAAGTAACTGAAGTACAAGAAAAGTATAATGCCTCAGAACGTGAAAAAGAAATTCTTTCTCAACGTGCAGATTTAGCAGAAAAAGAACTTAATATTACTAGAAAAAACACACAGCTTACTGGTTTGGGAGTTTTAGCTATAGTCATTTCCATTTTAGGATATTTATTATTTAATCAGCAAAAGCTAAAAAATCAACAACTTAAAAGAGAAGTTGAGTTAAAAGAAGCTTTGGTTAAAATTGAAACTCAGAATAGATTGCAGGAACAACGCCTCAGAATATCAAGGGATTTACACGATAACATTGGAGCACAACTCACCTTTATAATTTCATCAATTGAGAACTTGCAATATGGGTTTAAAATAACAAATGATAAACTTAATAACAAATTATTGACAATAAGTGGCTTTGCCAGAGATACTATTTATGAGCTTCGAGACACTATTTGGGCTATGAATAAAAGTGAAATTTATTTAGAAGATTTACAATCACGAATTTCAAATTTTATAGATAAAGCCGATATTTCTTTAAGTTTAATGAAATTTGAGTTTCATATAGATGAATCACTTTCTAAAGATTTAGTGCTTACATCGGTTCAAGGCATGAATATTTATAGGATTATTCAAGAAGCTATTAACAATGCAATTAAATATTCCAAGGCAAAAACAGTATCTGTAAATATTTTTAAAACCAATCAAAGTTTTCAAATTGAAATAAAAGATGATGGTAATGGTTTTGATGTTAGCAGTCAGAAAGAAGGAAATGGACTTAATAATATGAGAAAACGCGCAACAGAAATTGAAGCATCAATTAATATTGAAAGTAAAATTAATATGGGTACTCAATTGACAATAAATATTCCATATTGATTTGAAAATATAAGAATAAATGATGTGTTTCTAATACAATGTTTATTAATGCATTAAAGAATTGAAAACGAACTAAATGAATATAAAAATAGCCATAGCAGATGATAATAGTTTTTTAATTAAAGCGGTAGAAGAAAAACTATCCTTTTTTGAAGATTTGAAGATTCGATTTTATGCTATTAATGGTTCGGAATTGTTAGAGAAACTTGAGGAAAATCATAATATTGATATTATTTTAATGGATATTGAAATGCCTGTTTTAAATGGTATTGAAGCCACCGAAATAGTAAAGAACAAATATCCTCATATAAAAATTATAATGCTTACGGTGTTTGATAATGACGAAAACATTTTCAACGCTATAAAAGCTGGAGCAGATGGTTATTTACTTAAAGAAGTCAACCCTAAAGATTTACATGCTGGAATCTTAGATACTTTAAATGGCGGTGCAGCTATGAATCCATCAATCGCTTTAAAAACGCTTAAATTACTTAGAAACCCATTAGAAATAGAAAATACTCAAGAGCATGAAACAATTAAACTTACCGCTAGAGAAGTTGAGGTATTAGAACATCTTAGCAAAGGGCTGAGTTATAATTTAATAGCCGATAATCTCATTCTTTCTGTTGGGACTGTCAGAAAACATATTGAAAACATTTATAAAAAACTACAAGTACATAATAAGCTGGAGGCAGTACAAAAAGCAAGAAAGAATAACTTAATTTAATCTAGTTTTAACTTTGAGATAGCATTTGTAAAAGGGAAAGACTTTATTTTTGAAGTGTTGATTTAGTAATTACATTGGTTTAGGCTTCTTATGTCGAAGAAAACTGATGTTTTTTTTGTGCTAAATTTTAATTCTTAATTGTTAGTCTTAAATTATTTCTAAATTAGTGCATGCGAAAAATTCTATTCGGTGTCATCATCACTTTAATTGTTCTGTTTACTTTCAAATACTGTGAAGACCAGCAAGAAGATAAAATAGTGCTTCAAGAAAGTTCTTTACTCATTCAAGAGCAAATCAATAATGTTGGAAAACTTATCGTAACCGAAGGTCATTTTAGTGAGGTGTTCACTTATAAAAATTCAAAAGATATTTTCGGAGATTTATTATCAGTTGAAAAGAAAGCCTTGGTTGTTGTAAATGCTGAAGTTTCTATTGCATATGATTTAAGTAAAATTGAATTTGAAGTTGACGAATTAAATAAAACACTTACCGTTTTAAGTATCCCTAATGAGGAAGTGAAAATAAATCCAGATTTAGAATACTATGATGTTCAGGCAGATTATTTAAATCCTTTTGAGGCCAAAGATTATAATGATATTAAAAATACTGTGAGGGTAACTTTATCAAAAAAAATTGAAGCTTCAGAATTAAAGGCAAATGCTAAAAATAGATTGATTAGCGAGCTCTCTAAATTTTATATTCTAACAAATTCGCTAGGGTGGACATTAAAGTATAACGAAAACCCCATGCAATCTATCGAAGATTTAAAAGGACTAAAATTATAACTTACTATTTAAGCTCATCCAGCCACCACCATTTATAGCTTCAACACCATTACTTTTTAAAATCGAAGCAGCACTAACGGAACGCATACCGCTTGCACAACAAGTAATTACAGGTTTGTTGTATTTTTTAATGTCTTTTATTTTCGATTGGATAGTTTGTAAAGGCATATTTTTAGAGCCAGATATAGCCCCTTGATTGTACTCTTGAGTCGTTCTAACATCTATAATAATAGCACCTCTATTTAGAAAATCTTTTATCATGTCGTTTTTATTACCAAATAGAAAACTTAATAATCCCATAGTTTCATTTTTAATGCAAATTACTTTAATTTTTTCAAAAGTATAAGTAACATAAGTTGCATTACAGTTCATTAAAATTTTATGTATATTCATCATTTAAAATTAGAGTGTTTATGGAGGCCTATGTTTCGCTTACAATTGAAAATAAAGTTGGTTTTATCGAGTTTTTTCACCCCAACAGAAACTCCATGCCTAGTACTATTTTATCAAATTTAGAGCAGACAATTGTTGATGCTGGTAATGATGATGCAATTAAAGTTATTGTTTTAAAAAGTGGTGGAGATAGAACGTTTTGTGCAGGGGCAAGTTTTAATGAATTAATTGGTATTGAAAATGAAACATCAGGAAAACAATTTTTTATGGGTTTTGCTAATGTTATTAATACTATGAGAAAATGTCCAAAATTGATTATTGGGCGTGTTCAAGGTAAAGCAGTTGGTGGTGGGGTTGGTTTAGCAGCCGCTACCGATTATTGTTTAGCTACAAAATATGCTTCAATCCGTTTAAGCGAGCTAAGTATTGGAATTGGGCCTTTTGTTATTGAGCCTGCCGTAACAAGAAAGTTGGGTGTAACTACCATGTCTCAAATGACTATTGATGCAGAAACATTTTTTACTACGGAATTTGCAAAAGATAAAGGGCTGTACGCTGAAGTATTTGAAACTACTGAAGCTTTAGATGAAGCCGTAAAAGTTTTAGCAGAAAAATTAGCAGGCTACAACCCAGAAGCACTAAAAGAAATGAAGAAAGTGTTTTGGAAGGGCACAGAGCATTGGGATGAATTATTGTCTGAACGGGCAGAAATGAGTGGAAAACAGGTTTTGAGTACGTTTACTAAAAAGACTTTAAAGCGATTCCGTTAACCACTAATAGTTTCTTTATTAATAATATTGAGCCCATCATCAATCAACCTACCAAATTCAGGTTTATTTTGTTTAATAGCATCTAAGTGGTTCAATATTTTTTTAGATAATTCAGCTTCATTTCCTATTTGTGCTAACTCATAAAGTTCAATAGCTAATAACCAATCATTAGGATGCTTTTCAATAAGTTGTTCTAAAACTTTCGTTCTAGAAATAGTCCTGTTTTTATCCTCTCTGTAGTCTCTAACTTGTTGGTACAATATTTCCAGATCCAACCGCTCTTTTGTTTTTTTAACATGAATTGTTTTAGAAGACGTTTTGTGTGTAATTAAATCAAAGCTATTTAAATCCGCAGGTCCTGAAAATGCCGAAACAATATTTTTACCAACGGCCATATCATAAATACCCCATTCAGGTTTAAATAATACAGTTTCGTTGTAAGTTACTGTGCAGTTTTTAAAACTAATTAGAATGATTTTCCCTTGCAGATTTCGTTTTCCAGTAATGATTTCTCCTGAAACTTTAATACCGCCTTCAAACTCCAAGTTTACCGTGCGTTCTTCATAAATATTATAAGCTGCTAAATCACGGGGACTCATATCTTCTATGGCAAGATTAATACCTTTTAAATTTCCGATAGGAGAACCAAAACCATCTTTATGAGTATCTGTACCATGACCCACGAGTTCTTTTTCACGATAAGCTAGTGCTGTTTTTCCTAAGGTTTGCATATAAATAGGTTTACCTTCAGTTTCAATAACCGTATTAAAAACCCCAGAAATTTGTAATCCTGTACTTAGCTCAATAGTGCCTAACGCGTTTGATTCAATTAATTTATTAACTCCAGATAGCCCGCCTGTACGCAATGCCATGGTATTGGCGAACTCTTCTAATATCAAACTTAAATGTGCAAAATCTGGTGTTACATAAAGTTGAGGTTGTGGTTTGGTGATGTCAAAGTCTTTGTAAGTAGCATTAATATTGTAAGGCAATTTTTTAACGTCGTTAGTCATACACCAAGCGCTTTCGCCTATGGATGATAGTAAGCCAGCGCCATAAATTTTAGGGTTTTCTATGGTTCCAATCAAGCCATATTCAACCGTCCACCAATGTAAATTTCTTATTAAAGCCATTTCACTAGGAATACCCATATTTTGTTGTAAGTCTTCTACTTTTTTTTCCGCGGAAGCGATATCTGCTTCCAAAGAGTTTGGGGCTTCTTTTATTATTGATAAATATCTGACTGCTTCGTATAATTCATAATCTTTAGCTGATGAAATGGCTTTACAACCAATTTCTCCAAATCGTCTTAAATATTCAGCATATTCAGGATTTGCAATTATGGGAGCATGTCCAGCGCCTTCATGAATAATATCTGGAGCGGGTGTGTATTCTATGTGTTCTAGTTGCCTGATATCACTTGCGATAACCAGAATGTTATAAGCTTGAAACTCCATAAAGGCATTGGGAGGGATAAAGCCATCAACAGCAACTGCTGCCCAACCAATATCTTTTAAAATGCGATTCATGCCATACATATTGGGAATGCTATCAACAGAAATTCCTGTTTGTTTTAAGCCGTCTAAATAAGAACTATGAGCAACACGACTTAAAAAATCTACATTTTTTCGCATTACATAGCGCCAAACCGCTTGATCTATAGAAGAATAATCCTCATAATTTTGAGGTTTTATAAACTGCTTTAAGTGCTTTGGTAGCTTCTGGAGTATTTCGTTAGATTCAAATAAATGCGACATCAGTAAATTTTGTATATAAAACTTCTTTAAAAATACGGATAATTCATTGTAATAGTAAATTTTTAACTTTTCTTTCAATGTATGTTTGCTGAAACTAGTTTTGTGTTATAACCATGAAAGATTTATATATTTATAAAAACTAAATTTTTAAAAAGTATATATGTATACAAGACGCATATTTCCTGTAAAAGGGGTAATTAAATGGACGAGACGTTATATTATACTGTTTCTTTTCTTAGGGATGATTCCTGTGTTTTTATTTGATGTTGTTGGTTTAAAATGGTTACATGTGCCTTGGTTGCCATTAGGTGTTTTAGGTACCGCTGTGGCGTTTATTGTTAGTTTTAAAAATAATGCATCTTATGATAGGTTATGGGAAGCCAGGAAAATTTGGGGAGGCATTGTTAATGCATCACGTTCTTGGACAATTATGGTAAAAGATTTTATAGATAACACCCATGCTAAACAAAGTAGAACGGATGAAGAATTGCAAGCCATTAAGCGAGAATTAGTGCACAGGCATGTAGCATGGTTAACAGCATTGCGTTACCAATTAAGAGAAGATAAGCCTTGGGAAATGCATTTAAAAAACAAAAAATCTAATATTGAGTTTAGAGAATCTTCCTTTAGGGTTTGCGAGGATGAAACAACTTTAGAAGACGAAATAAAACATTATTTATCTGATGCAGATTTTAAAGAAGTATTTGCTAAAGGGAATAAACCATCTCAAATCTTAGGTGTTCAATCTCGCAGATTAAAAGTATTAATGGATGAAGGTTTAATTGAAGATTTCCGGCATATGGAAATGGCAAACATGCTAGTTGAATTTTATTCCCTACAAGGTAAGAGTGAGCGTATTAAAAACTTTCCATACCCTAGACAATTTGCAACTTTAAATTATCTGTTTGTATGGATTTTTATAATTCTTTTACCGTTTGGTATTATGGAAGGCTTTGAAGTTATCGGCGATCATATTTTGGAAGATTTAGCAGCTCATGACTCACAAACCTCTTTAGGTCATTTGGTACAAGCGTTTATTGCTAAACATTTTGTTTGGTTTTCTATACCTTTTAGCGCCTTAATTTCTTGGGTGTTTCATACCATGGAAGCTATAGGTGAAAACACCGAAAACCCATTTGAAGGTGGTCCAAACGATATTCCTATTACCGATATGAGTAGAGGTATTGAAATTGATATCAGACAACTTATAGACGATACTAATATTCCTGAACCCTATGTTTGGGAAAATGATATCGTAATGTAATAAAAAAGGCAACTTTTAGAGTTACCTTTTTTGTCTTATTGCTGTACTCCCGGAGGATATTTTTCCATTATCTTAGAAACAAACTCTTTAATACGTTCTTCTTTCTTTTCCATATTCCTGGTTAAGTAACCCGTTCCCATGCCTTGCCAAACCATTTCTTTTTTATCAGCATCTATAAGGTCTATGTATAAATGGCCTTGTACACTTGTTGAAACATTAGGTTGTTGGTTCCAACCCCAGCCCCAACCAGGACCAAAGCCTCCCCATGGACCCCATCCGCCCCAGCCCCAGGCACCCATACCCCAAGCATTGTTATATACATCTACACGCTGTTGAGATTTTGTAAATAGACTTACTAATAAATCAGGTTTTTCAGACTTTGTAAACCCTTTTGCTAAAAGTTCTGCTTCAATGGCACGAAGAATTCTGCGCTTATCTAAATCGCTAATTTCTGCCTTGTCAATACCTGTTTTGAAGAAAGCAAAGGTCTTATACTCGCTAAATTGTGCTTCTTTATCGTAATCTGCGGCTACTCTTATAGAACTGCAAGAAGATACCACTATTAGTAAGGCTAAAAGCGGTAAGGTTTTAATAATTTTTTTCATAATACAATTTTTTAAAGGTTGTAGTAGCTGTAAAAAATTGAGTGTCGATAAAAAATTTAATTACAGCAGCTTTTTATGACTTGATGTTAATATAGTATCAATAATCATACCAAGGATTTGAGTTGTGTGGGTGTTTTTGAGACCTATTTTTTTATAGAATTTGTAGCTTTATTGTACTCATACGGACAATGTCTGCATCCACTCTCACAGCAATAACCACGTTTTAAGTGGTATTGTTCAGTAAAACAGCGATAACCTTCTGGTGTTAGGTAGTAATCGCCTTCTTCAATGGGAATTATTTTTTTCATTATTAACAAAGATAATGTAAATTAAAGAAATTATTTCTTGATGTTTACATCAAGATTTCCATAAATTGTCATTCCCGAGACATCGCGAATCTAAAGAAAAGATTTGAAAAAAGTTTTCTTGGATTGATTTTTGAAACCCATATAACATGATTTTTATTTCAAAACACATAGTACCCAAAGGTTATACTGGAATAACTATATTTCCATTCGTATTTTTGAAATATAAGCAATTAAAAGAAAATCAAGTTTTAATTAATCATGAAAAAATACATTTAAAACAACAGTTAGAATTACTTGTTCTTCCTTTTTATGTTTTTTATGGAATTGAATTTTCAGTACGGTTAATGCAATATCAAAATTGGCATAAAGCATATCGGAATATTTCATTTGAAAGGGAGGCGTATACTAATGAATTTAGTATTGATTATTTGAAGCAGCGTTCATTTTGGAGTTTTTTAAAGTACCTTCGTACTCATGAAATTTGAGTTTGAAAACACCGTAAATGAACAAATAAATATTCCTAAGGAAAAGGGCATCGAGTTGTTCGTAAAACGTGAAGACGAGTTGCATGCTTTTGTGTCTGGAAATAAATACAGAAAGCTTAAATATAATCTTCTGCAAGCTGAAAAATCTGGTTACAAAACGTTGTTGACCTTTGGAGGCGCGTTTTCAAATCATATTGCTGCAGTGGCTTCTGCGGGACACCTGATTGGATTTAATACTATTGGAATTATTAGAGGAGAAGAGTTAGAAGCTAAAATTTCTAATAATCCAACCTTAAGTTTTGCAAAAGAAAATGGTATGCAATTTAAGTTTGTTTCAAGGGAATTATACAGACATAAAACATCGGAATCTTTTTTAAATGAATTGGAAGAAGAATATGGAGAGTTCTACTTAATTCCAGAAGGAGGAACAAACAAATCAGCTGTTAAAGGTTGTGAAGAAATTTTAACTATCGAAGATAAGGCGTTCAATTATATATGTTGTACCGTTGGAACAGGCGGAACGATTTCTGGATTAATAAATTGTTCAAAACCTAGTCAACAAGTTTTAGGTTTTCCTGCTTTAAAAGGTAACTTTTTGAAAGAAGATATTAGTAAATTTGCAATACAAACGAATTGGAAATTAATTACCGATTATCATTTTGGTGGTTACGCTAAAATAAATGAAGAATTAGTGGCGTTTATTAATCAGTTTAAGATTGATTATAAAGTGCCTTTAGATCCTATTTATACTGGTAAAATGTTATTTGGAATAATAGATTTAATTAATAAAAACTATTTTCCGAAAGGTTCAAGAATTTTAGCAATTCATACTGGTGGTTTACAAGGGATAAATGGAATGAATGCCATTTTGAAAAAGAAAAATTTACCTGTAATTATTTAAATTAATGAAAAAAATAATTATCATTTTATGTGTTGGTCTTTTGGTGTTTAGTTGTAAGTCTAAAAAAGGAGTTGTAACTAAAAAATCTAAAAATGAATCAACTCAAGTAAAGAAAAATCAAAAAGATGTTGTTAAGCAACCAACAAAGGTATATGCTAACAATACAGAGCGTTATATAGATGTGCATAAGGCTACAGCGCAACAAGAAATGAGTTTGTATGGCATTCCTGCAAGCATCACTATTGCTCAAGGGATTTTAGAATCTGGCTCGGGAAATGGCAGGCTATCTGTTGAAGCCAACAATCATTTTGGAATTAAATGCCACGGTTGGACGGGTAAAAAGATTTACCATGATGATGATGAGAAACAGGAATGTTTCAGGAAGTATAAAGACGCTAAATATTCATTTAGAGATCATTCTTTGTTTTTGACTGAAAGAAAGCGTTATTCAAAACTTTTCACCCTTAAAAAAGAAGATTATAAAGGTTGGGCAAAAGGTTTAAAAGCTGCTGGGTATGCAACCGATAGAAAGTATCCGCAAAAGCTTATTGGTTTAATTGAGCGTTACAAGTTATATGAATTTGATAAAGAAGTGCTCGGTGATAGCTATGTAAAATTTGATAATCCTTTAACAACACAAGAGCGAACAACGTATACTGTGGTTAAAGGGGATACTTTATATTCTATTTCTAGAACATTTGATATTTCAGTAAAAGAACTCCAAAATATAAATGGTTTACGTGATACGTCTCTAAGTATCGGACAAGTATTAGTTGTAAAACCATCATCAAAAATTAATTAGTAATATGATTTATAAGAGAAGCAGCGCGTTGTTCGCTGAAGCGGAAAAAGTGATTCCAGGTGGTGTAAACTCGCCAGTAAGAGCATTTAAAGGCGTAGGAGGAACGCCTATTTTTGTAAAAGAAGCCAAGGGTGCTTATTTGTATGACGAAGATGAAAATCGTTTAGTTGATTATATAAATTCTTGGGGCCCAATGATTTTAGGCCATGCTTATGAGCCGGTTGTAAATGCGGTTGTTGAAAAAGCTAAAAAAGGAACGTCTTTTGGAATGCCTACTGAAATTGAAACTCAAATTGCTCAATTAGCAGTTTCCATGGTGCCAAATATTGATAAAATTCGTTTTGTTAATTCTGGGACAGAAGCTTGTATGAGTGCTGTACGTTTAGCTAGAGGGTTTACAGGAAAAGATAAAATCATTAAGTTTGCGGGTTGTTATCATGGGCATTCTGATTCGTTTTTAATTCAAGCAGGAAGTGGTGCAAGTACCTTTGGAACACCAAACAGTCCTGGGGTTACTAAAGGAACAGCAAAAGATACATTGCTCGCAAGATATAATGACGTTGATAATGTTTCGGAATTAATTGAAGCTAATAAAAACGAAATAGCTTGTATAATAATTGAGCCTGTAGCTGGAAATATGGGTTGTATTCCTCCGAAATCAGGTTTTTTACAAGCGCTTAGAGATTTATGTGATGCCAATAATATTTTATTAGTTTTTGATGAGGTGATGACGGGGTTTCGTTTAGCAAAAGGGGGGTGTCAAGAATTATTTCACGTTAAAGCTGATATTGTTTGTTTTGGAAAAGTAATTGGTGGTGGTTTACCTGTAGGTGCTTTTGCTGCTGGAAACGAGATTATGAATCATTTAGCACCTATAGGACCGGTTTATCAAGCTGGAACTCTAAGTGGGAATCCTCTGGCTATGGCTGCAGGTTTAGCAATGCTTACCGAGTTAAATAATAATCCAGAAGTATTTAAAAGATTAGAAGAAAAAACTGCTTATTTACATGAAGGCATCGCTAAAGTTTTAAATGAAAACAAAATTACCCATACTATAAATCGAGTAGGGTCTATGATTTCTGTGCATTTTGATGAAGCAAAAGTTGTAGATTTTGATACTGCTGCAAAAGGAAATAATGATGTCTTTAAAGCGTTCTTTCATGGAATGCTAGATGCGGGAGTTTATATTGCGCCTAGTGCTTTTGAAACTTGGTTTATAACGGATGCTTTGAGTTACGAAGATTTAGATTTTACGATTGCTGCTGTAAATAAGGTTGCAAAAAGTCTATAAAGCAAAAACGCATTCCAATATTTTGGGATGCGTTTTTACTTAACTAACTATAATCAAATCAACTAAACTAAAATCATTATTATTTTTTCTTCTGCATGCTTCTTTTCATGTCTTTCTTTTTGTCTTTTCCTTGCTTTGCCATTCGCATTAGAGATTTCTCCCACTTAGTGTATTGCTCTTCATTTAAAATATCTTTCATTTTAGCTTTCATAGCAATTTTATGATCTAAGCTGGCATTTACCATTTTAAGACGTTCCTCTTGTGTCGGTTTTTGCGCGTCAGCACTTTCTTTTTTGGCTTTGCGTTCTGCCATCATCGCTTTTCTTTTGGTGGCATTTTCTAAATTTATTTTCTTAATCTTCGCTTGTTGCGAGTCATTTAAATCTAGAAACAAAGTCATTTTTTTGGTTTGAAGAGTTGCCATGTCTTCTGCAGAGAGATTTTTTATTTTTTGTACTCTTTCTCCTCTTTTTTGATTTTCTCTTTTTTGTTCTTGTCCAGTAGCTTGTAATGCTAACAAAGCTACAGCAATTATTAATAGTTTTTTCATTGTGTGGGTTTTTAAATGTATTTGTCTTTTGGACTTTGAAAATTTAAAAGGGTTTAATATGGGAGTTTATTTTAACTTGATATTAACATAGTTGAGGTAAGTTGAAAGAACGAAGTAAGTTGGTTTGCTATTTGCTGCTAACGGAATACTAATTATTGCGGACTTACCCCTGCGTTAGAGATTGAAACGGCATCCTTTTTAAAGCTCATAAGAGAAAAGCGTGTTTTGGAACGATGGTTTAACAGACCATGACGTTAGCTTACTATTCGCATTAACGACTTTAAAAAGATATAGTGGAAAGCGCGACCCTTGTGGTAACGCCCAAATAATTTACTTTTTTATGGGGATTTTCAGATTGATACCTGTTTGGAAATCTGGTGCGTTGTTTACAAGAAAATCTTGCTTTGCAAAAATGGATAGTAAGAATTTTGGCGTACCGTAGGTGTAGATGAAATTCCAGTTGACTTGTGGCTCGTAGAGTGAGTAAACCCCATTTTGCCAGCCTCCATTTATTTCGCGCCATTTTCCTAGTAGCTTAAAGTAGCCGGCTTCTTCTTTTTTATTGTATCGAGATTGCACTTGATAGTTTATTCCGAAGGCATTAAAATTTCCTTTTTTTGTGTATTTGGTTATTTCTATTTCGCCCTCTAAAGTACCAAGGTAGCGGTTATTTCCTAAGTCTATAACATCTCTAAAATTAATGAGGTTTTTATGTAATAGGTTAGCACCAAACGCAAAATTTAATTCGTAATTATTTTTTAAAGACACTTTTTTTATGGCATTTGCGGAGATACCAGCGTCTATTGAGGCATTAAATCTAGAAGTGTTCCAGCCTAAATGTGTGCCAAAATTTAAGTAAATATTTCTAGTTTTATTGATTGAAAGTTTTGGGTAGTAATAGTGGCTAACTTCAAGCCCGCCTGTAAAAAAAGCATTATTATTAAGGTTTAATGTGTTGCCATTTCTGTCTTGATATCTAAAATTAACTTGGTTTAAACCATAATAACGTCTCCCGAAGGGATCTTCGCCTCCAGCTATATTGCTGTGAAACCATTCAATACCTTCATCACTTGTGAATAAAGAAAACGGATGTTTTCCTCTGGTAATTAGGTAGTTGCGCATGGTAATTGACAATTCATGTTGTTTGTTGATTGTGATGTTGGCTGTTACTCTAAATTCTTTTATGACAGCATCAATAACAATATTCATGTAATCGGCAGGCGTGTTTTCTTGGTCTATAAAAGTAAAAGGGCGATCATGCCATTTTATTTGATTTAGTTGTTTTCTAACGGCAGGATCCTTGGGGTAATAAGCTTCAACAAATGGATGAAAATTATTTCCGCTAGTATAATTAAAGTCTAAAGTTGTTTTTTTTGATGGCTTATATTTAAAATTGGTGTTTATACGAGAGCTAAATATACCAAAATGATGTGTAGATAAGATGCTTGGTTTTTCTATTCCATTTTTAAATGATAAGCTATCTTTTTGTTGTGCAGTGGCTATTAAACCACAAAGACATAGAATAAAAAAAAGTACTTTTTTTAACATCGCGTAAAAATAGGTAAACTTTAAATAATAATAAATTATGGATTGGTTAATTCTTTTTGTGCTTGTTTTATTAACTCTAATGTGGTTTGGTATAAGTCTGTGTTATTCATTTTGCTTTTAAGCCAGCTGTAAAAGCTTATTACAAAAATATCTTCTTTGTGGGTTTCTAGCCAATCAAAACCATTTTTAACTTGGTCTTTAAATTTTTGTGTAGATACAATTCTAGGGTTTTTATAATACATTTCAACAAAACCTAAATAGGTTATAACACGATGCTGATTAATGCTTTTTAAATACGTGTAATAACTTCTTTTAAAACTTAGTAATTTAGATTCAACCAAGTTGATATTCTGTAATTCAATGTGTAATAGTATTTCAATAAGGTTTTTTTTAATAACCCATTCTTTACCAGCTTTATTTGTATACCATGGGTCGGTATGATAAAGTTTTGAAAGTATGTTTTGAGCCTTATTTAAGTTGTTTTTTTGAAAATAAAACACGATTAAACTTAAGCGAATATCCAATAGTGTTTCTGTGTTTTGGTGTTTTATTTTTGTTAATGGCTCTAGAGTTTGTATGGCCTTTTCTTGTTCGTTACTGTAGTTATAGTTTAGCGATTTTAATAGATTGTATTTTAGTTTGAAATTATTGTAGTGTTTTTTTCTGTTTAAATTCATGTGCTCATGCATGAGATTTAAATAGGATACGGACGCATTAAATTTTTTATTTCTGAAAAGTGTATTTGCTATGGCATATAAGATTTGAATATGATAGTAAGGTTGTTTCTCTTTGTTTTTATAAGTGATAATTGATTTGTAGGTATCGATTAAAAAAGGTTCTATGTTTAAATAATCTTTGGTTATGAATGCTGAAATGCTTGAAATAGTTACTAATTGATATAGTGATTTAAAAGACATAGAATCATTTAAATCTATTTGGTGTATTTTGATTGTGTTGGCTAAAATCGTTTGAAAATCTAGAACCTCTCCATGATATGAAATGCTCTTAAGAGTTTGTCTGATTTTTGCATAAACAATATTGAGTTCGTCTTCTAAAAGAATTTTTTTTTGATTGCTTTTGAATTTTAAAATAAGCGCATCCATATCTACTGAAGGGTTTGCGTAGGTATATTGAATTTTGATGTTATAAATTTCGTTTAAATAGGGAAACAAGTCTTGGCCTACTGCTAGTTTTTCAGCTCTATTCAATATTTTATAAGCGACTTTATATTGTTTTTGTTGTAAAAATGATTTTGATGCAAGAATGTATTTAATAATTTGCATGTTAGTTGAGTTTTCTTCTTGTAGACTTTGGTTTGCTGTAAAATCTATCAAAGATTCGTGCAAGCGTTTCCGTAAAGCATGATAAGCCTCTTTTTTTTGATTGCCGTAAAGTTTTGCGCAAACGTCCTTTGAGCTTAATTCATTTTTTAAAAGTAGATTGAATAGCTCGATGTTTTTAGTATCGTTTCGTTTGTTCTTTTTTTCTAAATAGGTGATGAATTTCTGTTGGTTTTCTGTTGAAAATGTAGAAATTATATCATTTAAATTATTCATTTAGTCGTCAGTAAAATTTAGTAATAATTAATAAATATAATGTATTTAAATTATTATTATAATTTTATATCGTTAGTTTTAATAGAATATTGTGTTTCAAATGTTTAACATGTTTTGCAGTTTTGCTCTGTAATCATTAAAACAAAAAAATTATGAATTATCAAACAACGGTTTCAGTAGATGAAACATCAAAAGAAACGAAACTTAAAAAAGAAATTAAAGTGTATGACCAAAAACCAACATCAGCATTTATTGGTGCCTCATGGACTGCTTTATTAATTGGTATGACGTCTTACTGTATTGGTTTATGGAATGCAGAGATGATGCTTAATGAAAAAGGATACTATTTTACCATATTGCTCTTTGGGCTATTTTCAGTAATATCTGTTCAAAAAGCGGTTAGAGATAAAATGGAAGCTATTCCTGTTACAGATATTTATTATAGTATTAGCTGGTTTACAACAATGATTTCAATTGCGTTATTAATTATTGGACTTTGGAATGCCGATTTACTGTTAAGCGAAAAAGGGTTTTATGGAATGTCTTTCCTTTTAAGTTTGTTTGCTGCTATTGCAGTACAAAAAAACACTAGGGATGTTCAATATATTGATAGAAATATTGATGAAGATAAATAGTGATTTGAATAAGTTATCAAAACAAAAAAGAATTTGAAGCATTTTTTTTGATGATTGGTTAGTTAACCCAAAACCTCGTTGCTTTATGGTAGCGAGGTTTTAAAATACGAACTCTTTTTTTATTGTATATTAGTATTCAAACACCACACATGCCATATTGGTTAGATATACTTGCTATAATTTTTATTGCTTATGTTGCAATAAGTATTGCTTTGTATTATTTACAAGATTATATGTTATTTAAACCAGAAAAACTTCCTAAGGATTTTGAGTTTTATTACGAAAATCAGGATATTGTAGAACATAACCTTGAAACCAGAGATGGCGCAATAATTAATGGTGTTTTATTTAAGCCAAAAAGTGAATCGAAAGGTATCGTATTGTATCTAAAAGGAAATTCTAAAAGTATTAAAGGATGGGGTAAATTTGCTGTAGATTTTACTAGACATGGTTATAATGTCTTGATGGTTGATTACCGAGGGTTTGGTAAAAGTACAGGCAGACGTTCACAAAAAGCTATCAAAAGAGATTTACAAGAAGTATATAATAAAATTAAAGAACGTACCGATGAAGACAGAATTATACTTTACGGCAGGTCTTTAGGTTCAGGTTTTGCAGCTAAATTAGCTTCTATGAATAATCCTAAAATGCTAGTTTTAGATGCACCATATTATAGTTTAACAAAGGTAACTGCCCGTTATGCGCCTTTTATGCCATTGTCATTACTTATAAAATATCCGTTACCTACTTATAAATGGTTGAAATATGTAAAGTGCCCAATTCATATTATTCATGGCACTAATGATAATCTGATTCCTTATAAAACCAGTGTAAAATTATCGCAAGTAAATCCTAAACTCACTAAATTACATACCGTTATTGGAGGCGGACACAAAAATTTAAATAATTTTGAATCGTACCATGAAATGATTCATGATATATTAAATAGTAAACCTCAAGATATCGATTTATCAACGACGAGTATTCATGTTAAACACACCTCAAAACCCTCTAAAACAAAGGCTTAAAAAAGCGTTTATAGTTTTAATTACTATCTACCTTATGGTTGGATCTTTATTGTATTTTTTTCAAGAGAAAATAATGTTTTTACCAACAACATTAGAAGAAAACTATGCTTATCAATTTTCGTACCCTTTTGAAGAATTATTTTTTAATACAGAAGATAATGCTATTATAAATGCGATTCATTTTAAGGTAGAACAGCCTAAAGGTGTTGTGCTTTTTTTTCATGGAAATGCAGGCGATTTGTCTCGTTGGGGAACTTTAGCTGAATATTTTGTTAAAAAAAAGTATGATGTTTTAGTGATGGATTACAGAACTTATGGGAAAAGTAAAGGTAAATTAACTGAAAAGGCGCTTTATCATGACGCGCAATATTGTTATGATTATTTGAAAGCGCGATATAATGAAGACGCTATCACTATTTATGGCCGTTCCTTAGGAACAGGTATAGCTACAAATATTGCTTCTTTAAATCATCCAAAACAACTGATTTTGGAAACGCCTTTTTATAGTGTTTTGGATGTAGCTCAATCTAGATTTCCAATATTTCCTATAAAGCCATTTTTAAAATATAAAATGCCGAGTTATCAGTTTGTTAAAGAAACGGATTGCCCAATTTTGATGCTTCATGGAACTGATGACAGAGTTGTTCCTTATGAATCAGCTAAAAAACTATTTGAAGCTTCGCCAAAAAAGAACACCACATTTGTAACTTTTGAAGGTGGAAGACATAGTAATTTAAGTGCTTTCGATAGTTATCATTATAACATGGAAATGATGTTGAATTAATTCTAATCTACTTCAAAAGTTGATAAATGATAAACAGGAATGCCCGTATCTGTAACGCCCTCAATTTTTATAGCGTAATTACTTTTAGAATCACTGGTAAAAAATGAAATTTCAGCTTTATTTGATGTTTCAGAAAGTATTATTTTGGGTTCCCAATGTAGCGTAGTTCTTATGTCTGGTTTTGTAGCGTCCTCAAAAGTATCTAAATGATTGGGAGCATAAAACTCTCTTCCACTATAAAAACCTGTAGCAGTAAAATCGATAATTCCGGGTTTACGTTTTACATTAGAAGTGCTTGAGAAATTGCCTGTTCTACTATAAATTGCAATAACACCGTTTGAACTATTGCTATACATTGCCGCTTCTGCACCATCTAAAACATCAATAAAATCGATGTCTACTCCTGTTAGAAAAAGAATACCTTCTATTCCAACCACTATACCATCAAGCAAGATTTGGGGGGTACCTTGATTTCTAATTGAAATACTATCATTAAAAGCGGTCACACCGGGAAGTTGGTTTATTAAGTCTATAATATTAAAAAAACGTTGATTCTCATATTTAGATAAATCTAATCTCCGATTAGGGCTTCCATGAAGTGTTCTGGAATCTAATTCCTCTTCTCTTTTATCTTCTTCTGATTTCTTTTGAGCAGTAATAATAATTTCATCAAGCAAAGTTGTAGCTTTTAAATATTCAGAATCAAGTTTAGAGATTTTTTCAGCTTGTTTTAAGAAACTATTAATTTTAGTTGAATCGATAATGCTGTTTTTTAAAATAGTATTTATAGAACCACTTTTTACCTCTGGGCTATTAGCCAATTGATCGTGTAAATTGATAGAAATAAAGCGATTATTTTTATCATTATCAGATTTAAAATCTTTCACACGAGCTTCTATCAATGTAGAAATAGTATCCTTAAATATAAAAGGGCCATATTTAAATACCCCATTTATGTTGGATTGTTGTTTGGTTTGGTATGGTGGATTGCCAATAAAAGTAAGTCGAGTTGCGGCAGATGTTTGTTTTTTTAATCCTGTTGATTGTGCTGTATAACCTGAGATATAAATGCCTTTTTCAGGTTCAAACTCTAGGTTTTTGTAGTTGTTTTTGTATAAAATATTTTCCCATGAAAAACGCCTCCAACCATGAGTTAGCATAAGTAAATCCAGTAAAAAACGTCTTCTATAATCATTTTCTTTTTCAAAGAAATATCCAGGGTCCTCAATATGACCTCTTAAATCAGAATTTAATAATAGATACGTTTTTATATTTTCACTTTTAGTATTATGTTCTATGGCATCTATATCTGTAATAGACATAGAAAGATTACCAAATGCAGCATTACCAATTTTATCTGTTAAATCTAGTTGCATTGATATTTTGTCTCGAGTTTTTGGTAATGGATTGTCTATTTCCATATTAACGTTTATACTGTTTTCTGGGTTGTCAATATAAACGAGTCTTTCGCAAACCGGTTTGCCATCGCCATCAAAAAGTGTAAAACATGTAACACCATCTAATAAAAATTTAGTATCTATTCTTATTTTATAGGTGCTTTTGTCCTCACGCTCTAGTTTTTCATAAACTAATTTTCCACGCTGGTGCGCTACTAAAAAGGTATTTCTTAAACCAATTGATGTGTTTGATGATACTTGGAGAAGAATTTGTTTACCGCTATTTATAATATCTAAATTATATCCGTTGGGTAAAGCTTTAGGAAGTGGATATTTTATTTCTTTATCATTATGAATAATACTAGCATAATAGGTTTTATTTGGTTCAGGTGTTAGTTTTATAGCGCTCAAACCAAATTTATAGGTTTCAAAAGACATGATTATTTTGTGATTAGAATCTTTTATTGTTCCAGTAAGTTTAAAGTTATCATTAATTATGTTTTTAACTTTTATGCCAATTTTTGAAGATAGGTTGTTGACTAAATAACCCCCTTCAGGATAAAAACCAATTTCAGGAGGCCTATTTGAAGAGGCTTTAATCGTTTCTATTTCTGTTAGTTTTATATTATCGTCTATAAGGAGGGGTTTCTCAGAAATATTCCATATTGGGATTTTAGTTTGAAAAAAATAATCCGTACCATTATTTCTCATATAGTTTGTGTAAGCTCTAAGCGAATAGTTGCCAGGCTTCCAATTCTTCCTTGTTTTAAAATCACCATTAGCACTCAAATCATTAGTGTAAAGTTGCTTTTTTAATAAAACACTGTCTTGGTCGTTTATCAGTTCAACATAAATAACATTACTAATATTGGATTTTCTATGGCTTGTACCATTAACTAAATATGCGGTGTACCAAATATCATCTCCTGCTGCGTAGTAAGGTTTGTCGGTTTGTACATATATTTTTTCAGGATAATTATCAGTATAGTTTGCTAATTTTTCAATGACAAGTTCTCTAAAATTACTAACTAGAGTAAAAGATAGAAACGAGATAATCGTAACGACTAAGACTATTTTTTTAATCATGCTTTAAGATGCTTTTTTTTTAAATAAATATAACAACTTATTTAATATTAAACCGTTAAAAACTATTAAGGTGTAGACTAAATAAAAAGGTTTTAGTTTAAACTAAACTTACTATTTTCTTAAAAAATTAACATACCTAATCGTAAACTCTTAAAGAAAAATTAAAAAACGAATAGTTACTGTTAAACATTCCTAAAAGGTTTTTACACATCAAAATAATTGACTCTATTTGTAATGAGTTTAGTTAGTTTAGTTAGTTTGGTTAGTTAAAAAAAGCCGGTAATTTTAAAATTACTGGCTTTTTTAATATTTGGATTTTAGTTAGTTCTATACTACACCAACAAATAAGCCGTCATCAGTTTTCTCAACCTTTGCCAGATTGTTTTTAGTTAATTCTTTAATGGTTTTATCCCACTTTTTATTTGATAAACCTGACTGCGACTTTAAATCAATCAAAGTTAATTTTTCAACTTTCTTTAAAACTTCAAAAACTGCTTTAGCATCATCACTGATAGCTAAAGGCTTTTTCTCTGGTCGCATTTGCGGAAAGAATAAAACCTCTTGTATAGATTGGTTATTTGTTAAAAACATAATCAATCTATCCATACCAATTCCCATTCCAGATGTTGGTGGCATACCGTATTCTAAAGCACGTAAAAAGTCATGATCAATAAATTCGGTTGCTTCATCATCACCTTTTGCCGCCAATTTTAATTGATGCTCAAAACGCTCACGTTGGTCAATAGGGTCGTTAAGTTCAGAATAAGCATTTGCAATTTCTTTACCACAAACCATAAGCTCAAAACGTTCTGTTAATTCAGGGTTATCTCGATGTTCTTTACATAAAGGGCTCATCTCTTTCGGGTAGTCTGTAATGTAAGTTGGCTGTATATAATTACCCTCACATTTCTCACCAAAAATCTCATCAATCAGCTTCCCTTTGCCCATGGTTGCATCAACCTCAACACCCAAATCTTTAGCTGCTTGTCTAATCTCATCTTCAGTTTTTCCAGTAATATCAAAACCAGTAAAATGTTTTATAGAGTCTGCCATTGTTACTCTGGCGTAAGGTGCTTTAAAATCAATTTCATGTTTTCCAAAAGTAGCTTTCGTAGTCCCATTAACAGCAATAGCGCAATATTCTAATAAGCGCTCACAGAAATCCATCATCCAATTGTAATCTTTATAAGCTACGTAAATTTCCATGGCAGTAAACTCAGGGTTATGTGTTCTGTCCATACCCTCATTTCTAAAGTTTTTTGAAAACTCATAAACCCCATCAAAACCACCAACAATCAATCTTTTTAAATATAATTCGTTAGCAATTCGCATGTATAACGGAATATCTAAAGCGTTATGATGTGTTATAAACGGGCGCGCCGCTGCACCACCCGGAATAGGTTGCAAAACAGGAGTTTCAACTTCAAAATACCCAGCATCATTAAAAAACTGGCGCATGGCATTGAACAATTTAGTGCGCTTTACAAACACCTCTTTAACCTGCGGATTTACGACTAAATCTGCATAGCGTTGTCTGTAACGTTGCTCTGGGTCGGTAAACGCATCATGCACTTTTCCTTCAGCATCAGTTCTCGGTAGTGGTAACGGTTTAAGTGCTTTACTTAATAGAGTAAAGTTTTTCACCATCACCGTTTTTTCACCAACCTTAGTGGTAAATAAATCACCTTCAATACCAATAAAATCACCAATATCTAGCAGTTTTTTATAAATATCATTATACTTGCTTTTATTATCACCAGTACAAATTTCATCTCTATTAAAGTACACTTGAATACGTCCTTCTGCATCTTGTAACTCAGCAAAACTAGCATTTCCTTGTATACGTCTAGACATTAAGCGGCCGGCAATAATCACCTTATTTCCTTCCTTGAAATCTTTTTTAATAGATTTTGATGTGTCTTTAACGGGGTATAAATCAGCAGGATAAGGGTTAATGCCTAATTCGCGTAATTTTTCTAGTTTTTCTCTTCTTACAAGCTCTTGCTCAGATAATTGTGACATATTTTAAAATACTATATGAAAATATTTAAGGCACAAAGATAAACATTTGATTTCCTATTTTCGTCTATTGATTTATGAAATTTTTGGGTGTTACCACAAGGGTCGGGCTATTCATTACAAGTCCTCGTTCGTGCCTCTCTGTGGGCTTTTCATTTCTATCCCTAACACGCATTGTAACAAATTATATACTTTTACGTCAAATTAGTAAATCATCAATCTTAATAAATTAAATCATGAGTTTTTGGAGAGTTTTGCTGTCTATTATTTGCCCGCCTTTAGCCGTTATTGATAAAGGCTGTGGCTCTATCATTATCGTATTCTTGTTGTGGCTTTGTGGCTGGGTTCCAGGTGTAATTGCTGCTTTAGTTATTCTTAATAACCCTAAAAACTAATCTACAGGAATTAGTTTGCGCCTTTTTCTTTGCGCCTTTGCGCCTTTGCGTGATAAAAAATGTATTTTTGCCTTTCATGAATAAGAGTATCGAACTTCAAGATTTAGGCCTCAAAGACTACAAACAAACTTGGGATTACCAAGAACAATTGTTTAAAGGTATTGTAGATACTAAAATTAAAAATAGGCGAGAGGAAGCAGGTTTTGAAACCAAAAACTATTTTTTGTTTGTCGAGCATCCACATGTATATACTTTAGGTAAAAGTGGTGATATGTCGAACTTGTTAGTTGACGAAGTGCAATTAAAAGCTAAAAACGCATCCTTTTATAAAGTCAATCGTGGCGGAGATATTACGTATCACGGACCTGGACAAATTGTAGGCTATCCTATCCTGGATCTAGATAATTTTTTCACTGATATTCATAAATACCTTCGTTTTTTAGAAGAAATGATAATTCTAACGCTTGCTGAATATGGACTAAGGGCAGAACGTAGTCCTGGAGAAACGGGAGTATGGTTAGATGTAGGGACGCCTTTTGCTAGAAAAATTTGTGCCATGGGCGTTCGTGCTAGTCGTTGGGTTACGATGCATGGTTTTGCTCTTAATGTAAACGCCAATTTGGGGTATTTCGATTTAATGATTCCTTGTGGGATTCGTGGTAAAGCAGTAACTTCACTTAATGTAGAATTAGGAAAGAAATCAATAGACGAAAACGAATTAAAACAAAAGCTATTAAAGCACTTTAAAACGCTTTTTGAAGCTACATTTATTTAGAGCTGAAAGGCTTTTTGTGAACGTTATTTTTTTTAAGATTTTTATTTTTCAAAGAAACAATGTCTTACGGTTTATTAATACAAAACATAAATAAAAACTTAAATCTTTCTAATAAAGAATTAGATTTAGTTTGTAAATACTTTAAACCCACAGAAATAAAAAAAAGAGAATTTTTATTAACTCAAGGTAGTATCTGTAAATTTGAAGGCTTTGTATTAGAGGGATGTTTTAGAATTTTCACCATAGATAAAAAGGGAAATGAAAACACTTTATATTTTGCTGCCAAAGATTGGTGGCTCATGGATATTGATAGTTTTATGAATCAAATACCATCCAATTTGAACATGCAAGCCCTAGAAGATAGTAAAGTCCTTTTGATTAATCGGCAGGACAAAATGATGCTCTATAATTCAATTCCTATAGTGGAAAAACTTTTTCGTATTATGTCTCAAAAAGCTTTGGTTTCATGGCAAAGACGATTAATTCGCAATCATGCTTTTACAGCCAAAGAACGCTATTTTTATTTTATAAAAACGTATCCTGATATCTCCTCAAAACTTACTGATAAACAAATAGCCGGTTATTTAGGTATTCGTCACGAATTTTTAAGTAAGATTAAAAAAACCGAAAAATAATTTTGGCTAGTTGAACTTGTTCAACATTTTTCTCATAGTCATTATAGATATTTGCTTTCATTAAAATTTAAATAAACGATGAAAAGAATATCTTATCCATTGACTAAGTCAATTCTAAAAAATATTAAGGTTTTAACCTTATTAATATTTTTAAATGTAGGTGCATTACATGCGCAAATATCAAACGATATTACACATGAAGAGTCTTTAAAAGCTCTTTTAGCAGCCAAGAAATATGCTGAAGATTCAAAAGTGTTAGTAAACATTGCGGTAGTTGACGCTGGAGCAAACTTAAAAGCTTTTATCCGCATGGATGAGTCTTATTTAGGAAGTATTGATGTAGCTATTAAAAAAGCGAAAACAGCGAGGTATTTTAATAGCGCTACAGGCGATTTAGGTAAACTTACCCAACCAGGAGGCATCATTTATAATATTGAACATTCTAATGGAGGCCTTATGACTTTTCCCGGAGGTGTTCCTATTAAAGATGAAAATGGAACCATTATTGGAGCTATTGGTGTTAGCGGAGGCACTATAGAACAAGATCATGACATTGCTACTGCAGGAGCAAAAGCCATTATAGAATAATTAAAAAAACATAAAAAACTAAAATTATGAGTCATATAAAAAGTGTTATTCTTTTTAGTATCTTACTTTTATCTCAAATAGGCTTCTCGCAAGTTTCTGATAATTTGATGCTTTACAGAAAAGATTTCAAAAATATATCTGGAGACAATACGGTTTCTATTATAAGCTATGAAAAAAATGGATCTCATTATGTCTATGCCGGAGGCGATGGAAATGTAGATGTTTTTAGTTTAGATAAAGAAGGTATTCTTACCTCAATTAGTAACCATGAGCTTTACAAGAAAAAAGGACCTGTAAGAGGTATGGTTGCCGATAATATTAATGGTACAGACTTTTTGTTTTTAGGTAACAAACACGGTGATCTCATTGAGACCTTTGAAATTTTAACAAACGGATCGTTAAAACGTGTTGCTATATTTGAAGATACAGATGAAACGTATTTAAAAATTAATATAACCCTACATGTAGTGCATATGAAAAAAGCATCATACCTTTTTGTTGGTGGTTTGGAAGATACTCCTGGGTTAAGTTGTTTTAAAATACATGATGATGGAAAATTAACGCATGTACAGTCTATGAAAGACGATGAAACCATTTATACGGATGGTATCATTGGTATGTACACTCATAAAATTAAAGGAAAGTCTTTTTTGTATACAACTGGTTTTCAGGATAATGGTGTGAGTAGTTTTAGAGTTTATGAAAATGGTACGTTCAAAAATGTAAATAACATAGGCGATAATACCACTAACAGGTATTTAACAGGTGCATACCCATTAACAGGTGTGACTTTAGGAGATGACAAATATATTATTGTAGGTCACAGACATCATAAATATTACTCGAGAAATGGTTTTATAAAAAACCCAGACTTTGTGTATCATGGTGATGGTGTAAGTGTTTTTAAAGTGAACAAAAAAGGAGCTTTGGTTCCGCATTTTGTTCTAAAAGATGATGAAACCACAAAATTACGTGGGCATACACGAATTGAAATTGTTTCAATAGATAATAACGAAGCTTTAATAGCAGTGGGTACAAAAGACGATGCTGGTGTTCAACTACTAAAGCTAAACAAAGAAGGTGTGCTTAGTCCTATCAATTATTTAGACACAGGTTTTTCAATTTATCTCGGATTAAGATCTCATAAAATTGAAGATAATACCTTCTTAATTGCAGGTTCTAATAGGTTTGATTTAAAAAAGATAGCAACCTACAAAATTGCTCCAAAAATTAATAGAGAAGGAAAAGTGTTAAGGCATATGGTAAACCTTAAATATAAAGAAGATGCTACCGAAGCGGGAATTAACGAAGCAGTTAATGCCTTTGTAAACCTTAAAAATGAAATCCCAGAAATTGCTAACCTAGAATGGGGGTTAAATGACAGTACTGAGGGCCACAGTAAAGGTTTAACACATTGTTTCACCTTAACTTTTAATGATGAACATGCTAGAGAAATTTACTTATTTCATAAAGCGCATTTAGATATGGTAAAAAAAATAGGTCCAATTATAGCAGACGTTTTGGTATTAGATTACTGGACAGAAGAAAATTAAAAAAAGGTAAAAATGAGTATTTTAAAACATAAAAAAGCAATCATAACCGGAGGTGGAAGGGGATTAGGAAAAGCAACAGCCATAGCATTTGCCAAAGAAGGCATTGATGTTGCCATTACAGGAAGAACGGAAAGCGTTTTAAAAGAAACGGTTTCTGAATTGGAGGCGCTTGGTGTTCAGGCAATATATTCAGTTTTCGATGTTGGGAATTATGACGAAGTAAAAAGCCATATTAAAAGTATTGTGGATATGTTAGGTGGTGTTGATATTTTAGTTAATAATGCGGGAATTGCGGCTATTGGTTCTTTTAATGAGATGGAGGTTAGTGTTTGGAGTGAAATTATTCAAACTAATGTTATGGGTATGTATTATGTAACCAAAGAAGTTTTACCGTACTTAATAGATAAAAATGAAGGTGATATTATTAATGTGTCTTCTACGGCAGGATTAAATGGAAATCCAAATATTTCAGCATATTGTGCATCAAAATTCGCGGTTATTGGTATGTCTGAATCATTAATGAAAGAAGTTCGTAAAAACAATATTAGAGTAAATACGTTAACGCCTAGTACTATAGAGTCAGATATGACTATTGAATTGGGAATGTTAGATAAAGGCTCTGAAAATACACTACAGCCTGAAGATTTTGCGGAATTAATTGTTGCAGGTTTAAAACTTCCAAGAAGAGCTATGCTTAAAAGCGCAGCGCTATGGTCTACAAATCCATAATTCTAAATGTATTATTCAAAAAGATAACACTATGAAAATACAGCAAATACAATAATATCTTAAAAATAAATGTATTCAATTTTAGTAATTAGTCAAGATTATTATACAACAAAGCCTACTATGCGAAGAAAAATAACATTATGAAAAAGATTCAGGTTTCAAAATCAAAAGATAAAGGCACTGTAAAAGTATCCTACATAGGTGGTTTCGTTATATTAATCGCAATACTATTGGTCCTTTTTGGAAATGAGATAAGAGGATATTTTATTGGAGTCTCCGTTCTTGAGGGTCAAGATACAATAGAACAGATAATTGGTTCAAATAATAAAGGTACTGAGCCAACAAACAATTCTATTGAAAAAGAAAGTTCCTCAACTGATGAGGCTATCATGAAGGAAGTAGAATTAGATATTGGTGATATGGGTAGTTTTGATCATCAAGGTACAATTTACACATGGAAAGTGATGGATGATGGGAAGAAGTGGTTAACTAGAAATTTGAATGTAGAGGTGGATAATTCTTGGTGTTATGAAAATGATTCTAATTATTGTGAAATATACGGGCGTTTTTACAAATGGAAGGCTGCAAAAGAAGCTTGCTTAACACTTGGGGATAATTGGCGATTGCCCTCTGATGAAGATTGGAAAAAACTTGCTATTCAATATGGAGGGTATCACGACTGGAAAACAGGAAAAGATATTGGCAATCCAAAGGAAGCCTATCACGCTTTAATGAAGGAAGGAAATAGCGGTTTTGCTGCTCTCCTTGCTGGATGGCGAGATTTAAGTGGCAATTATGATTATCTCGGAGAAAACGGTATTTTCTGGTCTAGCTCACTTCGCGACAGCACTGATGCTCGGGGATTCGGCTTCTACCAGAAGCGCAGCATGATGGCCCGTGGTAACGGCGATTGGAACTTTGGTCATTCTGTGCGTTGCCTTCAGGACTTGTGAATTTAGTTGTGCGCTGTTCATAGAAAGAGAGAGCTCGAGCGAGTAAGGAAGTGTTATTATAAAAGGCGTTATAGTTCTCGTCTTTTTCTATTTAAAGATATTTAGATACATACTTAAGAAATACGTTTTAACCAATTAAAAACCAAAAATGAAACAGAACCTATTAGTTTTTTTAATTTTAAGCCTTTTTCCATCTATAGTAATCTGTCAACAATTAGAGAAAGATACATTTAGACTTTTTTTTCTTGGCGGTCAATCTAATATGGATGGATATGGTTATAATTCGGATTTACCAAAATCTTTAGAATCTGATTTGAAAAATGTATGGATTTTTCATGGTAACCCTGCAGCAGACGAGAAACAAAATGGTGGACAAGGAATATGGGAAATACTGAAACCTGGACATGGTAAAGATTTTTCGTCTGATGGAAAAAAAAATAATCTTTCTGATAGATTCGGACTAGAGCTTTCATTTGCTTATAAAATGAAAAAATTATACCCTAATGAAAAAATTGCGATTATTAAATACTCAAGAGCAGGTACATCCATTGATAGCTTAGCTGCTCGTTATTTTGGCTCATGGGAACCAGATTATAGAGGAAAGACAGGAATTAATCAATATGACCACTTTCTAAAAACGATAAGAAATGCCTTAAATGTATATGATATTGATAAAAATGGAAGAATTGATAAATTAATACCTAGTGGAATTCTATGGATGCAAGGAGAAAGCGATGCTCTTAATGAACAAATCGCACTACGTTATTATGATAACTTAAAGCGTCTTATGGGCCTAATTAGAGCCACCTTTCGAACAGATGATTTACCTGTAGCCATAGGTAAAATATCAGATTCTTGGAATAACAAAGATGGAAAAGTATGGAAGTATGGTGATTTAGTTCAATATGCACAAGAAAAGTTTGCCTCAACTGATAAAAATGCTGCTGTGGTAAGGAGTACTAGGTATTACAAATACTCTGACCCATATCATTACGATAGTAGTGGATACATTGATTTGGGAGAAAAATTTGCCGAAGCTATTGATCATTTGAATAAAAAATAACGACACCCAACAATGGGAATCGTTGCGCAAGTCTCTCAAAAAAATATTAACTCAATAATGGCTTTTTAAGGTGGTTTTGTTTATTGAGAATCCCATTTATTATTAAAATTTGAAGCATGGTAAATGCCCTTTTTAACGTGTAAATAGCTTTTTAACTGTGAAACATAATAACCTATGGCATCACTCTTCACAGTTTTCGTAAAGAATTTTAAGTGCTTTTTCAGGTTATAAGCCTTAGCAGACAGGTGCATCACTTTATTAGATTTCTCAATACCAAAAGTATTGATTTTTCTGAGTTCAATAAACTGGATTAGGTTGCCAAATATTGGTTCTACTCAAATTAGCCGTTTCGCTTTCATATGACTTTTGGGTTTGCTGTCTACCTTCGCCAAATGAGTTTCTCAGATTTTCTGGCGTTCAAGGCTCAAGATAATTTAAACTAGAATTTATCACGGAAAACGGAATTAAAAAATATGAATATCATAACACTCTAAATCTATACTCACATCTGACGAAAATATTATGATTAATGATAATTTTTGATTTGTAGTAGATAGTATTTGAGATAGATATGTATAATACATTCTTTAATTTTATAAAAATACAACTGAGCTAAGTGCAACAACCCGGAACCTTCAATAATAAATAATAATCTAGTATTTTATTTTCTTTTGATTTCAATAATGAGTTGTCGTCAAAAAGAAGCGTCTAGTGACCAAATGGAGGCTTCGTTAAAAAGTAAAGGAATTAAATCAGCTTTTAGAGGCATAGAAAGAAACGGTTAATGCTCAAGATCCAACAATAAATATAAATTATCAACCTGAATAAACGAAACTTTAAATTATATATAACTCATTGCTTAAACACGCAACTAAACAAACACAATCGTATTACAGCACATTTTAAAAATTATATTATATATGAAACAACTAACAATTTTTGCTTTGGGATTAACTCTTTTGTTTTCTTGTAATAACCCTAAAACAAGATATAACACTTTCAATCCGGGAAAAGAATGGAAAGACAATAATGATGTCCATATTAATGCTCATGGAGGAGGCATCATGTTTTATAATCAAAAGTACTATTGGTATGGAGAACATAAGGTTGAAGGGAAAATAGGAAATACGGCGCAAGTAGGAGTTCATGTCTATTCATCAAAAGATTTATATAACTGGAAGGATGAAGGAATTGCTTTGCCAGTAGATAGTATAGATTCCAACTCTGATATTTCAAAGGGTTGCATTCTCGAAAGGCCTAAGGTGATTTATAATGAAAAAACAAAAAAGTTTGTCATGTGGTTTCACTTGGAACTAAAAGAGCAGGGATATAAGGCTGCAAGATCTGGTGTGGCTGTTGCTGATAATCCAACAGGACCCTTTATTTTCATTGAGTCAGTAAGACCCAACAAGAGCAGTTGGCCAATTAATGTGCAGGAATATCATAAACTTCCTGTATCAGATACTATTAAAGGCAACTATTGTGGAGAAAAAGGTTGTCTTCCTGCTCACGTAGATTCATTAAATATTTTGGGACGAGATTTTAAGAATGGACAAATGGCACGAGATATGAATTTATTTGTAGATGATGATGGAAAAGCATACCACCTATATTCTTCTGAAGAGAACAGTACTTTGCATATAGCTGAACTAAGTGATGACTATCTTTCTCATTCTGGCAGATATGCCAGGTTTTATAGTAACAGATACATGGAAGCACCAACTATTCTAAAGACCAGTAAAGGAAAATATTATTTCATGGCTTCTGACTGTACGGGGTGGTCTCCAAATACTGCCAGATCAGCCAGTGCTGATGATATATTTGGTCCATGGGTAGAAATTGGAAATCCTTGTATAGGTCCAGATTCATCAACTACGTTTAATTCGCAAAGCACCTATATTCTTACTGTCCAAGGTAAAAAAGATGCATTCATATTCATGGCTGATCGATGGACTCCTGAAAATCCAATAGACGGCAGGTATATTTGGTTACCAATCCATCTAGTAAATGACAAAATTGAATTGAAATGGAAGGATAAATGGGATTTAAGTGTTTTTAAAGAATAAAACGTGTTACAACAATGGTAATAGTTGCACAAAGCTCTCAAAAAAATAAATATTAACTCAAAAGCGCCTTTTTAAGGAGATTTTCTAGCATTAAACCCGTCTCAATTTTTGTGCTTTTTTGCTAGGTTTGAAACCCACAATCCTTTACGAAATTATATACTAAGTGATGGTATGCAATTGCCTGCTGCACGCAGAATTACCTCTTATAAACACTTTTTTTCTAATAATGACACATTTTACACTGTTAATTGCACCTCGCAAAATTAGTGCATATTTATCGAGGTGTTTTTACTGCCCTTGTTGACTGCTCCGTGACACTGGTCTTGGTCTAATTGCAACGTTTATTCCTACTCTTTATAGCTTGTATTTTTTTAGCTGTTGCTTTAATCTCTTGCTTCGATATTGTAGCTTTATTTGTCTTATATTTCCTTTTCCTATTGTTTTTTTTATTGCATATTGACTTAAATTCAAAGGGAAATCTGAAATTTATTGGAAAAAGAATTTATTACACAACCTATTTTAAAATCTTCAATTTAAAAAAATTAATTATAAAAAATCAGGTTTAATAAATTGCACTAAACCTGATTTTCTTAACTAATTACAAATTATTTAATAGCCTGTGGTAGGAATTAATTTACTATTAATCTGTAATTCAGAAGTTGGAATAGGCCATCTAATTTCAAAATCTGAATACTGTGTTTGAGGATTACCAGAATTTGACCCAACCGAAGGGTAGTGAAAATTTTAAAAATCATCGAAAGCAAGTAGTAAATTTCACAAATCCAGATGGTTTAGTACTTCTCAGGCACAAAAGTTTGATAATCTATTGGCGGACGCACATACGCTTTATAATCTGGTAATTCAGGTAACTCAATAGGTTTTAAATCCATTTTTTCATGAGGAATTTTGCTTAAAACATGGCTGATACAATTTAAACGTGCTTTCTTCTTGTTATCTGCATTTACTACATACCAAGGCACTTGTTTGGTGTCAGTATGAGCAAACATGTTGTCTTTGGCTTTTGAGTATTCTAACCATCTAGAACGCGATTCTAAATCCATTGGGCTAAATTTCCAACGTTTTAATGGATTACTTATTCTGTTCTTAAAACGCTTTTCTTGTTCTTCATCGCTTACTGAAAACCAGTATTTTAAAACAATAATTCCTGACCGTACTAGCATGCGCTCAAACTCAGGGCAAGATCTTAAAAATTCATTATACTCAGCATCTGTACAAAACCCCATCACTTTTTCAACGCCTGCTCTATTATACCAACTTCTGTCAAAAAGAACAATTTCACCTGCAGCTGGCAAGTATTGCGTATATCTTTGAAAATACCACTGTGTTTTTTCTCTTTCCGTAGGAACACCTAATGCCACGACTTTACAAACACGCGGATTTAAAGGTTCGGTAAAACGCTTTATAGTGCCACCTTTTCCTGAAGCATCTCTGCCTTCAAAAACAATCACCACTTTTAAACCTTTATTTTTTACCCATTCTTGAAGATGCACTAACTCGGTGTGTAGTTTTGATAGTTCTGCATCGTAGTTGAATTTATTATCTTTTGACATACTCGTGTTTTTTTGCAGACACAAGTTACTGAAAAAGAAAAAAAGACAAAGTGATACGCCTTTTTTTTGTGCGTTATAAAGTTAATTTATAAAGATTCTTATTAATTTTCTGCATTAAAAAACACCTTGTAATAATGCATTTTCTTTTCATCGTCATAACCACGCTCTAAATATTCGCTTGAGGCATCAGGAGCATCAATATCCAACTTTATTTGAATATGGGTGTCTAGTTTTATATCGGTTTTTATTTTTCGTTTTTCTTTTGTTACCACAGCTTCTGCAACATCAAACTGATTTCTAATAACCAGATTTTGTTCACCCTCAAATTCTTTTTTATAGTTTTCAAATTCTCTAATATGCTTTTCGTCTTCAAATAGTTCCTCTTTAAATCGGGCTACATTTACCACTTCATTTTCTTTAAAAAAGTCAATAGTTTTGGCTAAAAACGTGTTTTGCTCTTGAGCGCCATAACTGGTTTTTATAATTTCGGTTGAAAAGTCTTTGCATAGTTCAATATACTGCTGAGTATGGCTGTTCGCATCATCGGCATACTTGATATTTAAAAAATGATTAATCCAATATTGCGCATCATAACTATTGTTGTCTACACTTAAAATGATGTTACCTTCCGTATCATTTTGATTCAAAATTAAACAGCCTTTATCTACTTTTTTTGAGTTGATTCCTTTTTGCACTAATACGTCGTAACTTTTATTTTCTAGATAGGTTTGAAAGAAATTCACTTTACTTTCTATTTTGAAAATACCAATAGCATTGGTAGTCATGTCTCTAAATTCAATCCCATCAAACAAAACCACTAAAACATCTCCTGTTTTTATTTGTGCAGAACTAGATTGTTCATAGAGATGGGTTACTATGTGTTTCGAGATTTCTACAAATTCGTCTTCATCATTAAACAATTGTGTGCAATAGCTATTAATTTCGTTTAATGAAATGTTAGCATGATGATTAAAACGGTAACTCTGCACGACATTTCCAAAAGGCTTTAATAAAAAAGGTAACATCAAATCGTAACTGGCTTCATCAAAATCGACTAACTTTTCTGAAAAAGCATTTTTAGTGTCATTAAATTTATTACCAACTTTATGGATGATGAATTTTGAAATTGAGGCGTTTTTTCTTGAAATCATAAGTGTGTTATTAACACTGCAATACTATTAAAATAACTTGAATATAATACAAAAAAAGAGCACCAAAGCATTACACTTTGGCGCTCAAGATTCGAGGACTTGCTTTTAGAGGTTAAAAACCTTTATTTTTTGAAACTAGTAAGCTCTGAATAGCCCATGAGTTTACCATTTTTATTATAAGATTCGCTTTTTACAACACCAACGCCTTCAGAAAGCCATTCTTTAATTTTGAATGATATTTTCATCCCCACTTTCATTTCGCTATCATAACTTAAAGCAAAACAATCAAAAGTTCCTGCTGGTGTGGTAATAGATTCTTTTTTATCAACTTTTCTGTTTAGCATATCAATACTCATGTTCATAGTCATGCCTCCCATATTTATGGCCATATTCATATAGGCATCTTTTAAAGATTGCCCTACTTGTAAATCGTTAGGAAGTTCAACATTGGTACCAGTAATATCCATGTCCATGTCTTTATATTGTTGAAACATGTCTGGATTTATTAGCGACTTAAAATCAATCGAAATGGTGTTGCCTTCACATGTAATTTTGTAATCAGAAGTAGTTATTTCTTTTCCTTTAGCATCAAAAATAGTTGTTTTTATGGTGGCTACATTATTATCAATATTAGTAACTTTATAGTTAACAACACCTTCTTTTTTACCTTTTTTATTATAATTAGTAATTTCAAATGTAACCCCTTTTTCAAAAGGGTAGTAGGCCTTACAGGCACTTTGACTTACTGATGTGAAGCTTATAAAAAACACGCAGATTAAGATTATAATTTTTGTTTTCATTGCTTATATTTTTACAAATTCTACCCGTCTGTTTTTCGCTTTTCCATCATATTTGTAAACTTTCCCATAAATATCAAATGATTCTTTTACGAAGGTATCTACACTAGAAATACCTACTTTGCTTTTTGGGCGTTTTATTTGTTTAGATTGCGCATCAATATTGGGAACAATAAATACAAATGCCATCAAAAAGAAGAGAATGTTTGTTGCATTTTTGAGTAATTTCATTTGTAATTATTTGATTAATAGCTGCCTTAAAGATAAAGATTAGTTTTTTATCAACAAAAATGACGAGTTAAATTTATATTTTATTTATTAACTTTTTTGCCAGTAATAATATCTTGCGGTTAATTAATCTGGTATAAAATTATGGTATTGGGTTCTCCTTTTGTTATAAACTCTAAATTATTGTCTTTATCAATATTATCAAGTTCTATTGTTGAATTTCCATAAACAGGAAAGTTTGGAAGTAATTTGGACTGGCTATCAAATAAATAAATTTTGTGGGATTGCAAATCTGTTGAAGAAACATAGATTTTATTATTAATATAGAAAATTTTTGGGTTTGAATAATCTCCAAAGTCTAACTCGGTAGTTTTATTTTTTATAGTGAGTTTGTTTTCGGCTTGTGCAACTAAAGTTTTGCTAGTCGTTTCAATATGATGATTTTTAGAAAGATTTAAGTTTCTGGAAGAAACGTTTCCTCTTGAATCTACTGAAATTAAATCGCCAGCAGCAGTAGTTGTTGTAAAGGTATTGTTGTACAAAAAAACGTGTTGGTTTGAGTAAGAAAAAGATTGTTTCGGTTTAACTCTAGTTTTTCCTAATCTGTCTAGGATATAAAGTTTACTTTTTGTTTTTAATGTGATGTAATCTTTACTCCCAATTCTAAAATGTTTTGGCTGGCAAATAATAGTGTTATTAGCAGATTTAAAAGTAAAACCCCTTACCTTTTTTCCTTTAACATCGTACATTAAAACATTTTTTCCTTGGGTTATTAGTAATCGATAATTTTTTCGTTTATCATAGTCAAAAACAGCAAGAGGTTGCGTGATTTCATCATTAAACTTCAATGAAAATGGTCTAACCTCTTTACCATTTCTATCTAAAACATAAATGCGGTTAGGTGTTGCGAATGCTAATTGTAATCGTCCGTTTTTGTATATATCAATTTGTTCAATTTTCCCTAGTACTGGTCCTTGTAATTGTTTTTTCCAAAGAATTTTTCCTTTATTAGAAATTAAATATAGGTTGTTATTTATATCTTGAACAACAATTTCTTTTTGTTTGGTAATATGATTTTTAACAAGTTGAGGAGTAATTAAAATATCTTTATCAAGCTTAATATTTAATTCTTCTGAAACCGAATTTAAAGAAGCTCTAGTTTTATTCTTTTTAATAATGCCATTAACGTGAGCAAAATTGTTGTCGTAAATAAATTGAATAGCTGAGGTTTTGAAGCTGTTTAATGAGTAATTAGAGTTTCTTGCAATATTTTTATTTAAAATACCCTTTAATGTTGAAGCGTTTGTAACCTGCAATAACGATGACGCATCGCTAAGCTTTTTCTTTACATCTTTAAAGTTAGTTGTATGGCTTACCGTTGTTTTGTTTTGGTAGTTAGCAATAATGTTTTGAAGCATTTCAAGATTATTGGCAAACACAAAAAAATTGTCTAAAACAAAGTACAAATTGGAGTTATTGGCGCTAATTAAGGGCATGAATGTTTCAGCAAATAAAGCAGAATCGCTAAATTTATAGATATCAATTTCTCTGTAAGTATCAGCAACAGTTTGTTCTCCCAAAAGCGCATCACTTGTGGCTATAACATCAGTTGAGTTTAATACTATAGCACGGTTTTCATCTTCATAAATAACCCCAGCTTCAATAATAGCTTCAAAAAGTGTCGTGTTATTTGGTATGGAATCTGTCTTATTGAATTTTGATAAGTTAGCTTTAAAAGTTTTAAAATCATCAAATGAAAAACTCATAAAGCCATCGCTATTTGATGGGGTAATATCTTGAATTTGATTAACTTGAGGGATAGTGTTCTTAAAAATATTAATAAGACTTTGAGTAGAATCAGTGGCTTTCGTAATGCCATTAAAATAAGTGTCGTTTTGATTCAACTCAACATCAATAGCGATATATTCAGTGAACCTATTAAACGTAAGAGAATCTTCAATAAAAAAGGACGGATTAAAATCAACACTAGGTTTTAAAACCATCGAAAATGTTTTGTCGTTACTTGCAGTATTGTATATTTTTTTAAGTCTTAGGTCTTCATTAATGTTATCGAAAGCATTATCAACTATTGTTTTAGAAGAAGATGCAAAAAAGGTACTATCAATTATTGCATTATAAAGTATGTCGTTATCTATTTTAGATTTTATGATAGATTTATTTTCAAAAGCAAGTACTTCTTCAGTATAGTTTGGTAACGAATCTGTAACAAATAAGTTTTTTGTAAGCTTGGTTATAAATGAATAATGAAGACTATCGTTGTCATCTTTAGAAAAACATATTAATATATCATGGGATGGATTTAAGTTTGATAGGGGTTTTAGTTGCTGCTCTAAATTCTCATATATCGTTGTTTTTGAGATCTGTTGTAAAAAATCACTATTGTTAATACTGCTCTTTAAGCTTTCTTTATGAGAGGCTTTAATAATTATAAAGGTATTTTTAGGAACAAAATTTAAAAGATTGGAATGTTCTGGATTAGATTTTGAACAACCAAAAATAAATATAAGTAGGAGGGAAAAACAAAATAATCTCATGGATTGTATTAATTTTTACAAAGATAAAAACTTATATGTGTAACTTTAATTGGTTGGGTAATAATCTAAACGATTTTCTGTGGTATTTTGTGATACCATATTTTTTTATGGCTGCTCTGTGTTCTTTTGTTGGATAACCTTTGTTTTGTTTCCAATTATACATTGGGAATTCTTCATGTATCTTTTCCATATATAAGTCTCGGTTTGTTTTTGCTAAAATAGAAGCAGCAGCAATACTTAAATATTTACCATCACCTTTAATTATAGTCTCAAATGGAATATCCTTGTAAGGCTTGAATTTGTTTCCATCAACAATGATGAATTTTGGTTTTTCATGTAAATTATTAATAGAAAGATGCATAGCTAAAATAGATGCATTCAAAATATTAATATTATCAATTTCCTCTTGAAACACATGAGCAATGCCAAAACATAGCGATTGTTTCTCAATAATAGGTTTTAAAAAGGCTCTTTTCTTTTCACTTAATTGTTTGGAGTCATTTAGAATTAAATTCTCAAAATCTTGAGGAAGTATAACAGCAGCAGCAGTTACTGGACCCGCTAAACAACCACGGCCAGCTTCATCTGTTCCGCATTCTAACAAAAAACCTGAATGATTTGATAATAGCATGGTGCTAAAATATCAATAATTACTCAAATCTAATTTATTATGCATACATAGCTTTTTCTATAAGTTTATTAATGATAATGCAAAAAATGTTATGTTTTTTATCTGATTTATGGTTTTTATTTAAATTTTTAACATTCATGTCGAATTTTTTTTATTGAAAGCTTATTTCTGTTAAATATTTTTTATTGCTTTTTCTTTGGTTATTTAAGATAATATTTAGAAATTCGTAACTGACTAATTCAAATAATTATTGTATGAAATTAAAATTGATCGGGTTGATTACACTTTTAATGGTGTTTTCAATTCAATTTTCTAATGCTCAAGAAAACAAAATTACGGGTACAGTTTTAGACGCCGCAGGAATTCCTCTTAATGGTGTAACTATTATTGTAGACGGTACTAGCAGAGGTGTTGTCACAGATTTTGATGGTAATTTTTCTATCAATGCCAAATCAGGTGAGATTCTAAAATTTAGTTTTATTGGTATGGAAACTAAATTTGTTACTTTAGGTAGTAGTAACGTTTTAAATTTAACCTTAAATGAAGATCTCGAAAATTTAGATGCTGTAGTAATAACAGGGTATCAAAACGTGAAAAGGGAGCTCTTTACTGGAGCAGCACAATCGGTAAAAGCCAAAGATATTGAGCTCGCTGGATTGCCTGATATTACACAATCACTAGAAGGTCGTGCAGCTGGAGTTAGTGTTCAAAATGTAACAGGAACATTTGGTGCAGCACCTAGAATTACAATAAGAGGGTCTGCATCCATACTTGGTAATGCTGATCCCATTTGGATTGTAGATGGTGTTATTCAAGAACAAATTGTAAATGTATCATTTGCTGATTTGGTGTCTGGTGACCCGAATACGTTGTTAAGTTCTGCCATTGCTGGTTTAAACGCCAATGATATTGAAAGTTTTGAGATTTTAAAAGATGCTTCTGCCACCTCTTTATATGGCGCTAGAGCTCAAAATGGAGTTATTGTTATAACTACAAAGGGCGGTAGAAAAAATCAAGCTCCAACCTTTAGTTACAATGGTGATTTTTTAATGCGCGATAGACCTAGATACGCGCAGTATAATTTGTTAAATTCTCAAGAAACTATCTCTGTTTATAGAGAGTTAGAATCTAAAGGGTTTTTGCAATATCCAGACGTTTTGTCTGGACGAAATGGAGGTGTTTACAACATCAGAGCAAATGCCATTAATGTTTTTGACGAAACTAATGGGGCTTTTGGAATTCCTAATACCCCAGAAGCACGAGCGTCATTTTTGCAACAATATGAACTAGCAAATACAGATTGGTTCAAAGAGTTGTATAATATGACACCAACTCAAAACCATAATATTAGTTTTTCTAGTGGCTCTGAATCTTCTAGAACATATGCTTCCATAGGTTTTTTTACCGATGGTGGTTGGTCTATTGCTGATAGGGTAAGGCGTATCACAGCAAATTTCAGAAATTCTTTCCATTTTAATGAAGATAAATTAATCTTTACATTACTAGGAAGTGCAAATATTGTAAATCAAAATGCGCCAGGAACTTTAGCAAGACAAAATGATACTTTTTTTGGAGCATTTAATAGAGAGTTTGATATAAATCCTTTTAATTATTCGTTAACTACTAGTAGAGCACTTAGACCGAGAGACCAGAATGGGGATTTAGAGTATTATAGAGCTAATTGGGCACCTATCAATATACTTAACGAAATAGCGACTAATACTTTGGAAATTAATAGAACAGATATTAAATTTCAAGGTCAGTTAGAATATAAAATAAATGATAACCTTAAATATAATTTTTTAGGTTCTGCAAGATATGTACAAAATTTAGGTGAAAATGCTGCAAGAGCTAATTCCAATAGGGTGTCTGCTTATAGAGCTGCTGAAAACCAAATAGTAAGAGATGCAAACACGTTTTTATTTAATGACCCGGATGATCCCATAGCCTTAGCTCGGGTGGTACTTCCAGTAGGGGGGATACTAACAGAAAATAAAAATACACTTACAGCATTTACTTTTAGGAATTCATTCCAGTATGACAAAACTTTTAATGATGTTCATAATCTTAATGTCTATTTTAATCAAGAATACAGACATGCAGATAGAACGTCGTCCTCAAACACCGGATATGGTTATCAATTTGATAGAGGTGGAGCCATATTCACAGACCCAGATATACTAAGAAAGGCAATTTTGGAAGGTGATGACTACTTTTTTTCTCAGGATACACGTTCTCGAGAAGTGTCATTAGCTATGCAAGTTAATTATGATTTTAATCAAAAATATGTATTAAGTCTTACGGGTAATTACGAGGGCTCTAATAGAGCTGGAGAATCTTCAAGCTCAAGATGGTTGCCAACCTATTCTGTTGGTGCCCGTTGGAACGCGCATCAAGAAAAGTTTCTTGAGAATTCTAATGTCATATCAAGTTTAGTATTCAGACCAAGTTACGGTGTAACAGGTTTATTAAACGATGCTGCTAGTAATAATAGGGCAGTGTTTTTAAACTCAATAACAGACAGGTTTAGTTTAGAAGATAGAGAAAACTTTATTGATATTGAAGATTTACAAAACTCTGAACTTACATATGAACAAACACGTGAGCTAAATTTAGGTTTAGAAGTTGGTTTCTTTAACGAGCGTTTACAAACTGTTATTGATGTGTACTCTCGAAGAGGTAAAGATTTATTAGATGTAGTGAGAACTTCTGGTATTGGTGGACAATTTACTAAATTGGGAAATAATGCAGAAATGACAACTGAAGGTATTGAGTTTCAAATAAATTCAGTAAATGTGAGTACTGATAATTTTCAATGGCGTTCTGGGTTTAATATCTCATTCATCAATCAAGAAATAACAGATTTAGAACAAAGACCTAATGCTTTTGCCTTAGTTAACGGTACCGGAAATGCCATAGGTACTGAACGTAATGCTTTATATTCTTTTAAATTTGATGGTTTAAATGAATTTGGTGTTCCAACTTTTGATTTAGGTCAGGATGAATTTGGGGAGGCTATTGATCCAATTTCTGGAATAGATTTTCAAGCTACCGAAGATATATTGGATTATTTAGTTTATGAAGGGCCTTCTTTACCAACATTAACTGGGGGGCTCGCAAATAATTTTAAATATAAAAACTGGAATTTTAGCTTTTTTATGTCATTCTCCGGTGGAAATAAGATTCGCCTAGATCCTTCTTACTCATCTACATATAATGATTTAAGCGTATTTCCTAGAGAGTTTGTAGACCGTTGGCAACGGCCGGGTGATGAGAACATTACAAATATACCTGCCATTGCTTCTCAATCTTTGATACAATCTGTTGGTAATACCAGTATTACTAGAGCTTATAATGCCTACAACTACTCAACAGCAAGAGTAGCTGATGGTGATTTTGTAAGAATGAAAAATATAACTTTAGGATATACTTTTGACGGAAATACGGTTAAAAATTTAGGTTTATCCTCGTTACGTCTAAATTTACAGGGGACAAATTTATTTTTATTATACTCTGATGATAAATTAGGAGGTCAAGACCCTGAGTTTTTTAATAGCGGTGGTGTAGCCTCTCCTATTACACGGTCTTATACTTTTACACTTAATGTTGGTTTTTAAAAAAAAAAAAATGAAAAAATATATAAAATTTATACCATCATTACTTCTTGTTTTAATTTTTAGTTGTGATGAGGTACTTTCTGAAATACCAGATAATAGAACTCAAATAGATTCACCTGAAAAAATTTCTGAATTACTAGTTGCAGCTTATCCGGAAGCCGGTTATGTTTCTTTTTTAGAGCCTATGTCTGATAATGCTGACGATAAAGGTCCAGCAGCTCGATCAGATAATAGAATAAACGAAGAAATGTACTTTTGGAGAGATTTGAACGATGATGATGAAGATACTCCTACAAACTATTGGAACAATACCTATGCTGCCATTGCACATGCGAACCAAGCATTGGCATCTATTGAAGAATTTGGAGGTGGAGAAGAATTCAATGCTCAAAAAGGAGAAGCACTTTTATGTCGAGCATATGCACACTTTATGTTAGTAAGCATTTTTTCTAAACGATACAATCCTGATACGGCAAATATAGATCTGGGTATTCCATATGTTACGGAGCCAGAAACGGTTCTGATAAAAGAATACGATAGAGGGACTGTTGCAGAAGTTTACAATCAAATAGAGCAAGATCTAGAGGAAGGCTTACCTCTAATTGAAAATGAGTATGATGTTCCTGCATTTCATTTTACAGAGGCAGCGGCTAATGCATTTGCATCTCGGTTTTATTTACATTTTGGTAAATGGCAAAAAGTAATAGATCATAGCAATGTGGCTCTTGGTGGTGCAGAAGCTTCAGTATTAAGAGATATTAATGGTTTGTATGACCAATTGCCTGGGGGTTCAATTCAATTTCAATATTCAGCACCTGTAGATCCGTCTAACTTATTATTAGTTGCAGGCAGTTCAGTTTATGCAAGAGGGTCTTTCTCCGGATTAGCAAGATATCAGTTAACTAGAAGTTTACAGCAAGATATATTAGGAACCAGTCCTTTGGGATTGCCATGGGCCTATTCTATTTTTACCTATGGTGGTGATGTAGGTTTAACTTTAATAAAATATAATGAATATTTTAGATTTACCAATCAAGCAGCAGGTATTGGTTTACCATTTGTGACTTATATGATTTTAACGACTGATGAAGTTTTACTAAATAGAGCAGAGGCTTATGTCATGCTTCAACAGTACGATAACGCTGTTTCAGATATAAATCTTATGTTTTCAACAAAAACTTCAGGGTATTCAGGAGCTAATATTTTAACGGCAGCTGATATTGAGGATCCAAGCGGTAATTTTGTGTTCACCGATGATAATGAGTATACACCATTTTATACAATTCCATCTAATAGTCTTCCTTATATCAATTTAATTTTAACAATGAGGAAATCTATATTTTACAATGAAGGATTACGATGGTTTGATGTAAAAAGACATAATATAGAAGTTTTGCATAGAATTACTAATGTTAATGGGAATACCATAGATGTATTAACATTGCCAAAAGATGATAACAGAAGAGCAGTACAAATTCCGTCAGACGCTCAAGCCTTTAATATTGAAGAAAACCCAAGATAATTATATTTATAAAATTTAATCTATGAAAAATACATATTACAAATTATCAGGTATTATATTTTTGTTAGTTGCAACCAGTTATTTGTTTACAGCTTGTGAAAGTGAACCTAGCTTAAAAGAATCTCAGATTGATACTTCTACGCCAATATTAAACGAACTAGATATATGGTTAAGACAAAGTTTTGTAAGCCCTTACAACATTGACGTACAGTATAAATGGGACATAAATGATACAGAAGTGGATAGATTTCTTCATCCACCTTTTGAAAGAAACGTTAGACCGCTTGCTGAAATATTGCAAACTGTATGGATAGAACCATATAACCAACTAGGAGGCGATAACTTTATTAGAACTATAGCGCCTAGAGAGTTTATATTTTCAGGAGGCTTTAATTTTAATCCAGGAGGAAACACAATAACATTAGGTATAGCTGAGCAGGGAGCAAGAATAACCTTATTTAACATAGATCTTTTAGATTTTGGGACTGTAGTTTATGAAGAAGATATACCGAACGATTTTGATGTTCAATTTGCTGTAACTGGACCATTACAAACTATTCATCATGAGTATGCTCATATTCTAAATCAAATTGAGCCTTATGATCCGGCTTTTGATATTATTAATCCTGCGGATTACACGTCATCATGGGCAGACAGAAGTAATGAAGAGGCTAGGGAGCTTGGTTATATATCAGCATATGCATCAAGTCAACCTAGGGAAGATTTTGTTGAAATGATAGCTTACATGCTAATACGATCCGCTACTAAATGGGATGCATTGGTTGATGGTATTGCAAGCCCACTAGCCAGAGCTAGCATAAGACAAAAAGAACAATTAATAGTTGAGTATTATCAAGAAAAATTTAATATAAATTTTTATGAATTACGAGAACTAACTTACCAAGCTTTATTAGAAATATAGTTAATGACTAAAAAATAAATATGAAATTTATAATAAAAAATAGTTTTTTTAAACTTTTATTTTTATCCTTTTTCGTGTTATCTTCATGCAGTGATGATGATAACCAGAGTGTTTTTGATCAAACACCTTCTGAAAGAGTAGATGATGGAATCAATGAATTGAGACAATTACTAGTATCTCAAACCAACGGTTACAAAGCCGTGTATTTTACAAAGAATGACGAAAGAGGTGGGTTCACTACTTTTATGCAATTTAATGCAGATGGCACCGTAAGGCAAACCTCAGATTTTAATGATGATATTGCCCTTCAGAATTCAAGTTATGAGGTAAGACTTGGTACAACTACAGAGCTTGTGTTTACTACAAGAAACCATATTACAAAGGGAACAGATCCTACAGCTGTTACTGAGGTTATCAATGGCTTTCCAACTGGTCTTGGCTTTTTTGGAACTTCCGTTTTTCAATATTTTAGTAATGACAATGGCGTTATTGCCTTTAGGGATATTAGAAATAGCGAGACAGGTTTGATGGTGCTATATCCAACCAATTTTACAGATTTTGATACGGAAAGTATTGCTGCCGTTACTAAAATTAGAAGCCAAATTGCAAATATTTCTGTGCCTTTAGGCCTTGCAACACCAATAAATCATGTTTTGCAGATTAGCAATTCTACAAATACTGAAAGGTATGAGTTTAACTATGATCAGGCTACACGTTTTTCAACATCAATCGGATTTTCTGAGACTGAAATTAATGAGCTAAGTTTTGGTATTGCCTACACAGAAGAAGGGATAACTATCAGTCCAGCTCTCGAATTTGAAGAAGAAGCTTTTGTGGATTTTATATATGATGAACCGTCAAATAGCTTCATATCTACTGTTAATGGTAGTACAGTAACTATTTTATTTGACTCTGCACCAGCCTTTTTAAACCCTAATGATATTATTGAATTAGAGGAGTTGGGACCAAATGGGTTTTTGTATAGAAGAAGTTTAGGAGCTAACCCGCTTACTAGTGGTAACCATGATTTGCTAATGGACCAGGTTCAGCTTGCCGTTCAGGGAATCATAGGTCCTCAATGGACAGTATCAGGCTACCAATTAATAATAGATTTTGAAAGTGATAATTGCGGTACATTTTTAGTGTTACAACTTGCATCAGCCGCTGGAAATGCCAATGTGTTTTATTGTTTTGAGAGAGGAGTTATAACAGACAGCACATTATTCTTAACTTATTTAGGACCATCAAATTTTACATTCTTGGAGCCTGCTGTATTGCCTCTAATAAATTTTCTAGGAAATTCTAGTGGTTTAGAGTTTACCAGACAAGGAACTTTTTCTAGTGATTCAAATTCATTCCCTAATCTGTCAGGAACTTTTAGAAGCCTAAATGAACCATCAATTAGAGTTTATGGCTTGTTCTTCGGCTAAAAAAACGGTAATTAAATAAAAATAATTTAGCCCAGAGGTTTATTTTATCCTCTGGGTTTTTTTATAGAATAAATTAAAAAGTTATTCAACGATAAATAATTTTTCCATTTTACTTCGTTATCATATATTGTATTTACATTTGCAACGTTTTAAAATTTTATGCGAAAGTTAGTTTACGTCTTATTCTTTATTAGTATTTCATCAGTTGTTTTTGGGCAAACTATTCCTGAAAAAGTTCAACGGATTAATGAAACAGATACTTTTGACAGTCTTACTCAAGATAGTATTGCCGTTCGTGATATTGGGCAAAAACAGAAAAAAAGTGTGTCAAATCAACTAGACGCAGAAAGTTCCAAAGTTAAAAAAGCTAAAATCCAAGACTACCTAATTATTTCAAAGGATAGAGATACAACATTTGTTGACACCTCGTTAACAATAAGAAAAGACTATAAATTCAATTATCTCCGAAAAGATAATTTTGGTTTAATACCTTTTTCAAATTTGGGGCAAACCTATAATAGTTTAACTCATAATTTCCAAAACACTAACTCAATGCCGCAATTTGGTGCAAGAGCAAGACATTTTAATTATATGGAAATCGAGGATATTAATTATTATCGCGTTCCAACACCACTTACCGAATTGTTTTACAGAACAGCTTTTGAACAAGGTCAACTAGCCGATTCTTTTTTTACGGTAAATACATCACCACAATTTAACTTCTCTATAGCTTATAAAGGGATGCGATCTATAGGTAATTATCAACACATGATAACAAGTACGGGTAATTTCAGGTTTACATCAAATTATACATCAAAAAACAAGCGTTATCAAGCCCGTGCCCATTTTGTAACACAAGATTTGTTTGGTGAAGAAAACGGAGGACTCCAAGAAGATAGTGTTGAGAATTTTGAAACAGGAGAAGATGAGTTTTTAGAACGCCCTATTTTGGATGTCAATTTTGAGAATGCAGATAACATATTAATAGGAAAACGTTTCTATCTAGACCAGAGTTACAATATTTTTAATAAAGTAGTAGAGAAGTATCTTCCTCAAACATTAAATGATTCTATTTCAAAAAGCCGACTTGATCTAAAGCACGTAATGTCTTTTGAAGATAAATATTACCAGTATAACCAAACATCAGTAAACACTAGTTTCTTTGGAGAAGCTTTTAATAATCAAAATTTATTTGATAAAACAACCGTTGAGAATTTTTATAACGAATTGCAACTAGATTTTTATAATAACGTATTAGGGAACATTCAGATAAATTTAAACAACACCAATTATAATTACGGGTACAATAAGTTAGTAGTTCTTAATGGAAACACTATTGTTAACAGATTAAAAGGAAGTGTTTTCGCAGTAGGCGGTAAGTATAGTAAGCAATATAAAGGCTTCAGTCTAAATGGCGAATTAGGAGTCAATATATCAGGAGATTTTGAAGGTAATTACTTTAAAGTAAATACAGTTTTTAATATAAACGAAGATATTTCAGCATCAGCATCCATAAATCATAGTTCAAAGGCACCAAACTATAATACATTGCTATATCAAAGTGATTATATAAGTTATAATTGGCAAAACAATTTTAATAATATTGAAACCCAACAAATTAGTTTCAAACTAAAGTATAAAGAACTAGCAAATATCACAGTAGATTATTCCACAATAAACGATTATGTCTATTTCAAGCAAGACGAAGCCACATTGCAAGTAAGCCCGTTCCAAAATGATAAAACAATAACCTATCTAAGAGCGAAGTTCGAGAACGAGATAAAATTTGGTAAATTTGCAATCAACAACACAATAATGTATCAAAACGTTCAAGACCACAACAATGTCTTAAACGTTCCAAAAATCAACACCAGAAACACCCTTTACTTTTCAAGCCATTTGTTTAAAAAAGCACTTTTCTTGCAAACCGGAGTAACCCTAAATTACTTTAGCAAATACTACATGGATGCCTATAGTCCATTATTGGCAGAATTCTATGTTCAAAACGATAGAGAATTTGGAGATTTTCCGCGCTTAGACTATTTTTTAAACGCAAAAATCCGTCAAACCCGTATATATTTCAAAGTCGAACATTTCAATTCATCCTTTACAGGCTACAATTACTATGCTGCACCAACATACCCATATCGAGATTTAGCAATCCGTTTCGGAGTAGTATGGAATTTCTTCTTATAGAAAACTAGTTTTTATTATTAGGGCGTTCCCCAAAAGGGGTCGGGCTTTTCATTCCAAGTCCTCGCTTCAGCGCTAAGGCGCCAAAGCTGTGGGCTATCCATTGCAATCCCTAACGCGGGCAATTCTGTTAGCGTTAGTTTTGTCCCAGTTATATATCATCCGCAAATTTAAGTTTTAAATTAATTCAAGTGATTTAGTTTAAAAAGGCCCCATAACAATTAATATGGAGTAAGAAAAAAACATAATAACCTGAGTTCGATTATTAAAACAGGCAAACTTGATTGGAATTTATAGTTTGAAATTTAATAGACGGTTTTTTAGGCAAGAAGCTATATGCGATAAGCCCTGAAATCAGGTTGCTAAGAAAGTTCCCAAAGCTTCTG